>JBKHWO010000032.1:0-15264 GCA_046566485.1 Alphaproteobacteria bacterium | reverse complement strand
GTATGGTCTGTGGCATTTTTTGCCCCGTTGCAGGTATGGCTTAAGCAACCACATTCCTACAACAATGCAAATGCTTATGCCACTCCCGCCAACCTTTCAGACCACCGCCGGTGAATAAGGCGGGCTATGGATTTGTCGTCAAATTGTTGCAGGATCGCAACAATCGAAGTCCAAAAAGTTCAATCGGAGGCGATGCGTGCCAAGGCGGTTTCCATCGTCGGGATAGCCGAAGCCCCTGCCGGAACATCATTGGCAAAAAATGCGAAGTGCAGCCGCTGTCCACGGCTTGTGGTGAAAATCCCCACCAAGGCGTTGGTCGCATTAAGAGTACCGGTCTTGCCGATAAGATTGGCTTCGAGCAGCGTCCCCACAAATCGCCGTTTCAAGGTCCCATCGCGGCCCGCGATCGGCAGGGACGCCAGCCACTGCGCCCCCCACGGCTGAGCTTGCGTCCAGCGGAGAAGAGCAATGGCCGCCCGCGGGCTGATGCGATTGTATGTCGACATTCCGGAGCCATCCCAGAATTCGAACCCTAGGGCGGGAATTCCAGCCTGCTCGAGCACTTTGCGCTGCGCTGCGCTTGCACCCTGTTCGGACAGGATTGGTGAACCGATCCGCCGGAACAGGGCTTGCGCATGAAGGTTCTGACTGACCTTGTTGATGATCACCACATCTTCGGCAACGGGTGGTGGAACCAGACTGGCCAAAGGGGTCGGTGTCGTGGAAGCAAGGACCGGTACAGGGGCGCCACTGTCCGGCAAATCGGCCAAGGCCGCTGGACGGTGCCGAACGCGCACTTTCCCGTTCACCTTGACGCCCCGGGCCAGCAGCATCTCCCGAAGCACCCAGGCCGCATAATGCGCCGGATCGTCAATCCCGAGCCGGTCCGACCATGGCGCAGCATCGGCGGCGATCGTCCCATAAAGCCGCAGCTCGGCTCCGTTGACCGCGCGCTCGACGAACAGTTGTGTCTTGCTGCCCGGTGCGGCGGTGATAGCTTGGTTACGCAAGGTAAAATAGCTGGGGATCTGAACCACCGGCGCTTTCCCGATGGAGCCGGCAGACACGGCAATCCGCAATTCGTTGTCGTCAAGGTTGAGCGCGGATACCGCCGTTCCGGAATCGGTCCCGATGTTGTTCCAACTCATGCCTGGAACCCAGCGCTGATCAGCCCATAGCGTATCATCCCCGATCACATCGTGGACCGTGCGGGTGGCAGCGGCCACTGCATCGGCCAACTGGGCAAGGCAATTGACCTTGCAATCCGCGGCACTGGACATGCGCGCATCACCGCGACCGAAGAGGACCACATTCTGCCCCCCTTTGCGCTGGCGGCCGTCGGACTCAAGCCAGACCTGTGCTCCGCCCGCCTCATCCGGCTGATTGATCCCCGATAACACGGCATAGGCGGCAGCTGTCGTGAACAGCTTGGTTGTCGACGCCGGAATGAAACGCTGGTCAGGATTTACCGCCACAATCTCGCGGCCGCGCTCGTCGGTCACCAGCAATCCGAAACGCGTCCCTTTTGGCGCCTGGGCAAGGACCCTTTCCACTTTCTCTTGAAGTGTCTCGCCTGCGTTGTCAGCCGGAACCGGAGGCGCCGCAAACGCCGGCGCGACCAGACCAAGAAAGGCAAGCGGGATTAGGATGTGCCGGATCATGAACAAAGTCTCCTTGGCGCCCGTCCTAACGCCCAGCATCGTGCCTCTCAATCAACAAAGAAAAGGGGGCAGCGTCAAAGACGCCGCCCCCCAATTCTGACCTGCAAGCAAAGTTCTTAGAACTTGCCGCGGAGAGTTACACCGTAAGTGCGCGGTTCGCCCAGGAAGTGGGAGAACAGCTGACGCCCGCCAGGATAGTTGCCGGCATCCGTAAACGGCGCCCCAGCGCCACCGGCCTGGAACGAGGTGTTGAACGCAACCTGGGCATAGTCCTTATCAAACAGGTTCTGGACCCAGAGCTCCAGTGCCCACTTCTGGTCCGGGCCACGCACGCCGACGCGGGCATTGACCAGCGAGAACCCGTCCTGAGCCTTCTGCGGGAACAGGTCCGAACCAGTGTTGTAGTCACTGCTGGTGCGGCTATCGACATAGAACAGACCCGAGAGTCCATTATTGCCGATATCCGGAGTCCACGAGAAGCTGGACGTGATGACCAGCTGCGGAGCGTTCGACATCCGGTTGCCCGGCAACAGTCGCAGAGCGGGATCGAGCGGAGCACCCGAGTTGGTACCCACCAGATCGCTGCGATACTTGGTGTTGGCATAGGTCACACCAGCTGCAACGCGAACGTTCTGCGCGGGAACCAGCGAGGTTTCCAGCTCAACGCCTTCGGAACGCACGCCCCAGCTGACGTCCGACGCGGCGCAGGCACCCGTCGTGGCGCTGGCATCACGATCGGCACCGTTCAGGCCGGTCGTGCAACCGTTGATGTTCTGCACCAGGAAGACCGTTCCATTAAAGGTGTTCAGCTGGAAGCTGCTGAAATCTGAACGGAACAGCGTGGCGCTCAGGCTGAACGGACCGGTCGCATACTTTGCACCCAGCTCGTAGCTGTTCACCAGTTCCGGTTCGAACTGCAGCTTGCTGACCAAAGCCTGTGCCCCACCAACGCTGGCGAAGGTGGATATCGGAGACTTGAGAGCCGAACGGTCGAGGTTGAAGCCGCCAGCCTTATAACCGCGCGAATAGCTCGCATAGGTCATCAGATCGTCGGTCGGGCGATACGAAAGGATCGCTGTACCAGTCCACTGATCTTCACCGCGCTTCGAGTTGATCGAGACGCCGTTCAGTTCAGCGGTGGAGTTGCCCTGGCACGAAAGACCGATGATCCCGCCCGCTACCGCAGCCAATGCCGGGTTTGCCAGCAACGGGGTCAGTGCCGCCTGGTTGGCGGTGCAGACCGTGTTGTTGTTGGCAAAGGTCGCGTCAAAGTCCTTCTTGTCGTTGGTGTAACGGACACCAAGCGTCAGATCGAGCTTATCGGTGATGTGGAAGATGTTGTGAGTGAACAGCGCCCAGTTCTTGCCGTGCTGGTTGTACACGTCACCGGTCGAGCCCTTGTCATTCAAGGTATCGAGAAGGTTCAATGCTCCCCAGATGACCGGCGAAGCCGCGCCGAACAGCGCAGGCTGGGCGGCAGTGCAGCCAACCGAGCTCGGCGAATAGAGCGCACCGAGGCTGCCACCCGAGACCAGACGGCAAGTGGCGAAGCGGCCATACTGAGAACCGAACCTCAGGTTATCGCGAACGGTCAGCTTTTCATCGGAGTAGAATCCGCCGACAAGCCAGTCGAGCTTGCCGTCAAGCGCTTCACCCTGAAGGCGCAGTTCCTGAGTAAAGGTGTGGAACTGGCGATAGAGGTTTTCCGGTTCATTGGCGCGATAGAGGATATCAACCGCGCTGTAGTCCACGTCGCCAGCCTGGCCCGAGCGGTATTCGCGGTAAGCAGTGATCGAAGTCAGCGTGGCACCGCCTAGATCCCACTTCACTTCGCCCGAGAAACCGTAGTCCTTGGTCTTGCCGTCGAACGAACGACCCGGCGAGACATAGATCGTGCGATCGTAACCAGGATTGAAACCAGCGAGCGGCTGGCCCAGGTCGCGCAGGACGTTGATGATGTTGTTGCCAGTGGCCTGAAGCGGCGACAACGGGGTCGACAGGCTGTTAAGGTCGCCGATGTACGGGTTCACGCTGCGATCGACATAGATCGCGCCGCAGCAACGTTCGTCGCGCCAGGTGTAATCACCAATCAGGCGGACGGTGACATCACTGCTGGGTTCCCACAGCAGCTGGCCGCGAACGAAGAAGCGATTGCGGTTGTTGACGTCGACGTTGTTCTTCGGATCGTCGAGGAAACCGTCGCGGCGGACATAGACGCCATCAAAGCGCGCAGCGAGCTGTTCGCTAAGCGGACCGGTGATCGACCCGCCAACGCGCATGAAATCGTAGTTGCCATAGGTCGCTTCACCCGAAGCGCCAAACTGGAACTGCGGCTTCTTCGAATAGATCGAGATCAGGCCGGCCGACGAGTTGCGGCCACCAAGCGTGCCCTGAGGGCCGCGCTGCACTTCGACCCGGTCGATTTCGCCCAGTTCACTAAGGCCGATGCCCGAACGCGAACGATAGACGCCGTCGATGAAGACCGGAACCGAGCTTTCCAGGCCGGTGTTGTCGCCCACCGTACCGATACCGCGAATACGAGCCGAACCATTGGCCTCCGAGCCGGTCGACGAAACGATCAGCGACGGAGCAAGCTGGTTGAGCTGACGGATGTCATTCGCACCGCTGTTCGAAAGGGCTTCCGCGTTAACGGCCGAGATTGCGACGGGAACATCCGCCAGCACCTGCGCGCGGCCCTGAGCCATCACGACAATTTCGCCAGGATCCTGGGCCTGCTCTTCGGTTGCGGGGTCAGCCTGGTCGGTTGACTGCGCCAGCGCCGGTGACACCGAAAGCAAAGTCAGAGCAACAGCGGAAACGCCGACACTCAAAAAAGCATTCTTTCGCATTTGGGTACTCCCTGTCCAAAACTTCTCACAGACCCTCGCCACTCCGCATACCGATACGCCGGGTGGTCAGTCTTTGATTTGTGGCAATAGCGCTGCACTCTGTGGTGTCAACGCACCCCCCTCCGCGAATCGACGAATGCACTGAAGAGCAGGGATAAACTGCATGTAATCATCGATTGCAGAGTGCAGATTTTGTGCAGGTGATGTCAAAAAGACACAATCTGGATCGAGATCAGTGCGAAATGCGCAAAATAGGTTATCGCACTTGATGTGGTCGGAAACTGCATTTCGTCGATTGAACAGTTGCTCACCGATCAAGCCAGCGGCAGACAGAGCCATTGTCATAACAAGATCTTGAACAAGGGAACCCATTTCACATGCGCCACCTGTTGCTCGCGCTTACTGCGCTCACTCTTCCAGCGGCAGCCGAAGCTCAAGAGGTTCGCTCCATCGCCGCAAAACCGGCAGCACTTGAAGCGGACGGGATCCCTTCGGTGCCCATGGACTTGGTGGAGGCAACGCGTCCTTACATGGAATTTCGCACAGCCGGGTTTGTGGATTGGGACCCGGTTACCCGCTCGATGCTGATCTCCACCCGGTTCGGCAACGTCGCGCAACTCCATTCGGTCAAGGCGCCAGGAATGACACGGCGCCAGATCAGCTTTGAGCCCGAGCCGCTGCGCGGCACCTATCTTCCCGGCGACGGCACCCTGGTCGTCACCAAGGACATCGGCGGCAACGAATTCTTCCAGCTCTATACGCTGAAGGATGGCCGACTGAATCTTCTGACCGACGGCAAAAGCCGCAACGGGCTGAATGCGGTAAGCAAGGATGGCAAGTGGATCGCCTACAGTTCGACCCGGCGCAATGGCACTGATTCAGACCTTTACATCATGGACCCGCGAGACCCCGCGACGAACCGGCTGGTCAAGGAGGTCAAGGGCGGCGGCTGGGCGGTGGCGGACTTCGCCCCCGGCAATGGCGCGGCAGTTGTGGCCAACTATGTTTCGGTGACCAAGACCGACCTCTACTGGCTTGACCTGGCGAGCGGTGCGATGACCGCAATCGGCAATCACAAGAAGAGTGTTGCCTATGGCGGCGCGCAATTCGCTGCGGACGGTACCTTGTGGGTGACCAGCGACGAAGGTAGCGATTTCCAGCGGTTGGGCACGCTTGACCTAAAGACCGGCAAGTTCACGCCCAAGAGCCCGGAACCGAAGTGGGACGTCGAAGCCTTCGACATTGCCGATGATGGCAGCTTCATCGCCTACACCGTGAACGTTGCGGGCGTGAGCAAGCTCAAGCTGCTCGACACCAAAACAGGGTCGGTGCGCGAAGTCACCGGCCTGCCCAGCGGCACCATCGGCGGGGTCAGCATCGCGCCCTGGGGCGACATCGGACTGACGGTTTCGTCGGCCAAGGTCCCGGCAGATGCCTATTCGGTCGATCCCCGGACTCTGGCCGTTACCCGCTGGACCGAAAGCGAAACGGGCGGGCTTGATCCTTCGGTCAACGTCGAACCGGAGTTTGTCGAGGTGAAAAGCTTTGATGGCGAACCGGTGAGCGGTTTCCTCTACCGTCCCGATCCCGCCAAATTCCCGGGCAAGCGCCCGCTGATCGTGAACATCCATGGCGGACCGGAAGGCCAATCGACCCCCGGCTTCCGCGGCCGTACCAATTATCTGCTCAACGAGCTGGGCGTCGCTGTGTTCTACCCGAACGTGCGCGGCTCGACCGGCTTCGGCAAACGCTTCGTCAGCCTCGATAACGGGCCGTTTCTGCGCGAGAATTCGGTCAAGGATATCGGCGCATTCCTTGACCGGCTGGAAGCGGATCCGGCGATCGACAAAGACCGCATCGCGGTTCAGGGCGGCTCCTACGGTGGTTACATGTGCTATGCCACGGCGATCCGCTATGGCGGGCGCTTCAAGGCAGCTGACTGCATTGTCGCGATCAGCAATTTCGTGACCTTCCTGGAAAACACCCAATCCTACCGCCGCGATCTGCGCCGCGTCGAATATGGCGACGAACGCGATCCCAAGCAGCGCGCCAAGCTGCTGGAAATCAGCCCGTTGACACAGATCGACAAGCTTTCGATCCCGTTGCTGGTTGTGACGGGCGCAAACGACCCGCGCGTGCCCAAGAGCGAGGCCGACCAGGCGGTTGCCGCGGTCCGCGCTAAGGGCCGCACCGCTTGGCACCTGATCGGTAACAACGAAGGCCACGGCTTCGCCAAGAAAGAAAACGCCGACTATCAGTTCTGGACCGAACTGATGTTCTGGAAGGCCAATCTCCTCGGCCAGAAGTAATGCAAAAGGGCGGGGGTCACTCCCCGCCCTTTCCACATCAGGCCGCTTGGTTCAGCCGAACAGCTTGGTTGCCGTTTCGGCCACCCGCTTGCCCAGATAGCGCGCGCTTTCCAGTTCGGTTTCGCTCGGCTGGCGGCTGCCATCGCCGTTGGCGATCGTGGTAACCCCATAAGGTGCTCCACCCACTACTTCGTCATTTCGCATCTGGCCCTGGAAGCCATAGTCCAACCCGACAATGGTCATGCCAAAGTGCAGCAGGTTGGTGATAATCGAAAACAGCGTGGTTTCCTGCCCGCCGTGCTGGGTCGCACTGGACGTGAAAGCCGCACCGACTTTGCCGTTGAGAGCGCCCCGCGCCCACAGCCCGCCGGCCTGGTCCAGAAAAGCAGCCATCTGCGCGCTGATCCGACCAAACCGTGTGCCGGTGCCGACGATGATCGCATCATAATTTTCCAGCTCCGCCACAGTGGCAACGGGAGCGGCCTGATCCAACTTGAAGTGCGCACTTCGCGCAATATCTTCAGGCACCGTTTCGGGGATACGCTTTACGTCGACCTGCGCGCCCGTGGCACGCGCGCCCTCGGCAATCGCATTGGCCATGGTCTCGAGATGACCATAGCTGGAATAGTAAAGGACCAGAACCTTGCTCATTTGCATTCTCCAACCAGGCGGCGGCTGCCGCAGCAACTGTAGAGACCAGATGGTCGTTCCCGTGCTTTCTTTTGAGTGCAATAAAATGGATCAAATTGTTCGGAAATTCTGAACGCCGCCGTCCGATTGCGCCAGCAGCGAATTTGGCGTAATGGCGCGAACGAGTGCCCCGGTCTCCGCGATTCCGCCGGAATTGCTTTGGCCGGGGCTTACCGTTTCGCGCATGTCCGCGTGACATAAGGAAGCATGCCATGTCCCGTCGCCGCCAGATCTATGAAGGTAAGGCCAAGATCCTTTACGAAGGTCCTGAACCCGGCACCATCATCCAGTATTTCAAGGATGATGCGACTGCCTTCAATGCTCTGAAAAAGGGCACGATCAATGGCAAAGGCGTGATCAACAACCGCATCAGCGAGTATGTCTTCACGCGCCTGAACCACATCGGCATTCCGACCCATTTCATCAAGCGCCTCAACATGCGCGAGCAATTGGTGCGGCAGGTAGAAATCGTTCCAATCGAAGTGGTCGTCCGCAACGTTGCTGCCGGCTCGATCTCCAAGCGGCTTGGCATCCCCGAAGGCGAGGCGCTGCCACACACGCTGATCGAATACTATTACAAGGACGATGCACTGGGCGATCCGCTGATCGCCGAAGAGCACATCGCCTGCTTTGGCTGGGCATCAAACGAAGAGATGCAGGACATCTCGGCGATGGCGATCCGCATCAACGATTTCATGTGCGGTATGTTTGCCGCGATCAACATCCGCCTAGTCGATTTCAAGCTGGAATTCGGCCGCCTGTGGGACGGGGATTACAGCCGGATCATTCTTGCCGATGAAATCAGCCCGGATGGCTGCCGTCTGTGGGACATGGTCACCGGCGAAAAGCTGGACAAGGATCGCTTCCGCCGCGACCTCGGGGGCGAGGAGGAAGCCTATCAGGAAGTAGCGCGCCGCCTGGGGCTGCTTGATACCGATAATGGCCCCAGCGAAGTGTTTGACCTTTCGGCCCATCGCAAGCTGCGGGGCAAGTAAAGGATCTGGCATTTTTGGAGCAGGTCGGATGCAGCGGCTGATATTCCGACGAACAACACTTGCTCCTGGCCAGGCGATCAATCACCAGTAAGGGCATGAAGAACCGCAGACTGGCCTTAGCCCTTTCTATTTCAATCCTGTCCCTTGCGGCCTGTGCCCCTCAACCCGGAGCAGTGGCCAGCACAGCTGTACCGGCCGCCCCACCAAACTGGGCTTTTGAAAAGAGCGACGTCCCAGTCGATCCTGGCTACCGTTTTGGTCGCCTCGCCAACGGCATGCGCTATGTCATCCGCCAGAACGCGACACCGAAAGGCACTGCCCTCGTGCGGATGCAGGTCGATGCCGGCTCGCTTGATGAAAGTGACAGCGAGCGCGGCTATGCGCATTATGTCGAACACATGGCCTTCAACGGCTCGACCAATGTTCCCGAAGGCGAAATGGTCAAGCTGCTTGAACGTCACGGGCTGGCCTTCGGTGCGGATACCAATGCTTCGACCGGGTTCGAACGCACCACCTACATGCTCGACCTGCCGCGCAACCATCCCGAATTACTGGACATCGCGCTGATGCTGATGCGCGAAACGGCCAGCGAACTGACCTTCAGTCCGGCAGCCGTGGCGCGGGAGCGCGGCGTGATCCAGGCCGAAAAGCGGGACCGCAACACCTATGCCCTGCGCAATGTCGAGGATCAGCTGAACTTTTCCTTCCCCGGGTCAAAGGTGGCGCAGCGCCTGCCCATTGGCACGGATGAAACTTTAAGGAACGCAACCGCCGAAGGACTGAAGGCCTTCTGGCAACGCGAGTATGTGCCTGAACGGACAACGCTCTACATCATCGGAGACTTCGATCCCGGCTTGGTCGAGCAAAAGATCCAGGCCAAATTTGACGACTGGCGAAAAGCCGCTGCCGAACCGCGACCACTCGCCGGACCGCTGACCATCACCGCAAAGGACAAGGTCGATATCTACATTGACCCGGCGCTGTCGGAACGGGTCTCGATGAGCCGCCAGGGCACCTATCTGGTGGAGCCGGACACGCTGGCGCAGCGCCGTGAAAATCTGCTCCGCCAGATTGGCTACGCGATCATCAACCGCCGTTTGCTGAGCCGGACACGCGAAGCCGAAGCGCCGTTCCGCAATGCCTCGTTCGGCACCAGCGATATCTTCAAGGAAGGGCGCAGCACGGACCTGTCAGTTGATTCCGTCGACGGCAAATGGCGCCGCGCAATGATCGCCGCGGTGATCGAATATCGCCGCGCCATGGCTTTTGGCTTTACCGCGCAGGAAGTTGCAGAGCAGGTGGCCATAATCCGCACCGCCAATGCGAATGCTGCCAAGGGCGAAGCAACGCGCAGCCACGCACAATTGCTAGGCGCAGCCCAAGCGCTGGTCATGGATGACAAGGTTCCCGACACGCCAAGCAATTCATTGGCACGGCTAGAAGAGTTCATCCCCAAGATCACTCCGGAAGCGGTCCAGGCCGCTTTGGACCGCGAGGCCATTCCTTTGGAATCCCCGCTGATCCGGTTCCAGGGACGCACTCCACCCGCAGACGGGGAAAAAGGGCTGAAATCGGCTTGGGCCGAGGCCATGACTGCCCCGCTAAAGCCGCTTGAGCAAAAAGCTGCATCCAGCTTTGGCTATACCGATTTTGGCCCTGCCGGACAGGTGGTCAGCGATACCGTCGAACCAAAGCTGGGCATTCGCACCCTGCGCTTTGCCAATGGGGTACGGCTGAACCTTAGGCGCACCGATCTCAAACAGGATCAGGTGCTGGTCCAGGTATCGGTAGACGGCGGCGACATGCTGGCCACCAAGGACCAGCCGCTGGCCACGCGGATGGTATCCGTCCTTGCTCTGGGCGGATTAGGCAAGCATTCCAAGGATGAGCTGGACACGATGTTGGCGGGACGTACCGTTTCAACCAATTTCGGCTCTACCGACGAAACCTTCGTTCTGCTGACTGGAACCACGCCGCGCGACCTGGGATTGCAATTGCAACTGGCCGCAGCGCAGGTGGTTGACCCGGGCTACCGCAAGGAAGGACAGGTCCTGTTCCTGCAGTCGATCAACAACCTGTTCGCCAGCCTGCGCGCCACTCCGGCTTCGGCCCTGTCGGCCGACATGGGCGCGATCCTGTCGGACAACGATCCCCGCTTCAGCCTGGGCAAGGTGGAAGACTACCGCAAACTCAATTTTGAGCAGCTGCGCGGGGCGATCACCGATCGCTTGCGCAGCGGTGCGATCGAGATCGGCATCGTCGGCGACATCGATGAAGCGGCCACCATCGGCATGGTCGCCCGCACCTTTGGTGCCCTGCCCCAGCGTGAGGCCGATTTCCGCCCTTATGCCGAGCAGCGCAGCCGTCCCTTCACCGCAGGCCGCAGCCGCCATGTTCTGCGCCATACCGGGGCGAAGGATCAGGCGCTGGCCATGTTCGTCTGGCCGACGCGGGACGGCGAAGACCCGGTAGCGGCGCTGCAGCTGCAGATGCTGGAGCGGGTGATGCGGATCGAGATCACCGACACCCTGCGTGAAAAGCTGGGCAAGGCTTACTCTCCCGGGGCGAGCAGCAATACGTCGCGGACCTGGCGCAATTTCGGGACCTTCTCGGTCACGGCTTCGGTCGATGTGAAGGAATTGCCGGCGACCCGCGCTGCCATCCGTGAAACGGTCGCGGCACTGCGCGATGCGCCGGTGAGCGAGGACGTCATGCTGCGGGCGCGCGAACCGGTGCTGGAGGGGCTCGACAACACCTTGAAGGCCAATGCTGGCTGGCTGACCTTTGTCGACCGCGCCCAGACCGAGCCGGACCGGATCGACCGCTACCTGCGGGCGAAGGAACTGCTCAAGGCGATTACGCCGGCGCAGATCCAGGCTTTGGCCCGACAATACCTAAAAGAGGGCACGGCGGTCGAATTCAACGTCCTGCCGAAAGGGGTCGAGGATCCGGTTTCCATCCAGCCCAGCAAACCCTGAGCCAAAGAAAAACGGGCGAGGTGCCAGGCACCCCGCCCCAGTTCAGGGAGGAACTCAAGAGCAAAGGTTAGAACTTAACCGTCGCTTCGATGCCGAAGGTTCGCGGAGCATTGAAGTTGGCGTAATCGCCAATCACGGTGTTGTAAGCACCATCAATCGGATTGCGGTTGGCATTTGAACGGCGATAAATGTGCGCCTCGTCAAACAGGTTCCGGGCCCAGAGCGCCACGGTCAGGGTCTGGCCGTTGTCGGACATCGGAATATCGGCAACCGACAGGCGCGCATTGACCAAGAAGCTGCTGTCAACCAGCACCGGCTCATTGTCGAAGCTATAGTGCGGGTCCGAATAGTTTGCATCCACATGCACCTTGAGTGCCATGTCGCTGTCACTGCTCAGCGGCATCGACCAATCGGCATTGGCAGAGAAAGCGTGTGGCGGGGTATAGACAAGATAGAGCGGCTGCAGCGGATTGCCTGCAACCAGCGGGTTCGGGGTCGGCGGAACCTTCCAGTAGGTGTAGGCGTAGGAAGCACCGATTGTCAGGTTATCCGTCGGCCGCACTGTCAGATCAGCCTCAACCCCGCGGATTTTGGTAGTTCCAGCAGCATTGACGGTTTCCAGCGTGTGCAGCACGGTACCGTTTGACTGCGGAATGTAGAAGTCAAAATCGAACTGGCTGTTTTCGCGGTCCATCATGTAACCGATGACGTTCAAGCGGACCCGGCGATCGAAAAACTCCGTCTTGGCGCCGACTTCGTAAGACTTGACGTGTTCCGGACCGAACGTCGCGAAATTGACCGACCGCGAGCTCGCTCCACCAGCGCGGTAACCGGTCGAATATTTTGCATAGAGGTTGATGCTGTCGGCTGCCTGCCAGGTCACGATCGCCAGCGGATCGAAGCGGTCATATTTGAATGCAAAGGGATAGCTCGAGGCGACATTCTTGACCTTGTAAAGGTCACCTTCCTTCTGGTCGTGAGTGTAGCGACCACCCAGGGTGAACTTCAGCGCCTCGCTAGCATTCCAGGTAAATTGCCCGAACGCGGCGTAGCTCTTGGATTCGGCAAAGCTTGCGCGCGAGATCGAGATCGCACTCCGCTGCCAAGTCATCGCGTCGTTGATGGTGTAACCGGTTCCAGTCGCGTTCCACTTGTTGGTATTCGGAGTTCCAGCCACTTCTTCGGCACGCTCGTTGAAGTAGTAAAGCCCGGCAACGTAATCCAGGGCGGACACACTGCCGACGGCCTGCAGCTCCTGGCTGAACTGCCGGGCGTTAAGAAAGGAGAGAGAATAGCGGCTGAAGGAGCTGTTGGGGAGGAACGAGGGAGTCCGATGTGCTCCGCCGGAATTATCCCATTGCTCTGAGTCCACGGTCCGCCAGGCAGTCAGTGAGCGCAGTTCAAGCGCATCGCCAACCTTCCACTTCAGGTTGCTGGAGAAGCCCTGGGTTTCTCCGATGCTTTCCTGTTGCGGCACGCCAATATCCGCCATGTCCATGCGCTCGCTGGTAACAACCACAATCGACGGAAGCGGGGCGATTTTGCCTGCCGGGAGCTTGTTGTTGTTCGCAGCAATCTCGGCCAGCGTGGCGACCGGATAGTTGGCCGGGTTATAGTTGATCAATTGGCTGTAAAACGGGGTATTCGCATCCCGGCTGATGTCGAAGGCAAGATCAGCCGTGAAGTTGTCGGATGGCTGCCAGCGCGTCGCGATACGGCCGCCGTAACGATGATACTGGTTCCAACCGGTCTGGCCTTCCAGCGGGTTCTTCACAGTTGGATCCTGGTGGCTGATAACGCCATCGAGCTTGAACGAGAAGCCAGCCAATTCGGGCAGGTTGAGATGGAGCCCGGCCGTATAGCTGCCAAAGTTGCCGACCCCGGCGTTGACCTTGCCACCAAATTGGCCCGTCGGGGCCTTGCTGACCAGATTGACCGCACCGCCTTCGGTGTTGCGACCAAACAGGGTGCCCTGCGGACCTTTCAGCACTTCGATCCGCTCGACTTCGAACAAATTGGCATTAAGCCCATGCTGGCGGGCAAGATAGATCCCATCGATGTACACGCCCACGCCCGGTTCACGGGCCGGCTGGTTTGCGTCTCCTGGAACGATCCCCCGGATACCAACGGTCAAAGCGGTCTGGCGTGACTCATAGGTTGCTACGCGCAGCGATGGGATGGAACCATCGCCAAGGTCCAGAAGGCTTTGGACATGACGCTTCTTGATATCTTCATCGCCCATCACGGCAATGGCGATGGGGGTCTTCTGCAAGTTGGTTTCGCGCTTGGTTGCGGTCACGACGATTTCGGTCAGGCCGCCGGTGTCTTGTCCTGCTGCGGCTGCATCCGCGCTATCGGGGTTCTCGGCGCTGCCCATGGTATCCACAATGGCATCGTCCATGGCCTCGACTTCCAGGGGAATTACGGCGGCCTGCGCGGCCTGAGCATTAACGAAGCTCAGCGCTGCGACGACAGCGAGAGCAGAAGCGGACGAACGCGATAGAATGCGGTTCATGGTCTTTCCCTGAGTCCTTGTGACAAGTGTCTGATGTCGGACCAGGGAGCAGTACCCACTGCGAATCATCCCCGGCCCGGCCTCGCTGCCGCCTCTAGGGATGGTCTGTGTCGCTTGCGCGTAGCTTACACGACGGTTTGGCGTCAGATTTCTGACAGTTAAGTTACAACGTCACCGAACAGCGCTAGATCGCTTCTCGTGCCCGCTAGGTCGCACAAAAACCGCCACCGATCTGTAACATTTTGATCACAAAAGTGTCACCTCGCCATGGCATTGTCGGCTTTCAGTGAAAGCGACAGTTCGTTGTGACCATGTACGACAATACGACAATCCTGCTGACTTCGACGCCGCCGGCTCTCGTGGCCGAACTGACGCATCAACGGCCTGATTGGCAGATAATTGCCCTGGAGGATGCTCCTCCGGTTCAGCCCCTGGAGGGCAAGGTTTGGGTCTACATTGACTGGCTATGTCCGACCATGTCGGGGCTGGAAATGTGCCGGCGCCTGCGATTGGCAGCCACGACGCGCAATGCCCACCTGACCCTTGTGCTGGACGACGATACGCCCGAAGCAAAGCGACGCGCCCTGCGGGCAGGGGCTGATGACTACATGCCGGGGCCCCTCGACGCCAGACGAGTGCTGCAACGGACGGAGGTCTTGGCAAGCACGATAGCGCCAGTCAGGCCGCGATTGGTTAACGGTCCGGTTCAGCTTGATCGGGCTGCGCATCAGGTACGAATCCACGGTCAACCCGTTCCAATGCGACCCAATGAATTCCGGCTGCTCGAACATTTCATGGACAATCTGGACCAGGTCTTCACCCGTTCCGCCCTGATCGAAAGCCTGAAAAAGAATGGCAGTACAATCGATGACCGCACTGTCGATGTATGGATTGGACGCCTGCGCCGCGCTCTGGCTGCTCATGGCGCACCAAATCAACTCCGCACGGTGCGGACCCTGGGCTATGTGATGGATTCTCGGGAAAGCTGACGCAGCAAAGCGGCGCGACCCTTGCTCTGATGGCCAAGCGGCGGCATAGGCCGCCTATTCCGAATCCCCAGCGAAAGGCCCGGTAGATGAAGGTCCGTGTATTCGTCTCTCTCAAGAATGGCGTGCTCGACCCCCAGGGCCGCGCAATTCATCACGCGATCGAAGGCTTGGGCATTCACGGCGTGAATGACGTGCGCGCAGGCAAGATGATCGAACTCGACGTGGACGATACCGTCTCCGACGAACAGCTTGAAACCATGTGCCGCCAGCTTCTGGCG
>JBKHWO010000031.1:0-12206 GCA_046566485.1 Alphaproteobacteria bacterium | reverse complement strand
AGCGGGTCGCCGTCCTTGCTCAGCCGCTCCAGGTGCTCCGCCAGCGAAAACAGGCTGCGTGAGTGCATCAAACCTCTCCGTCCAATGCACAGAGTGAATCAGATCATGGCCCCAAACGCGAGGGGTTGTTGCGGGTGTCCAGCTTTCTGCAGCCAAGAAATGTGGGTTCACAGTTCCAGAAACAATAATTGCAAATAAATTAAGTCGCAGAGTAGAATCATTATTCGATAATTTCGAAAACATAATAATAAAACCGATAGACACTACAGTAGCGCCCAACCCTACTGATCCAAAAGACAGTTTAATACTTTACACCCAGCCGATTAAAATTGATGAATTTAAGGAGATATTAGGGGAAATGCGCGGGAGCCCTGTAATAATTCAAGAAAATATAAATAAAAATTACGAGGCTAGAGTTGTAGTGTTCGGGGATCGAGCCTTTGGAATAAAAATTAACTCTCAAAATAATATTGAAAGTAAATATGATTGGAGGAGACGAATTGGTGACCGAAATATGTTTACTTATCATGAAATAGATGCAGACACCGCAAAAAAAGCTCAAAATATCTAGAATTTTTTGGCCTTGATAGCGGAGTTTTCGATTTTGCTGTCAAAAGTTCCGGCCAATATGTATTTTTTGAATGTAATGCGAATGGGCAATGGGTGGGGGACGATTGGGCAATGGGCGGTAATATTGCCAAGGGTTTCGCGTATCATTTGGCTGAAGTGGCGCAAAGAATTTCGACTTAGATCGATGCTTGCCGAGCGCTTGATGCCTGGCCGTAGAAATGAGAGTAATTGGTCGGTGACAGATTTGGCTCCTTTAGGAACCACTCCATCTTATTCCCGCATAAAGGCGCCAAAGGCGCCTGGGTTCAGGCCTCCAGCGGGGCCGTCGCCAGGCCCAGTTCGGGGATCGCGACCGAGCGCCGGCCGCTGAAGTCGGTGCGCACCACGATCAGTCCGGCACGCTCGTAATGCTCAAGCAGGCGGCGAATCCGCCCCAGCGAATTGGTGCCATAGATTCGCGCCAGTTCGTCGTCGTCGGGACAGGCGGCACCTTCGTGGGCAGCCCGGGCAATCGCCAGGAACGGCGCCAGCAGATCGTCGGACAGGATTGCCGCAACGCGCAGGATATCCTGCCAGGGTGGCTGGTCGGCAGCGGTGACCCCGGCCACGGCCATCGCAAAGCGGCGGCGGAACTGGGTCATATCAACGTGGCCAGCGGTCAGGCGGTTCATCCGGCAGCGCACGGTAAAGTCCTGGAATAGCCGTGCCGGTGGCTGGAAGGTGCAGTCTTCCTCGGCCACCATTTCGGTCAGGATCGCATCGACTGCGGCGTCGATTTCGCGCTGGTCGGGCGCGATGGGGGCGGACTGCTCGTTCGCTTCGACCGGTTCCAGCGGGGCTACCTCGATCTGATCCAGCAGCTCGCTCGCTGCGGGTGCGCGCGGTGCAAGTGATGGCGGGGGTGAGGCTTCTTCGGCCAGATGCAGCCCGGAATGAAGCAGCGCATGGAGTTCGTCGGGCGAGGCCGAGGGCGGCGGGGCCAGAGCGTGGACCAACCGCTGCGGACCGGTCCGTACCGGGCCGATCTGCACCGCGACCGGGCGGCGGCTGATTGCCGGACCCAGGCCAAGAAATTGTCCGCTGGACAGATCGCGAATCTGTTCAGCCTGGCGGCGTTCCATTCCCAGCAAGTCCGCGGCGCGCACCATGTCGATATCCAGAAAGGTCCTTCCCATCAGGAAATTCGATGCTTCGGCAGCGACGTTCTTGGCCAGCTTGGCCAGCCGCTGGGTTGCAACAATTCCGGCCAGCCCGCGTTTGCGCCCACGACACATCAGGTTGGTCATTGCCGCCAGGGACAGCCTGCGGGCTTCCTCGCTGACATCCCCTGCGGCAGCCGGAGCGAACATCTGCGCTTCGTCGACCACCACCAGCGCCGGGAACCATTGATCGCGCGGGGCGTCGAACAGGGCGGAGAGGAACTGCGCGGCGCAGCGCATCTGCCCTTCGATCTCCAGCCCGTCGAGCGAAAGCACGACCGAGGCACGGTGCTTGCGAATGCGGGCCGCCAGCCGTTCGATCTCGCTGCCGGAATAGGCCGCAGCGTCGATCACGATATGGCCGAACACCTCGGATAATGTGCCGAAGTCACCTTCCGGGTCGATCACGATCTGCTGCACCAGCCCGGCGCTTTCCTCCAACAGGCGGCGCAGCAGGTGGGACTTGCCCGAACCGCTGTTGCCCTGGACCAGCAGGCGCGTGGCGAGCAGTTCTTCGATGTCGATCGTGATGGGGCCGCCGGCCGGGTCGGCACCGATTTGGATGGGAGCGTTCACCGCGCCGCAGTTAGGCGGCGACGGCGGCCGGGCCAAGCGCAGTCTAGCCGGTTTTCCATAGATTCCACCGCGTGCAGCGCGGGAACCGGGCAGAGCGCTGCTCGTTTGGGTGACACAGGAAATGGAAAGGTAATGTCATGACCGATTACCGCGATCCCGATAATGTGACGATCGTGCGCGAGCGCAGCTCTGGTGGCACCGCAGTGATTGCCATCATTGCTCTGCTGCTGATCGCTGCTTTTGCCTATTTCGCGCTGGTCAAGCAGCCTGCTGACCGCACTGATCCCAACATCTCGGCGGCTGCCGATAAGGTCGGTGATGCGGCACAGGATGCGGCCAAGAAGACCAATTGATCGGCTTGGACGATTCGCCCGGCTGACACTGGGGCAGCCGGGTAGGCTGCGCGCTTTCAGCTCGTACCCAGCAGGTCGCCCCATTCGGGATGCCGCGTAAACGCGGCGGCGACATAGGAGCATGCCGGTACGATCAGGAAGCCCTGCTGGCGCGCGTCGGCGACCAGGGCATCGACCAGGCGCGCGGCAACCCCGCGGCCGCCGATTTCCGGTGGAACAATCGTGTGCTCGGCGACCCGGGCGTGACCGCGGGCGTGAAGCACCCAGGTGAGGCGGCCAATCGCTTCGCTACCCGGGATATGCGCCTGGTATTCGCCTGTTTCCTTCCCCCCGTGCCGCGTGATCGTCACCTGTTCCATCGGGTACTCCTGCTTGACGCCCGGTGCGGGCTGCATAATGCGACATGGTGATGCAGTTCCTGTCCGACAACGCCGCCGCCGTTCATCCCCGCCTGTGGGAGGCGATGCGTGCCGCAGATGCGCCCGATGCGCCTTACGACAACGACGCCTTCAGCCTGAAGCTGGACCAGGCCTTTGCCGCGCTGTTCGATCGGCCTTGCACAGTGCTGTGGGTCGCGACCGGGACGGCCGCCAATTGCCTGGCCCTGGCCACGCTGGTGCCGCCCCATGGCGGGGTGATCTGCCACCGTGAAGCCCACATCGAGACTGACGAAGGCGGCGCGCCGGGATTTTACACCCATGGTGCCAAGCTGATCCTGGCCGAGGGCGAAGGCGCAAAGCTGGCGGCTGAGGGGATTGAGGCCGTGATCGCTGGGATCCGCAAGGACGTCCATCAGGTCCAGCCGCAAGCCGTGTCGATCACCCAGGCCAGCGAATATGGCCGCTGCTACCGGCCCGAGGAGATCGCAGCGATCGCGGCCACCGCGCAGGGCCACGGATTAAAATTGCACGTCGACGGAGCGCGCTTTGCCAATGCCGTGGCCTACCTCGACTGCTCGCCGTGGGAAGCTTGCCAAGGCGCTGCGGCGCTCAGCTTCGGATGCGTCAAGAACGGCGGGATGAGCGCCGAAGCCCTGGTGTTCTTTGATCAGGACCTGGCCGAAGTGGCCCGGCTGCGGCGCAAGCGCGCGGGGCACCTGCAATCGAAAGGGCGCTTCCTGGCCGCGCAATTGCTGGCCATGGTCGAGGACGGGCTGTGGCTGGACAATGCTCGCAGTGCCAATGCGGCCGCGGCAGAACTCGCGGGCGCGGCGGGAGACCGCCTGCTCCACCCGGTCGAAGCGAACGAGATTTTCCTGCGCGTGACCGAAACCGAGCGCGAGGCCCTGCGCGCCCAGGGTTTCTCTTTTTATGACTGGGGCAGCGATGCGGCGCGGCTGGTGACTGCGTGGAACAGTCCGGCAGAGCATGTCGCCGTCCTGGCTCAAGCGATCCGCGCGCTGTGACTGCAACGCAGGCACCCTCACAGGCACGCGCCGTTGCGGCCTTCGTGCTGGTCACCCTGATCTGGGGGTCGACCTGGCTGGTCATCAAGGACCAGATCAGCAGCACGGTCCCGGCAAGCTGGGCCGTGACCTGGCGCTTCGTGGTGGCGGCGGCTGGCATGTTCGTTCTGGCACTGGCCCGGCGCGAGCGTCTCGTCCTTCCTCGCCGCGCCATGGCCGTAGCGCTGGTCATGGGGCTGTTCCAGTTCTTCGCCAATTTCCAGCTTGTCTACCGGGCCGAAGGACACATTACCTCGGGGCTCGTGGCGGTGCTCTTTGCGCTTTTGCTTGTCCCCAATGCGGTGCTGGGCCGGATCTTCCTGGGCACGCCGATCGAGCGCCGGTTTCTTGCCGGTTCGGCGGTGGCGCTGGTCGGGATTGGTTTGCTGCTGACCCATGAATACCGTGCCGCGCCAGCCGGGGGGGTGGACGTGCTTGCTGGAATCGGTCTGACCTTCGCCGCGATCATGTCGGCCTCAACCGCGAACATTTTGCAGGCAACCCCAACCGCACGGCAGGAAAGCATCATCGTGATGATCGCCTGGGCCATGCTCGCCGGAGCTACGGCCGACGCCCTGTTTGCCTTCATGACTGCTGGTCCGCCGGTACTCG
Organism: Alphaproteobacteria bacterium; assembly: GCA_046566485.1. Lineage (GTDB taxonomy): Bacteria > Pseudomonadota > Alphaproteobacteria > Sphingomonadales > Sphingomonadaceae > Novosphingobium. The sequence goes on along the minus strand of JBKHWO010000031.1, from coordinate 7,452 downwards.
ATACCAGTCCGCGGCAGCTCGGCGGCATTGCCTATCTGGCGATTGTCGGATCGGTCCTGACCTTTCCGCTCTATTTCATGCTGATCCGTGAATGGGGTCCGGGCAAGGCAGCTTACAACGGCGTGGCAGTGCCGGTGGTGGCCATGGCGCTATCCACTCTGTTCGAAGGCTATCGCTGGTCGTTGCTCGCGGGCGGCGGTGCGGCGCTCGCCATGATCGGGCTATTGATCGCGCTGTCGGGCCGCAAGTAGCGCGGCAAGCCCTTCGCGATAGGTCGGATAGCGCGGGCTCCAGCCCAGCACCCGCTTGGCCCGGCGGTTCGCAACGCGGCGGTTCTCTGCGTAAAAGGCCCGGGCCATCGGCGACAGGCCGGCTTCCTCGATTGACTGCAATCGTGGCCAGGGCAGGCCCAGCAGGTCGCAGGCATGCTCGATCACCGCGTTCTGGCTGGTCGGCAGGTCGTCGGCCACATTGTAGGCTCCTGCCGGAGCGTCGAGCGCGCGCAGGACGGCGCTAACAATGTCATCCACATGGACCCGGCTGAAGATCTGCCCCGAAAGGTCGATCCGATGCGCTGCGCCGCTTTTGACCCGTTCGAGAGCAGAGCGCCCCGGGCCGTAGATACCCGGCAACCTCAGCGCACGCGCCCCTCTTTCCAGCCACAGGCGATCCGCTTCGGCCCGGGCGGTGCGTCGGCCCATGCCGGTTGGCGCGCTCTCATCGACCCAGGCCCCGCCGGTGTCCCCGTACACTCCGGTAGACGAGAGGTAGACCAGATGCTTGCCCTGTATTGCGTCTCCATAGCTTTCCAGCACCGGATCGAACCCGGCCCCATCCGGCGGAACCGAGGACAGGACGTGGGACGAATCGGCCAAGGCCAGTCGCACGTTGCGGTCATCGTCAAAGCGCAGCGTGCCATTGCGCCCGGTCGAGACGACTTCCCACCCCCGCGCTTCCAGCGCGCGGGCGGTGCGGGCGGCGGTATAGCCAAGTCCAAAGATGAAAATGCGGCGCATCGGCGCATTCCATAGGCCGCGGCGCTGGCAATCGGAAGTGGAGCGATTAAGTTGGCCACCATGGACATTGCCAGCAGACCCTCCGCCCCGATCAGCAACCCCGAAACGGCAGACGCCGCTCCGCCGCCCACGGCCCCGGCCACGATCCGGCGCGAGGACTATACGCCGCCCGCCTGGCTGGTGCCGCAGATTGCGCTCGATTTCACACTGGGGCTGGAAGAAACCCGGGTTGCGGCGCGGCTGGAGGTAGAGCGGAATCCAGCCTGTGAAGGCACTGCGACCTTGCGGCTCAACGGCGACGGGCTGGGGGCCGAATCAGTCTTGGTCGACGGGGTCCAGGTCAACACCTGGCGGATGGATGGGCCGGACCTGCTGCTCGAATTGCCCGAAGAGCGGCACAGCGTCGAGATCGTCACCCGAATCAATCCGGCGGCCAATACCCAGCTGATGGGGCTCTATGCCTCGAACGGCATGCTCTGCACCCAGTGCGAGGCCGAAGGTTTCCGCCGCATCACGTTCTTCCCTGACCGGCCCGACGTGCTGTCGACCTACTCGGTGCGGATGAGCGGGCCGAAGAACCTGTTCCCGGTGCTGCTGGCCAACGGCAATTGCACCGCGACGGGCGAAGGGTCCGACGGCACGCACTGGGCCGAATGGCACGATCCGTGGCCCAAGCCGAGCTATCTCTTCGCGCTGGTCGCTGGTGATCTGGTCGCCAATCACGACACGTTCACCACCATGAGCGGGCGCAAGGTCGACCTGAACATCTGGGTCCGCGACGGCGACCAGGATCGCACCCATCACGCCATGCAGGCGCTCAAGGATTCGATGAGGTGGGACGAGGAGGTGTTCGGCCGCGAATACGACCTTGACCTGTTCAACATCGTCGCGGTGTCCGATTTCAACATGGGCGCGATGGAGAACAAGGGCCTCAACGTCTTCAACACCCGCTATATCCTGGCCGACCCCGATACGGCGACCGACATGGACTATGACGGGATCGAAAGCGTGGTCGCCCACGAATACTTCCACAACTGGTCGGGCAACCGGGTTACCTGCCGCGACTGGTTCCAGTTGAGCCTGAAGGAAGGCTTCACCGTTCTGCGCGACCAGCTGTTCAGCCAGGACATGGGTAGCGCTGCGGTCAAGCGGATCGAAGACGTACGGGTGTTGCGCGGGGCCCAGTTCCCCGAGGATTCGGGACCGCTGGCCCATCCGATCCGGCCGGATTCCTACCAGGAAATCTCCAATTTCTACACCGCGACCGTCTACAACAAGGGCGCGGAAGTGATCCGCATGATGCGCACCCTGGCCGGAGCGGAGCGGTTCCGCGTGGGGACCGATCTCTACTTTGCGCGGCACGATGGCGAAGCGGCGACCTGCGAAGATTTTGTTCGCGCGATCGAAGACGGGGCGGAGATCGACCTGTCGCAATTCCGCCTGTGGTATTCGCAGGCGGGCACGCCGCGAGTTGCCGCGCGGCTGCGTTATGACGACGGAGTTGCGACCCTGACGCTCCGCCAGGAAGTTCCGACCACGCCGGGCCAGCCGCACAAGCAGCCGATGGTGATCCCGCTGCGTCTTGCCCTGTTCGATCCGGCGACCGGTCGGCACGACGGGGAAAAGCTCGTCGTTCTGGACCGTGCGGAAATGGAATTCGCCTTTCCGGGTTTTGCCATGCGTCCGGTCCTCTCGCTCAATCGCGGTTTCTCGGCTCCAGTTTCGATCGATGCGGACACCAGCCGCGACGATCTGGTCTTCCTCGCCGCGAACGACGACGATCCCTTCGCGCGCTATGAGGCTCTGCAGCAACTGGCAGTGCAGCATTTGCTGGCAGAGGTCGGCGGTCAGTCCGACAGCGACGGGCGCGATGCGATTTGTGCCGCCTTCGCCCGAATTGTCGAGGATGCGGCGCTGGACGACCTGATGCGGGGCGAATTGATGATCCTGCCGGGTGAGGCCTATCTTGCTGAACAGATCGAAGCCGCCGATCCGGTCGCGATCCGTAATGCGCGCGAGGCGCTCAAGGCGCACTTGGGCGCTGAGTTGCGGGAGGCGCTGCTGACGCTTCATACGCGGGCCAGCGCCGTGCCCTACGATCTGTCCGCCTCGGCGCGCGGCGCGCGCAAGGTCAAGACGCAGGCGCTGGCCCTGCTGGCGGCGGGGGCGCCGGAACTGGCGGCCGAACTGGCTGCTGCGCAGTTCGACGCGGCCGACAACATGACTGACCGGCAGGGTGCGCTCATGGTACTGTGCGGGCTAGAAACCCCGCTGCGCGAGGACCGGCTGGCAGCATTCCATGCGCGCTATGCCGGCAATGCCCTGGTGATCGACAAGTGGTTCTCGCTCCAGGCCGGTTCGCTCCATCCTGCCGTGCTCGATCACGTTCGCGCGCTTGCCGCTCATCCGGACTTCACCATGACCAATCCCAACCGGGTCCGCGCGCTCTACATGGCGGCCGCCGTCAACCCGGGAGCGTTCCACGCGGCCTCCGGCGATGGATACCGCATGATTGCCGACCTGATCATCGCGCTCGATCCGATCAACCCGCAAACCGCGGCGCGCTTTGTGGCGCCCTTGGGACGGTGGCGACGGATCGAACCGCATCGCGCGGCGCTGATGCGCGCCGAGCTGGAGCGGATCGCGGCACAACCCGGGCTGTCGAAGGACACGCTGGAGCAGGTGAGCAAAAGCCTTGGCTGAACCGGTTGACGTCATCCGTGCCACCAGCCTTGATCAAGTGCCGCATGGTTTTCTGGGGCGCAGGGGCGGGATCTCGACCGGGGTGGTGGCTGGGCTCGACATGGGGCTGCGCGGGATGGATCCGGGCGATCCCGCGCTGGAAGCGGTGCGTGAGAACCGCCGACGCGGGGCCGCAGCGGTGCTGCCGGGGGCGCGGTTGTGCGGGGTCTATCAAATTCATGGTGCGGACTGCGTCGAAGCGGGCGACTGGGCGGAAGCCGCCCGCCCGCATGCCGATGCCCTGGTGACCAACCGGCCGGGCGTCCTGCTCGGAATCCTGACGGCGGATTGCGCCCCGGTCTTGTTCGCCGACCTTGCCGCCGGGGTGGTGGGCGCCGCCCATGCCGGGTGGAAGGGTGCGGTTGCGGGCGTGACGGATTCGACCATCGCGGCGATGGAGCGGCTGGGCGCCCGCCGGGCCAGCATTGTCGCTGCGATCGGACCTTGCATCGCGCAGGCGAGCTATGAAGTGGACAGCGGTTTTCGCGACCGGGTGATGACCGAGAGTGCCCGGAACGACAATTTCTTTGTCAAAGGCCGGCCGGGCAAATGGCAATTCGATCTGGAAGGTTACGTCGCGGCGCGGCTGGAGCGGGCCGGAATTGCCGGCGCGGAACGGCTTGGGCTTGATACCTATGCCCATGAAGAACGTTTCTTTTCCTTCCGCCGCGCTACCCATCGCGGGGAAGCGGACTATGGCCGGCAAATGGCCCTAATCGGACTTGGTTGACGGTCCGGGCGCAATCCTGTGCAGTCTTGTACAAATTGACAGTTGGCAGGGCGAGGCTTCGCGTCTATCAGGCCGGCCAAATCGTCAAAGCAGGCTGCATCTTGCAGCGCTGAGGCGGTTCGCATAGGGGCTTCCTGAGCAAATTTTGAGGGGGTCGTTCCCGGAGCGCATCGCGCAACAGGGCGGCCAGAACGACAGGATCGGTTCGACCATGGCACAAGAGGCGAGCATCGACACTCCGACCGTCCAGGACGGTGAGGGTGTGCGGCGGCGCGATTTCATCAATATTGCAGCGGTCAGTGCGGCCGGTGCGGGCGGGGTAGCCGTGCTTTACCCGCTGATTAGCCAGATGGCCCCATCGGCCGACGTTCTGGCGCAGAGCTCGACCGAGGTCGATATCAGCGCGGTTCAGCCCGGCCAGGCGATCAAGGCGATTTTCCGCAAACAGCCGGTGTTCATCCGCAACCTCACTCCGGTGGAGATCGAGGAAGCGAACAAGGTGGACGTCTCGTCGCTGCGTGACCCGCAGACGCTGAAGGAGCGCACCAAGGAAGGCCATGAAAACTGGCTGATCACCATGGGCGTTTGCACCCACCTCGGCTGCGTGCCGCAGGGTGCAGGTACCGGTGAAGTCAAAGGCGAATTTGGCGGCTATTTCTGCCCTTGCCACGGTTCGCACTACGACACCGCGGCGCGCATCCGCAAAGGCCCGGCTCCGACGAACCTGCACGTTCCGGAGTACGAATTCACCTCCGACACTGTCGTCAAGATCGGTTGAGGTAGACTATCATGAGCTTTCCCTGGTCCAAGGAATACAAGCCCAGCCACCCAGCAATGGTGTGGCTAGATGAGAAGCTTCCGCTTCCCCGGCTTGTCTACAACGCAGTCGGCGGCGGCTATGAAGTCCCGCGCAACCTGAACTACTTCTGGAACTTCGGGTTCCTGGCCGGTCTGTGCTTGATGATCCAGATCGTCACTGGCGTGATCCTGGCGATGCATTACGGCGGCAATACCGCGGTTGCTTTCAATTCGGTCGAGCACATCATGCGCGACGTGAACTGGGGCTGGATGCTGCGTTATGCGCACGCCAACGGGGCCTCGGCGTTCTTCGTCGTGGTTTACATGCACATCTTCCGCGGGTTCTACTACGGTTCGTATAAGGCCCCGCGCGAGATGATCTGGCTGCTTGGGGTCGTGATCTTCCTGTTGATGATGGCCACCGCCTTCATGGGCTATGTGTTGCCGTGGGGCCAGATGTCCTACTGGGGTGCGCAGGTGATCACCGGCCTGTTCAGCGCGATACCGCTGGTCGGCGAGGCGTTCCGCGAATGGCTGCTTGGCGGCTTCGCTCCGGACAATGCAGCCCTGAATCGCTTCTTCTCGCTGCACTTCCTGCTGCCCTTCGTGATCCTCGGCGTCGTGATCCTGCACGTCTGGGCGCTGCATATCCCGGGTTCGTCGAACCCGACTGGGGTTGAAGTGAAGAGCGAATCCGACACCGTGCCGTTCTACCCGTACTATGTGGGCAAGGACGGCTGGACCGTGGGCCTTTTCATGGTCTTGTTCAGCGCCTTCGTGTTCTTCATGCCGAACGCCTTGGGCCATCCGGACAACTACATCCCGGCCAACCCGATGCAGACCCCGGCGCACATCGTGCCTGAATGGTACTTCTGGCCGTTCTACGCCATCCTGCGCGCTTTCACGGTCGATTTCCTGATCGTGCCGGCCAAGCTGATGGGCGTGCTGGCGATGTTCTCGGCGATCCTGGTGTGGTTCTTCCTGCCCTGGCTCGACCGTTCGCCGGTCCGCTCGGGCAGCTATCGCCCGCTGTATCGCAAGTTCTTCTGGTTCGGTCTCGTCCCGGCCATGCTGGTGCTGTTCTACTGCGGTGGCGCTCCGGCTGAAGAACCCTTCGTGATGCTCAGCCAGCTGGCTTCGCTGTACTACTTCGCCCACTTCCTGATCATCGTCCCGATCGTTTCGTCGATCGAGCGCCCCGATCCGCTGCCTTTCTCGATCACCGAAGCCGTTCTCGGTTCGGACGACAAGGCTGCTGGCGGCGGCCAGGGCTAATCCAGAGAGGGACTAGAGACACCATGATCCGCATCATCTCTCTCGCTGTCGGCGCGTTTTTCTCGCTGGCCCTGCTGCTTGGCTTTGGCACCGGCGCGGTGAACTACATCACCGAGCCGCCGGCCAAGACGGCTGAAAAGGTCTATCACAAGAAGCCGAAGGAGCTGGACCTGCCGAGCAACGGCATTTTCGGCAAGTTCGACGAAGCCCAGCTGCAGCGCGGCTTTGCCGTATACCAGAACGTCTGTGCGGCCTGCCACTCGATCAGCCAGGTTTCGTACCGCAACCTCGCAGCGCTGGGTTATAACGAAGCTGAAATCAAGGCGATCGCTGCCAAGGCAACGATCAATGCCAAGGATCCGCTGACCGGCGAAATGAAGGACCGTCCGGGCATGCCCGCGGACAAGTTCCCGCATGTCGTCTTTGCTGGCGTGGGCAATCCGCCTGATCTGTCGCTGATCACCAAGGCGCGCCACGACGGGGCAGCCTATGTCTATTCGCTGCTGACCGGTTACGAAAACCAGCCGGCATCGTTGGTGCGTGACTTCCCGGATGCCAAGACCGGTGCGAACATGCACTACAATCCCTACTTCGCGAACCTCAACATCGCGATGGCTCCGCCGCTCGCTTCTGACGATCTGGTGACCTATTCGGATGGCACCAAGGCAACCAAGGAACAGATGGCCAAGGACGTTGCTGCGTTCCTGGTGTGGACCGCCGAGCCTGAGCTTGAGCAGCGCCACCAGACCGGGTTCGTGTGGATCGGCTTCATGCTGTTCGCCACGGTGCTGGGTTACATGAGCTACCGCAACATCTGGGCGGACAAGAAGGGTCATTAAGTCCTTCGGCTTAAGCCAATCGAAAAAGGCCCCGGTGCACACAGCGCCGGGG
>JBKHWO010000030.1:0-3002 GCA_046566485.1 Alphaproteobacteria bacterium | reverse complement strand
GCAGGGTGTCTTGCGCAGTGCTCATGAAGCCTTCTGGGACGCCAGCATGTCATGAATGATAGGGCCTAGTCCCTTGGTGCAGAGGTCCACGTCGAGGCTGTTGTCATGCACGGTCACGCGCTGGATCAGCAGCCGGGCGATGCGTGCCTGCTCGGCCGGAAATAGGGTCTGCCAGAGCTCACCAAAACCGGAGAGGGCGGCAATTACCTCATTTTCGTTGATGTCGGGCCTTAGCTCTCGCGCGGCTTCAATGGCGCGGGCAACGATTACGGGTGTGGTCAGCATCCGGCGCAGTTCCTGGATTACCACGCCCTCGACCATTCCGGCGTTGAGCCGCCGCGGCAGGGCATCATTTTCACCGATGCGATTGTGGACCGCATGCGACAGAATTGGGACGAACTCGATGCCGGGAAGTTCGCGGCGGAAGCGGAGGTAATATCTGCCTTGCTCGCCAGTGAGCCGCTGGTCAGCGATGCTCGGCCATCTGTCGTCAGCCGTGCGGCCGAGTTGGTGGAAGGCGCCCGTGCCTCAGCCCGCAAGCAAGGCGTGGTTGAAAGCTTCCTGAAGGAGTTTTCGCTGGGGACGCGTGAGGGTCTGGCGTTGATGTGTCTGGCCGAAGCACTGTTGCGGACACCCGATGCAGAAACCCGCGATCGCCTTATCGCCGAAAAGATCTCCATGGCTGATTGGGCAAGCCACCTCGGGAAGTCCGAGAGTCTGTTCGTCAATGCCTCGACATGGGGGTTGATGCTAACGGGCAAACTTGTCGATGTCGACGAAGAAGCAAAGCGAGACGTTGGGGCCTACCTCAAGCGCCTGACGGCAAAAGCTGGAGAGCCGGTCATTCGCCAGGCTGTTGGCGCTGCCGTACGGATCATGGGTGAACAGTTCGTGCTTGGTCGCACCATCGGCGAAGCGTTGAAACGCGCTAAGCGCGAGAAGATGCTGTGTTCGTTCGACATGCTGGGCGAAGGCGCCCGCACCGATGCCGATGCCGAGCGCTACGCCCGCATATATGCCGAAGCCATCGAGACCGTCGGGCAGGCCGCAAATGGTGCCGGACCCGAACAGGGGCATGGCGTTTCCGTCAAATTGTCGGCGTTATTTCCGCGCTATGAGGCCGCACAGGAGGAACGCGTTTGGGCCGGCCTTTATCCACGCCTTAAGGCGCTGGCTCTAATTGCCGCACGACACGATCTTAACTTCGCCATCGATGCCGAAGAAGCCGACCGCTTGGCACTTTCGATGAAGCTGGTTGAGCGGCTTGCACACGAGCCGGAACTTGGTGCCTGGCGTGGGTTGGGGGTTGTGGTCCAAGCATACCAAAAGCGCGGCATGGCCGTGATCGCCGGGCTCAGGGATCTGGCGCGCCGCTCAGGGCGCCGGATCATGATCCGTCTGGTGAAGGGAGCCTATTGGGATAGCGAGATCAAGCGCGCCCAGGTTTCAGGAATGCCGGACTATCCTGTGTTCACAACCAAGGCGGCGACCGACCTCTCCTACCTTGCGTGCGCCAAGGAGCTTATCGCGGCGGCCCCCGATCTCTATCCGCAGTTTGCAACGCACAATGCGCATACACTGGCTGCGGTCCGTCACATGGCGGAGCAGGCAAACGTTCCCATCGAGCACCAACGGCTGCACGGCATGGGTGAGGCTCTGTATGAGGCAGCCGAGAAAACTTATGGCCATCTCACGTTGCGCGCCTATGCGCCGGTCGGTGGGCATGAGGACCTCTTGCCCTATTTGGTTCGCCGCTTGCTCGAGAACGGGGCGAATAGCTCCTTTGTCCACGTCTTGTTGGATGAGTCTGTTCCGGCAATCGATGTAGTGCGTGATCCAATCGCGTTGGTCGAAGCCTGTCCGGACCGCCACCCGCGTCTTCCTGTACCGCGTGACATCTACGGGCCGAACCGGATCAATCCTCTTGGGCGCGACCTGAGCCAGGCAACGGTGCGCGAAGCCAATACCCGGAATATCGCGACGCAAACCAAAGAACGTCCAAAGGCAGGCCCGATCATCGCAGGAGAGCTTAGAAGCAACGGGGCTGTCGACGTTTTTGCGCCTGGGCGGCCCGCACTGGTTATCGGTCAAGTCGCGTCAGCAGATTACAAAGATGTCGAGGCAGCGATAGAGCTTGCTCGGGCTGCTCAGCCAGCCTGGGATCGTGCGGGTGGCGCCGCGCGAGCCGAGGTGCTTCGGGCCATGGGCGACGCGCTTGAAAGCGAGATGGACCGCCTGATGTCCCTGCTGGCGCTCGAAGCAGGCAAGACCTTCAACGACGCCGTCGCCGAAGTTCGCGAGGCGGTCGATTTCTGCCGCTACTACGCGGTGCTGGCTGAAGACGAATTTGGGCCTCCGCGGAACCTCACTGGTCCGGTTGGCGAAACCAATCAGTGGCAGCTCTTTGGTCGCGGCGTGTTCGCCTGCATCAGCCCTTGGAACTTCCCACTGGCGATCTTCACCGGGCAGATCGCGGCCGCGCTGGCGGCCGGCAACGCCGTAGTGGCCAAGCCTGCGGAACAGACCCCGCTGATCGCCACAGCGGCCGTTCGTCTGTTTCACGATGCCGGGCTTGATCCACGCCTGCTTGCACTTCTCCCCGGCGAAGGGGCGGCCATTGGCGCAGCCCTCGTGGCCAGCCCTGGCATAGACGGCGTGGCCTTTACCGGCGGCACTGAGACGGCCTGGGCAATCAATCGCAGTTTGGCGGCGGCAGCCGAAGATAATCGCCGTCCGATAATCCCGTTCATCGCCGAAACCGGCGGGTTGAACGCCATGTTCGTCGACACCACCGCGCTTCGGGAGCAAGTGGTTGACGATGTGATCGTCTCCGCTTTCGGTTCGGCCGGCCAGCGCTGCTCGGCCCTGCGCATGCTGTTCGTTCCTCACGACAGCGCAGACAGCATGATCGAATGCCTGACCGGTGCGCTCGCTGCCCTGACGGTCGGCGATCCGGCAGATCCTGCGACCGATGTCGGGCCGGTGATCGATGTTGAAGCGCT
>JBKHWO010000029.1:0-29746 GCA_046566485.1 Alphaproteobacteria bacterium | reverse complement strand
CGATCGAGACCGGCAAGTTCCAGCATGTTCGACACGTCCGCCTCGCGGGCGCCGTCGAACACCGGCGTCGCCATCGGCACGCCCGAAGCGAGGTTGGTGGCAAGCTCCATCAGCTCGTCGTCGGACTGGCCGTCGATCTCCGCGTTGTACTGCTGGCCATAGATGGCCTTCAGCTTGTCGCGCAGCCCCTTGGCGTCGTCCTTGTCGAGACCCTGCGCCTTGGCATGGATGTCTTCCAGCATGGCGCTGATCTGACGTCCGAGACCGCGCGCGGCCCAGCCGAGGTGGGTTTCGAAGATCTGACCGACGTTCATGCGCGAAGGCACGCCGAGCGGATTCAGAACGATGTCCACATGCGTGCCGTCGTCGAGGAACGGCATGTCCTCGATCGGCAGAATGCGGCTGATGACGCCCTTGTTGCCGTGACGGCCGGCCATCTTGTCGCCCGGCTGCAGCTTGCGCTTCACCGCAACGAAGACTTTCACCATCTTGAGCACACCCGGCAACATTTCGTCACCGCGCTGCAGCTTCTCGACCTTTTCCGCGAAACGGCGGTCGAGGCTCTTCAGCGCCTCTTCCCACGTCCCCTTGACGGCTTCGAGATCGGACTGGAGCTCGTCCTCCTCCACGGCGAACTTCCACCATTCGCGGCGCGGCTGCTCGGCGAGCATCGCATCGTCGATGACGGCGCCCTTCTTGACGCCCTTCGGGCCCGCCGCAACGGTCTGGCCGATGAGCATGTCCTTCAGGCGCGCGTAGGTCGCACGATCGAGAATGGCGCGTTCGTCGTCGCGGTCCTTCTCGAGACGCTCGATCTCCTCGCGCTCGATCTGGAGCGCGCGCTCGTCCTTGTCGATGCCGTGGCGGTTGAACACCCGGACCTCGACGACGGTACCAGCAACGCCCGGCGGCAGGCGCAGCGAGGTGTCGCGCACGTCCGACGCCTTTTCACCGAAGATGGCGCGGAGCAGCTTTTCTTCCGGCGTCATCGGGCTTTCGCCCTTGGGCGTGATCTTGCCGACAAGGATGTCGCCCGGATGTACTTCGGCGCCGATATAGACGATGCCCGCTTCGTCGAGGTTGCGGAGCGCCTCCTCGCCGACGTTGGGGATGTCGCGGGTGATGTCTTCAGGCCCAAGCTTGGTGTCGCGGGCCATGACTTCGAATTCCTCGATGTGGATCGAGGTGAAGACGTCGTCCTTCACGATCCGTTCGGAGATCAGGATCGAGTCTTCGTAGTTGTAGCCATTCCAGGGCATGAACGCGACGAGCACGTTGCGGCCCAGCGCCAGTTCGCCCAGCTCGGTCGAGGGACCGTCAGCCAGAATGTCACCGGCTTCGACCAGTTCGCCAACCTTCACCAGCGGACGCTGGTTGATGCAGGTCGACTGGTTCGAACGCTGGAACTTCTGCAGGGTGTAGATGTCCACGCCCGACTGCCCGGCTTCGATGTCCCCGCTGGCGCGGATCACGATACGGGTCGCGTCGACCTGATCGACGATCCCGCTGCGCAGGGCCGAAATCGCGGCGCCCGAATCGCGCGCCACGGTTTCTTCCATGCCGGTACCGACGAACGGCGCTTCGGCGCGCACCAGCGGCACGGCCTGACGCTGCATGTTCGAGCCCATCAGCGCGCGGTTGGCGTCGTCGTTTTCCAGGAACGGAATGAGCGAGGCCGCGACCGAGACCAGCTGCTTGGGCGAAACGTCCATCAGGGTGACGGTGGCGCGCGGCGCCATCACGAATTCGCCGTTCTGACGGGCCGAGACCAGTTCTTCGACGAATGAGCCGTCGGCGTTGGTTTCCGCCGAAGCCTGGGCAACCGTGTGCTTTTGCTCTTCCATCGCCGAAAGGTAGACCACCTCGCCAGTGACCTTGCCGTCAACGACCTTGCGGTACGGGGTTTCGATGAAGCCGTACTTGTTGACGCGGGCGAAGGTCGACAGTGAGTTGATCAGACCGATGTTCGGGCCTTCCGGCGTTTCGATCGGACAGATGCGGCCGTAGTGGGTCGGGTGAACGTCGCGGACTTCGAAGCCAGCACGCTCGCGGGTCAGACCGCCCGGGCCAAGTGCCGAAACGCGGCGCTTGTGGGTGACTTCCGACAGCGGGTTGGTCTGGTCCATGAACTGCGACAGCTGCGACGAACCGAAGAATTCGCGCACTGCGGCCACGGCCGGCTTGGCATTGATCAGGTCGTTCGGCATCACGGTCGACACGTCGACGCTGCTCATCCGCTCCTTGACCGCACGTTCCATGCGCAGCAGGCCGACGCGGTACTGGTTTTCCAGCAGCTCGCCCACCGAACGGACGCGGCGGTTGCCGAGGTTGTCGATGTCGTCGACTTCGCCCTTGCCATCCTTCAGGTTCACCAGCTCCTTGACCACGGCGAGAATATCCTCGGTGCGCAGGGTGGTGATGGTGTCTTCGGCATCGAGGCCCAGGCGCATGTTCAGCTTGACGCGGCCGACGGCCGACAGGTCATAGCGGTCGCCATCGAAGAACAGGCCTTCGAACAGGGCTTCGGCGGTTTCGCGCGTCGGCGGTTCGCCGGGGCGCATCACGCGGTAGATGTCGGCCAGGGCGTGGTCGCGGTCCGGCGCCTTGTCAGCCTTCAGCGTGTTGCGGATCCACGGACCGGTCGAGATGTGGTCGATGTCCAACAGTTCCAGCTGGTCGATCCCGGCCTTGTCCAGCGCATCGAGATTTTCCGGGCTGACTTCGTCGCCGGCCTCGATCCAGATGCGGCCAGTGCTTTCGTCGATCAGGTCGCGGGCTGAATAGCGGCCGAAGATTTCCTCGGTCGGGATCAGCAGTTCGGCCAGGCCGTCCTTTTCCGCCTTGTTGGCGGCGCGCGGGCTGATCTTGCCGCCCGCCGGGAAGATCACTTCGCCGCTCTTCGCATCGACGATGTCGAAGGCCGGCTTCTGACCGCGCCACTGTTCGGCGATGTAGGGCAGGCGCCAGCCGCCTTCGCCGCGCTTCCAGGTCACGGTCTGGTAGAAGTGGTTGAGAATACCTTCGTCGTCCAGGCCCAGCGCGTGGAGCAGTGCCGTGACCGGCAGCTTGCGCTTGCGGTCGATGCGGACGTTGACGATGTCCTTGGCGTCGAATTCAAAATCGAGCCACGAACCGCGGTACGGAATCACGCGGGCGGCGAACAGGTACTTGCCCGACGAGTGGGTCTTGCCGCGGTCGTGATCGAACAGCACGCCCGGCGAACGGTGCATCTGCGACACGATCACGCGCTCGGTGCCGTTGACGATAAAGGTGCCGTTCTCGGTCATGAGCGGCATGTCGCCCATGTAGACGTCCTGTTCCTTGATATCGAGGACCGACCGGGTTTCGGTTTCGGCATCGACTTCAAAGACGATCAGGCGCAGCGTGACCTTCATCGGCGCCGCATAGGTGATCCCGCGCTGGCGGCACTCGGTGGTGTCGTACTTCGGGTCTTCCAGCTCGTAGTGAACGAAGTCCAGTTCGCTGGTGCCGGCAAAGTCGCGGATCGGGAAGACCGAACGCAGCGTCTTTTCCAGGCCCGAGACGTAGCCGATCGAGGGATCGGAACGCAGGAACTGTTCGTACGATTCGCGCTGAACCTCGATCAGGTTCGGCATCTTCACCACTTCGTGGATGTCGCCGAAGATCTTGCGGATGCGCTTCTTTGCAGTCATGCGCGGGGCACTGGCTGCGGAGGTGGAAGCCGTCTTGGCCATGGGAGGGTCTTGCCTCTTCGCTAAAGTGCCGGAAATCCGGCGATGAATTCTGCCACGCGCGGCATGTGGCGATCCATCGGACGACAAAAAGGCCGCATGGCAAACGCCCCCGATTCGGGAAGCGGCCCGCAGCCTGTCGCGTCAGATGGATTGACCAAAGCTTCCTTCCTGGCAAGGCCCCCGCGCATGGGCCATGCTTGCTCGAAGCAATGTGCGTCCCGGCCTATAGGTATGCTGGCAGTTGGAGTCAACGCGCTTCGCCGTGGTCGGCGCTTGACTCTGGCTGCTATCCCGCTAGATGCGCCCCCTGAAAGGCGGGCATGCCCGTCGTTCATCCGTCCGAGACAGCTGCCGGGGGCTTCCCCCTTAATCCGCAGCCTAGACGGGGACAGAGAATTTCCGGCCCGCGCCCAGTGCCCGGGTCTGGCCTGGCGTTTCACGCGCCCTCCTTCCCCATCGCACGGACTCGCCCGTGGTGCACCAGCACCATGGACAAACGTAGCCGGCCGCGACGGGAGCTTCTCCCCAGCGGTCATTTGTGAAGGAGTAAGGCATGGATCGTTCGCAGAAAGCCGAATCGGTCGCATCGCTGAACGCGGTCTTCAACCAGGCTGGCGTGGTGGTTGTCACCCGCAACCTGGGGCTCACGGTGGCGCAGTCCACCGAGCTGCGCACGAAGATTCGTGAAGCGGGCGCGACCTACAAGGTAGCGAAGAACCGTCTTGCCAAGCTTGCTATCCAGGACACGGACTACGTCGGCATCGGTGATTTCCTCACCGGACCGACCGCACTGGCTTCTTCGGAAGATCCGGTCGCAGCGGCCAAGGCCGTTGTCGAGTTCGCCAAGGCCAACGACAAGATCGAAATCGTTGGTGGTTCGATGGGCACGCAGGTTCTGACCCCCGAAGGTGTCAAGGCGCTCGCCTCGATGCCGTCGCTGGATCAGCTGCGTTCCACCCTTATCGGGCTGGTCCAGGCTCCGGCCACGAAGATCGCCCAGCTGTCGACCGCTCCGGCGGCCAAGCTGGCCCGCGTCTTCGGCGCCTACGCCAAGGAAGCTGCATAAGACGTTTCGTACGATTTACCGAAGCAGGGACTTCCCGCTTCGGCCACCAATTAGGAGTGAAACATCATGGCTGATATCGCCAAGCTCGTTGAAGAACTTTCGAAGCTGACCGTTCTGGAAGCTGCTGACCTCGCCAAGGCTCTTGAAGAAGCCTGGGGCGTTTCGGCTGCTGCCGCTGTTGCCGTTGCTGCCCCCGCCGCTGGCGGTGGTGATGCCGGTGGCGCCGCTGAAGAAAAGACCGAATTCGACGTCATCCTGACCGGTGACGGCGGCAACAAGATCGCCGTCATCAAGGAAGTCCGCGCCATCACCAACCTTGGCCTGACCGAAGCCAAGGCCCTGGTGGAAGCGGCTCCGAAGGCGCTCAAGGAAGGCGTTTCGAAGGCTGAAGCCGAAGAAATCAAGACCAAGATCGAAGCCGCTGGCGGCAAGGTCGAAGTCAAGTAAGCTTCGCTTCGCATTTCGCGAAAACACGAAAAGGGCGGTCCTGTCGGGCCGCCCTTTTTGTTTGGAGTGCAAACGCTGTGATCGGCATCCCGGCCTGCGCCGGGGGGACCGGCCTGGATGGAACCTACTTCAGCGTCTTGAGGTATGCGATGATTGTCTTGCGCTGTTCGGGATCGGCCATGCCAGCATAGGTCATCCGGGTCCCAGGCACGACCTTCATCGGATTGGCGAGATACGAGTCGAGGGTCGCGTCGTCCCAGGTCAGGTTGGCGTTCTTCATCGCCTCAGAGAAATCATAGCCCGGGATCGCCCCCGACTTCGTTCCGTAGACTCCGGCCAGGCTGGGTCCGACCCCATGCTTGCCCGGCTCAACCGCATGGCATGCGGCGCACTGGGCAAAAGCGGCGGGCTTTGCCCCGGCGACAGCAACGGCCGGGCTGGCATCGCCGGTGGTCGCGGCGCCATCGCTGGTCTTGTCCTCCGGCGGAGAACCACAGGCGGATAGCGAGAGGGCCAGGGCGGCAACGGCTGCAGAGGTGATCAAACGCATCGGACAAGCTTCCTTCTCAATGCACGGTGCGGCCCCCATTCCCTGCGGGACCGCTCAATTTAGCCTGCCTGTCTTGCGCCCAATCGGCGCCTGCGAAAAGCCCCATTGTCGCAAAACCTGTTGCCTTTTTTGCAGGATCATAGGGTCGCATCCATCCCGGCGGCGTGTTTGCGCTTGGAGCATCGCGCGGGTCAGCCTATGCGCCGCGCGCTATGGTTTCCGCCGTGACCTCTGATCTTCGGCGCATCGAGATGCGCGAGACACTGCTGCTGGCAGTGCCTTTGGCGGCCGCCAACCTGCTGCAGATGCTGATCTATGCAGTGGACGTTATCTTTGTGGCGCGACTGGGGGAGACGGCACTGGCGGCCGCTTCGCTGGCGACGACATTGTTCGGGCTGATGATGTGGTGCTTTTCCGGCCTTACGTCCGCCTGTTCGCCGCTGATTGCTGCGGAATTGGGGCGGCGCGCCCATGCGGTGCGCGAAGTCCGCCGGACCTTGCGCATGGCGTTGTGGCTGGCAGCCTGTTGCGGCCTGGCCGGAATGGCGGTGGCCAGCCAGGGCGAAGCGATCCTGCGGGCGGCCGGACAAGACCCTGACGTATCGGCACAGGCCGGCCGGTTCCTGCAGATCCTGCTGTGGGCGATGATCCCCAACGTCCTGGCCAGCGTGCTGCGCAACTTCGTGTCGACCCTGGGCCGACCGGTCTTTGCCACGGCGATCACCGTGCTGGCGATCCTGGTCAACGCGCTCGGCAACTATATCTTCGTGTTCGGCAATTTCGGGGCTCCAGCCCTGGGCCTCGACGGCTCCGCGATTTCCAGCGTTCTGACCGCAATCGTCATGCTGCTTGCCTATATGGCCGTCATCGCCAGCGATCGGCGGATGCGGCGTTACCGCGTATTCGGCCGTTGGTGGCGGCCGGAATGGTCGCGTTTCGCCGAGGTGGTGCGCATTGGCTTGCCGATCGCGCTGATCATCCTGGCCGAGGGTGGCCTGTTTTCCAGCGCGGCGTTCCTGATGGGCCTGATTGGCAGAGCGGAACTGGCCGGGCATACGGTGGCACTGCAAGTTGCTGCGCTGGCCTTCCAGATTCCGTTCGGGATCGGGCAGGCGGCGACGATCCGGGTCGGCTATTTCTATGGCGCTGGCGACCGCGAAGCGATCGGTCGGGCGGGGCGTGCGGCGCTGATTCTCGCGCTGGGTTACATGGCCCTGCCTGCCGCACTGATGCTCTTTGCGCCGGTTTTCGTGCTGCAGCTCTATGTCGATCCGCATGCCCCGGAAAACGCGGCAATGGTGGGCTATGCGGTGCAGTTCCTGATGGTCGCCGCGGCTTTCCAGCTGTTTGACGGAGTCCAGGCGGTCCTGGCCGGGGCCTTGCGCGGGCTGCAGGATACGCGGGTGCCGATGATCATCGCCCTGACCGGTTATTGGCTGTTCGGATTCGCCACCTCAGCGGTCCTCGGCTTCCTGACCCCCTTGCGCGGACTGGGGGTGTGGTTTGGTCTTGCGGTCGGTCTGGTAGTGGTCGCGGCACTGCTTCACTACCGCTGGCAGCGGCGGGAATCGCTGGGTTTGCTGCCCGTTCCATCCGCTTGAAATTTTTCCTGGCGGACTCGCCTTGACGGGGGATGAACGCGCACCCATATGCGCCCCGCTGGCACTCTCGGGTTGAGAGTGCCAAGAGCTTTCAACCGTCATGTAGAGAGGACATCCACATGAGCTTCCGTCCGTTGCACGATCGCGTGCTGGTTCGCCGCGTCGAGGCCGATGAAAAGACCGCTGGTGGCATCATCATCCCCGACAGCGCCAAGGAAAAGCCCGCTGAGGGCGAAGTCGTCGCCGTCGGTGCCGGCAACAAGGCCGAAGACGGCAAGGTTACCCCGCTGGACGTCAAGGCCGGCGACAAGGTCCTGTTCGGCAAGTGGTCGGGCACCGAAGTGAAGATCGACGGTGAAGACCTGCTGATCATGAAGGAATCGGACATCCTCGGCATCATCGGCTGAGCGTCATCCCCGCGAAAGCGGGGACCGCTGGCCACCCGAGAGTGAACCCATCAAGGGCGGATCTGATCCGCCAAGAAGCCCCGCTTTCGCGCGGGTGACGCAAGAGAAGGAATTGAACAATGGCTGCCAAGGACGTGAAATTCGGCCGCGACGCGCGTGAACGCATTCTCGCCGGCGTCGACATCCTCGCCAACGCTGTAAAGGTTACCCTGGGTCCCAAGGGCCGCAATGTCGTGATCGACAAGAGCTTCGGCGCGCCGCGCATCACCAAGGACGGTGTCTCGGTCGCCAAGGAAATCGAACTGAAGGACAAGTTCGAGAACATGGGTGCCCAGATGCTGCGCGAAGTCGCCAGCAAGGCCAATGACGCTGCCGGTGACGGCACCACCACCGCCACGGTTCTTGCCCAGGCGATCGTGCGCGAAGGCATGACCTCGGTCGCTGCCGGCATGAATCCGATGGACCTCAAGCGCGGCATCGACATCGCCGTGACCAAGGTCGTGGAAGACCTCAAGGCCCGTTCGACCCCGGTCGCCGGTTCGGCCGAAATCGCCCAGGTCGGCATCATCTCGGCCAATGGCGACCGTGAAGTCGGCGAAAAGATCGCCGAAGCCATGGAAAAGGTCGGCAAGGAAGGTGTGATCACCGTGGAAGAGGCCAAGGGCCTCGAATTCGAACTCGATGTCGTCGAAGGCATGCAGTTCGACCGCGGCTATCTTTCGCCCTACTTCATCACCAACCCGGAAAAGATGACGGTCGAACTCGATAACCCGTACATCCTGATCCACGAAAAGAAGCTGTCGAACCTGCAGTCGATGCTGCCGGTCCTCGAAGCCGTGGTCCAGTCGGGTCGTCCGCTGCTGATCATCGCCGAAGACATCGAAGGTGAAGCCCTGGCCACCCTGGTTGTCAACAAGCTGCGCGGCGGCCTCAAGGTCGCTGCGGTCAAGGCTCCGGGCTTCGGCGACCGCCGCAAGGCCATGCTGCAGGACATCGCGATCCTGACCAAGGGCGAAATGATCAGCGAAGATCTGGGCATCAAGCTGGAATCGGTCACGCTGGGCATGCTCGGCCAGGCCAAGAAGGTCTCGATCGACAAGGACAACACCACCATCGTCGATGGCGCCGGTTCGCAGGAAGAGATCAAGGCCCGGGTCGAGCAGATCCGCGCCCAGATCGAAACCACCACCAGCGACTACGACCGCGAAAAGCTGCAGGAACGCCTGGCCAAGCTGGCCGGCGGGGTTGCCGTGATCAAGGTTGGCGGTGCTACCGAAGTCGAAGTGAAGGAGCGCAAGGACCGCGTCGACGACGCCCTCCACGCCACCCGCGCTGCGGTGGAAGAAGGCATCGTCCCTGGCGGCGGTACCGCCCTGCTTTACGCCACCAAGGCGCTCGAAGGCCTTAAGGGTGCCAACGACGACCAGACCAAGGGTATCGACATCGTCCGCAAGGCGATCATGGCTCCGGTCCGTCAGATTGCCGAAAACGCTGGCCACGATGGTGCGGTGGTTTCGGGCAACCTGCTGCGCGAAGGCGATCAGAACCAGGGCTTCAACGCCGCGACCGACACCTATGAAAACCTCAAGGCTGCCGGCGTGATCGACCCGACCAAGGTCGTGCGTACCGCCCTGCAGGACGCTGCCTCGGTTGCCGGCCTGCTGATCACCACGGAAGCTGCAATCAGCGAAAAGCCCGACGACAAGCCGGCGATGCCGGCGATGCCGGGCGGCGGCATGGGCGGAATGGACTTCTAAGTCGTTCGCCTTTTGCGAAAAACCAGGTGGGCCGGGGGAGCAATCCTCCGGCCCTTCTTGCTTTTACGTAATTTATGCTAGTTTTCCGGGATTTTTCCTAAGGAATCGTCGTTTTCTCGCGCGCACGGTGCAGTTCGTCGCGCAAAGCTTTGCCGCGGGGAACCCGTTAGTCAAACAGCAAGCATGACTGGGGTAATGGTAAAAGCGTGACTACGGGAATCCTCTCTCGACTGGCCGGTTTGGCTCTTGGCGTCGCGGTCATTTTGCCGGCCGGCGTGGCCCAAGCCAATACCACGCTTGAAACCGAATTTGACCGGGCATTCGTTTCGCCCAGCAGCGTCAAGAAGGTGCTACCCAAGCCGACAGCCAAATCGGCCGTGGTGTCCGGCCCCAAGGTTCAAGCCAAGACCCAGGCACTAGCCCAGTCCGCTCCCAAGGCAGCGTCGGTCTCTGGCGCCAAGGCCCAGCCAAAAGCACAAGCGCTGGCCCAGCCGGCAATCAAACCAGCCGCGCGCTCCAACCAAGCCACTGTGCGGCGCTTCGTCTCGACCAGCCAACCGCGGACTTTTGCATCGAACTTTGAAGCGCAGCTTTACACGGCCGCTGATGCCTCGAAGGGACGGATCGGCGTGGCCGTGATCGATCTGGGCACGGGCCGCACCGTTTCGGTGCTGGGCGATACGCCATTCCCAATGGCCTCGACCAGCAAGGTCGCGGTTGCGGCGACCTTCCTTGACGGCGTCGACAAGGGCAAGTGGTCGCTCGACGACAAGTTTCCGATCATGATGCCGGTCCGTTCGGCCCGCTTTTCCGGCAGCAAGGCGCCGGTTCGTGCAGGCGAGATGATGACCGCACGCCGCCTGATTGAACTGGCGCTGATCTATTCCAGCAATCCTGCCACGGATGGCCTGCTCGCCGCCGTCGGCGGTCCGGCTGCAGTCAATCGCTGGCTCAAGACGACGGGGATCGATGGCATCCGGATGGATCGCGATATTGCCACGCTGGTGCGCGATGACGGCGAATTCGATCCGGCCCGCACGGTGGACCTGCGCGACAGCGCGACACCGGCGGCCATGGCCCAGCTCCTCTCCGGCCTGTTCCAGGGCAAGTGGCTCAGCCAGCAGAGCCGCACGGTGCTGCTGGGCACGATGGAGCGCTGCATGACCGGGCGCCGCCGCATGCGCGCGCTGCTCCCCGGTGATGCGCGGATTGCGCACAAGACCGGGACGCTGAACAATACGTCAAGTGACGTTGGCATCATTCAGGCACCCGACGGCCATGCCTATGCGGTCGCGATCTATGTTACCGGTCAGGGGGGCCGGCCCAACCGCGACGCGCGCATCGCTTCGATCGCGAAGACGATCTACCAGGCCAAGGAAGATCATCAGGGCGGCAGCGCCCAGCTCAGCGCCAGCCGCTAGCCTCGCTGGCAGCCGTGCGGTCGTATCGCTGCTGCAGGGTTGCCGCGATAGACCAGGCCTGGTGCGGCATCGTCGAACAGGGCGCCGCGCGCGGCCAGGACCGACCCATCCTGCATTGTCACGCCCGGACCGACAAAGGCTTCGGCTGCCACCCAGCAACCGTTGCCGATCCGCACCGGGCGCAGGATCAGTTGAAAGTGCGGGTCGCGCAGATCGTGCGAGCTGGCACAGATGTGGGCCCCCTGGGACACGATCGTGCCGGTTCCGATGCTGATCCGGCCCTGATTGTAGAGCCGCACCCGCGGTCCGATCAGGCAGTTGGCGCCCAGTTCCAGATTGGCCGGAAGCCAGACTGCCACGCTTGCGTGAACCCGTGCTCCACGCCCAATCCGTGCGCCGAACAGGCGCAAAATCAGGCGTCTCCAGGCGTGCAGAGCGGGCGGGGTGAACCGGCAGAGCAGCACCCAGGCCAGGGCCCAGAGCACCCGCAGCAGACGATTGCCCAGCGCGAAGCTGGGTCCACCGTGCAGCGTTTTGCTGGCCCGGGCATCGAGCGGCGCGGTCATTCAGCCGCTTGTCTTTCCATCAGGCCCGCATAGGCCCGCTGCCATTGCCGAGCGATGGTGCTGCGCGCGAAAGGGCCCGCGGCGAGCCGGTGTGCCGCCTGAGCCATGCCCAGCCATTCCGTCTCGCTCATAGCCAGGGCGCGGTGCAGGGTTGCAGCGATGCTTGCCGTATCTATTCCGCAGTCGAGCGCTGCGCCCTGCTTGAATCCGATCTGCAGATTGCATTCGCTGCTCATCAGGACCGGCGTTCCGGCCGCCCAGCTTTCGAGGATCGTCATCGGTAGCCCTTCGCTCAGCGAAGGCAGGACCAGAAACCGCGCCTGGTTAAGCAAATTGGCCTTGTTTGCACCGAATTGCGGACCGACGAAGGCGACACTGGGCGGCGCGGCGTGCAGGAGCTGTCGCAGCGCGGCTAGCTCGGCTGCTTTGCCCCAGCCGGCGATAATCAGTTTGGCATCGGGCGGGCATTGCCCGGCGGCGCTCAAGCGCGACCAGGCGTCGATCAAACCTGCAATGTTCTTCTTGGGATGAATCCGGCCCAGATACAAAATGTGCCGTGCCCGTTCCGCCATCGGCGCCAGGCTGACGGGCGGCGCAGCATTGGCAATGACCAGATTCTCGGTCCTCCCCGTTGCCCGGGCAACGTCAGCCGCTTCCTGAACCGTAAGCGCATGAAACGCCGCCGCCTCGCGCCAGGCCCGACCCTCGTAGCCAAAGCGGGCCAAGGCTTTCTTCCACCGCCGTTGGCGGGTGATCCACGGGTCCAGCATCCCGTGGGGGCTGATCAGGCACGGCCTTCCGCTGCGCCGGGACCATGCGGCCGCCGCGTGCGAGGGATACATCCAGATGCCGTGGAGGTGGAGCAGGTCCAACTCTGCCGCATCGAGCAGGCTGCCCAGTTTCGGAGCAAGACCGACCTGCCGCGGTCCGACCACATCAGCGTGGTGGAATTCGCACCCGGCGAGGCGCGAGGCATCTTCCGCACTATGGCGATCGCGCAGTGCCACCACCACGGGTTCTGCTTTGAGTTCGCGCAGCAATGCGGCTTGGGCGACGACGGCTTCAAACACCCCGCCGCCGAGCCGCGAAGCTGAAGCCGTGAGCAGCCCGATGCGCCGGCCGGCAATGTCCGGGGCGTATGGCACCGTCATGGCGCGGCGAACCCGCTGCGCTGCCCACGGAACGCGCGGCAACGCAATTCTTCCGCGGTCCAAACCGCCGACCGCCTGGCCAATTGCTGGACCAGCCAAACAGGAAACAGGCAGAAGAATGCGGTCTGGACCAGAACCAGCAGCAATCCATCGCGGAAGAATTGGATGCTGAGCGGAAGGAAAATCATATAGGCGAGAACCGCCGCGTTCTCATGGCGTGATTGCTGGAAGCGGTTATGGATTTTCCCAAACAACCAGCCGAATAGGCCGCACCATAAGGCTACGCCGATGAAACCGAGCTGCAACCAGCCATTCCCCGGGAGGGAATAGGTCATCCCGATCGGGTAGCCATAGTCGAACAGCGAAAACAGTTGGACCGGCGGCCCGATCGGTTTGCTTTCCCAGAGAACCCTTGGAATGGGTTGGGTCAGCAGCTGCAAATTGTCCAGGAAGTATCCGTAAGTGCCGGTCCGCTGCGGCACCGCGTAGACCAGGAACTCGAAGTATTCGAGATTGGCGAAATCCATGCCTTCCATGAAACGCAGATCACCGGCCCGGCCGAGCGTGGTTCCCACCAGGCTGCGGTCTTCGACAAACAGGCTGCGAACCGCGGCGCCGCGGTCCTCTCCGACCTGGGCGAAAAAGGCCAGGCCAAGCGTCGTAATTGCGGCTGCGCGCAGATCGGGCCAGCGCCGCCGCTGCTGATAGAGGTACAGCAGCGCGGCCGAAGTACAGGCCAGAACGAAGGCGGCCCGACCGCCTGTGCCGGCGCGCACGAGGACGAAGGCCAACAGGGGCAGCAGGCTCCACCACCTGAACCGATAAAACCAGGCAAACATGACGGCGAGCGGGCCGAGAAAGAATTGCAGGTTGTCGAAATAGCCGTTGCCCGAAGTGTTGATGGTGTGACCGGTCACCGCATCGAGGACCATCGTGCTGCTGCCGGTTGCGCGGGTATCCCACAGCGCCAGGGCCGAAAGCAGCCCGCAAGGCAGCAGAATGCAGGTTGCCCATCGGTAGGGCGGCACGAGTGCCCGGCGCTCCAGGGTATCGAAAGCGTCTTGCGGAAAGCGGGGCGGCGCATTGCCATAGCGCATGGCTGCCAGCACGAAGCAAAGCAGTCCAAGGATGGTCGCCATTTGGACCAGGATCTTGTCCTCCATCGCCGGAACGAAATGGTAAGTCCGGTAGATGGCGTCGTAATCGCGAAACCAGGCGAGAGCCGGTCTGAACAGGAACACGACGAAATGAAATAGCAGATAGGCACTGGCCGGGTGGAACGCCGAGGCAAACGGCTGGCGGACATAAAAAAAGGCCAGACTCAGCCAGACCGCGAAATTCGCGATGAGCAGAAATTCGTACATTAGGTATCGCCCCCACCCAGCAAGCCCGACTGCGCATGCCAGAAATCCATCCGCTCGACCGCGGTTCCGAAAAATTCGATCACCCGGGCTTTTTGGTCTTCGCCAAGGCTGCGCCAGTCGCCGTGACGCGGCGCAATCCGGCGCGTGCCGCGGACAACCGGGTCTTCCACGCCGAAATTGTGGTGATGATCCGCGAACCGCAGCATCGCCGGGTGAAACTGCAGGCCAAGGCCCACCATGGCCCGGGCCAGGACTGGCTCGGGCTGGTCGCACAGATCTTCGTATACGAGACGAACGCAGCGCCGCGGATGGCGGGTTTCGAACTCCAGCAGCGCGTCGAGGCAATTGCGGACGTGCTCCAGCGCGCTTTCGAACGGATCGTCGATGCCGTTCAGTCGCCAGCCCCGCCGGTAGAGCGAATGGACCACGTCGCCGGGGTGGCGCAGAACCAGCACATACCGCGGCTGGGCTGCGAACAGCCGATCAATCGCTTCAAGATGCAACGCATAATGCGGTGTCTTGTCCGCCCATATCCGCTTGCCCTGGGCCAGGCGATAGGCCTCGTGCAGCGACGCTGCCTTCCCGGCGAGATCCAGCCGCATCTGCTCGTCATCATAGCCGAACCCGTCGTATCCGGCCCGGACATGGCGATCCTCCAGCATCGCCGCGTAATGGGTGATGTAAAAGGATTCCGGCGGGCAGGCGATATCCGGGTGTGAATTGAACAAGCGTCTGACCAACGACGTGCCCGAGCGGTGCGGGCCGACAATGAAGATCGGTTCGGCGCAGCGGTCCGCGTCGGCAAGCACGACTGCGCGCGTCTGGACCACCATCCGAGGGCGGCCGACGTAGCTTTTGAATCTGTGCCAATACCAAGTGAAGCCGCGCGCTCCGACCATGCCGTCCCCAGTTTGCAAGGGCTGTTGCCCGCGCAGCAAGGAACCGGATAGCCGGCTGCGACCCTTGCCAAGTATCTCTACAATAAGTGAAAAACTAAGCGCTGTCACTTGTCTGGTTGCCGGATATTTGCCTAAGGCCCGGGGGAAGACCAGCGAAGGATATGCAATGGCCGTGCTACGCCTCGCATTTGTCTGGGAAAGCCTGGGGCCTTCGCATTGCGATCGGATCGCGGCGGTGGCTGCAGCGGGCTATCCGGCGGCGGGAATTGAATTCTCGGGCGAGAGCTGCACATACCAATGGGAACACGGTGCGCCCGCCGGGGGGCGGCGCATCACGCTCACCGGTCCAGGGGAAAGGCCCGGACCGGTGCGGCTCGGCTGGCGGCTGTTCCGTGCGGTTCGGGCCAACCGCGCGCAAGCGGCATTTCTGTGCCATTACCAGCTGCCGGCGGTGTTCTTTGCTGCGCTGGCGCTGCGCCTGACCGGTTGCCGCGTATTTGCGATGATCGACAGCAAGTTCGATGATCGCCCGCGTTCGCTGTGGATCGAGGGGGTAAAGGGCCTGCTGCTCGCGCCCTACAATGGCGTGCTTGCCGGAAGCCGCCGGACTGCCGAGTACATGCATTTCCTGGGCTTTCGCCGCCGCGCCGTGACAGGTGGGTTCGATAGCCTGGACTTGGCCCGCGTGCGGCAGCCGGACAGTTCCGGTCAAACCGTGGACCACGCCCGGCGCGATTTCCTGATCGTCGCGCGTCTGGTCCCCAAGAAGAACCTCGCATTTGCCTTGCGCGCCTATGCGGCATGGCTTGCGACCGCGGTTCACCCACGCAAGTTGCGGATTGTCGGTTATGGTCCGGAAGAGACTGGATTGCGGCAACTGGCGGCGGAATTGGAGATCGCCGACAAGATCATCTTTTCAGGTCTTGCCAGTTCGGCGCAAGTCTATCGTGCAATGCGCCGCGCCTTGTGCCTGGTCCTTCCCAGCGTCGAGGAGCAGTTCGGTCTGGTCGTCATCGAGGCCCTTGCGCTGGGCGTACCGGTGCTGGTTTCGGGCAAGGCGGGGGCGGTTGACGCGTTGGTCGACAACGGGGTCAACGGATGGATCATCGATCCGCTCCGTCCCCAGGCGCTGATCACGGCGATGTCTTTGCTCGACCGCGATCCAGCGGTCTGGGCCAATGCCCGTGACGCTGCGGCGACTTCGGCCGAGCGGGGCGATGTTTGCCATTTCGTCGATGGCGTCCGTGCCCTGCTCGGCCCGGCCAAGCGGGATTAGCCCTGTCGCGCGATCAGGGCCGGGATTGCACCCGCGATCGCGCGGGCCATGCGCTGGGCCAGATAGCGGTGTCCTTCCAGCGTCGGATGGGTCGAATCGGATCCGATCGCCCAGTCGCGATTGCCGTCGCCGACCGTGCTGCCCTGACGCCCGGTGCCGAAGAACCAGGGATCGGCAAGGTTGTCGATATAGGCGACATTGCGGGGATACTTCGCCGCTGCCGCCGCCTTTGCCGCACCGATCTTCAGATCAGCCGCCGCGGGCGGCGCGGGGATGATCGGGCCGGTCATGAACACGATCGTGTCGGGCCGCGCCGCAAGCACGGTATCCAGCCAGGTTGCCACTGCCGCCTGCATGGCCGCTTGGGTCAACCCGGCCAAGGCGGTGTCGTTCAGACCGCCGGTCTCGACGATCACGTCGGCACCAGCCGGAACAACATCGATTGAAACCCGGTCGTTGAACCAGTTCTTGGTCTTGGGATTGGCAGGGGTGAACCACCCGCTGCCGCCGACGTTGCTTATCCACGTATCCGCCTGGCCCAGCAGGTCTGCCAGAATGAAGCCGGTTCCCGCGGTGGGCCAGGCCTCCCGGCTGGCGGTATCGACCACCGCGCTGACCATGCTGTCGCCATGGACCAGCACGCGCAGGCCGTCGGGCTGCGGCCAGGCCGAAGGGCGATAGGAATTGCTTGTCCGGACCCCGCCGAAATAGACGTTCTGGATGATTTCCAGCTCGTAATGCCGGGTCTTGCGGAAAGCGTCACTGCCGTCGCCCCAGGTGATCGGGATATAGCGCAAGGCACCGACAGTCGCGTCGATCCCCAGCGCGCCGACCCGGACATATCGGCCATCGACCTTCAGGCGGAAACCGCCGTTGGTGTTAAGCCCGTCACAGCGCAGATAGATTTCAAAGTTGGGCGCATCGAGGGTGAAACGGACCCGGCCCGTGCCGGATTCGTTGGCAAGACGATTGGTCCCATCCCCGGCCCGCGTGGTGATTGGCTGGTACAGTCCGTTGAGCGGAAAGGTGCTGCCCGCCACCCGCCAGTTGGCACCGACGAAGCTGTACTTGTCGGAGTGCAGCAGAGTTCCCGCATTGGCCACTTGCCACAGGGTGCCACTGGCAATCGCGCTGGTTGCGCTGTTTGCGCCGATCGTGGGAAGGATCAGGTGTCCGTCCTGCACTTCGCGCATCGTCACGTTGTCGACGATGGCCGGTCCTGCGGTGGTTCCGGCAAAGCCCAGGAACGAACTGGTGTCGTTGGCGGTGAAGTGAAACTGGAACGCTCCCGAGCGTGCCCGGGGCGTGGCCGATAAGGCGCCGTTCTGTCCGGCAAGGTCATAAGCGCCGCACCAAACCGGATTCGCCCCGCTGACCAGCCCGGTCACCGCATAGGTGCGGCCAGGCAGCGTCGCCACGCCCTGTTCGGCATAGCCGGATCCCGCAGCGAGGTTCAGCACGCCGCCGGAAATGGTCACCCCGGCTCCCTTGATCCAGGCACTGTCGCTGTCAAATCCGCCATTGACGACCAGGTTGGGACCGAACCCGGCGTCGGCTGCGGCCAGACCGGTTCGTGCCATGCCTGCGCGCAGCGCGATCAGCGTGTTAAGCCGCTTGCGCCGGGCGGTTTCGGCTGCGGCCAGGCCGCGTGCGATGATGTCGGCGTTCATCCTATTGCTCCAGACGATAGGCAAGCGTGCCGTTCACCAGCGCGATGTTGAGGTACAGTTCCGCACCGGTTGTGCTTTCCTCCCACACCGCTTCGCAGCAATTGGCTGTGAAGCTGGCCCAGGGCAGGCCGGCCGCCGTGAGCGGGAGCTGGGTCGTGCCACCGTCGGTGGAACGCATCAGGCGGACAGTCCCGCTCCAGCTGCCCGAAAGCGACAGGACCACCGGACGCCCGGCGACCGGCAGGAATGGCCCGGTAGTGACCGTGCTGCTGGTTGTTCCGGCCAAAGGCGGAGCGGCTGGTTCCGCACGCGGCAGGACCGGAAGCGGGGCGAGGGCGGAAACCGGTGAGAGAGTCGCGTCGGCTTGGGTGAAGCCGATCGCGGCGACAGGAGCAAATCCTGCGGGAGCATAGACGGGCAAGGAGTTGGGCATCGGAGTCTCCTGGACAAAGAGACGCAAGCAGATAATCAAATTGGTGTTTGTAGGAAAATCATTTAACCAAAATCTAATTCCTCGATCGAAACTGGATTGTGGTGCTGACTGACGCTAAGCCATTGAAATGAAGGTCGCAGTCTTCCATCCAGGCACCCAGCACAGCTGGCAGACGGCTTACGCCCTGCAACAGCTGCACATGCTGGAATGGTATGCGACCTCGATCTTCTACCACCCCGAACGATGGCCCTATCGGCTCGAACGGATCCTGCCCCGGCCCTTGTCGGACCGGCTGCACCGCGAGTTTCGCAGGTTTCACCACCACGGTCTTGATCCCGCGCTCGTCCGTACTGGGGGGTGGGCCGAATGGGCCGAACGGGTCGCCGCGCGGGCGGGGTTTGGTGGGCTTGCCGCCCGGATCGACCGTGCCGGCAACCGGAGCTTCGTCTCGCGGATCGCCGGGGCCATCCGATCAGACCGCCGCTTTGCGCTGTGGGGCTACAACGGTTCGGCTCTGGGCTCTTTCGCGCTGGCCCGGCACTATGGCCGCACCTGCATTCTCGATCGCACCAATGGGGACTTCGCTGCCTACAATGCGATGATGTCCGAAGTTCAGCAGTGCTATGGCGAATGGTTCGTTGCTGGGGAACGCGCCGTCCCGGAACACGTGATTGCGGACGATCACCGCGAGTATCAACTGGCGGATACGATTCTGGTCGGAAGCCACTTTGCCGCCGGGACGATCCGTCGCTCCGTCTCCGACGCTTCGGTTCACGCCAAGCTCAGGGTGCTCAACTATTGCTATGACGATGTGCTGTTCGGACAACTGCCGCGCCCCCGCGCGGTGGAGCGGGACCGGCCGGTGCGCTTTCTGTTTATGGGCCTGGTCATTCCGCGCAAGGGTATCCACCACCTGCTCGAGGCGATTGCCCGTATCCCCTGTTCGGCCGCGGAACTGACCATTGTCGGCACTCTGGGGATCCCGCGCGCAGTCTTTGGCCGCTATGCCGACCGGGTCACCTATCGTCCAACCGTGGCGCGGGCGGATGTGCCGCAGATCATGGCGACCCACGATGTCCTGGTCCTGCCCAGCTATTTCGAAGGCGCCGGGATCGTGCTTTACGAGGCGTTGGCGGCGGGCTGCGCGTTGATCCAGTCAGACCGCTGCGCACTGGCTGTCACTCCGCGGACCGGGATATTGCTCGACCGGCTCGACACCGACGGGCTCTACGAAGCGATGATGGCGACGATCGAGGACCGCGACCGGCTCGACGCCTGGCGCGCTGCGGCCCAGCCCGAAGCGCGCCGTTACAGCTTTGGCCAATACCGCGACAACATTGCCCTGCTGCTGGAAGAGCTGGGCATCTAGTCCCGCAGCTGTTGCGTCGCTTCCTGCTTGGCCTGTGATGCCATTGCGACGAGGATCCGCAGCAGCTCGGTTGGCGAGCCCCACCGGGACAGCGCAAAACGCAGAACGATGGCCACCATGACCAGGTCGATCGCGGCCATGCTGAGCGCTGCCGCGCTGCTCCCCCAGCATGCGCCCGTCGCCAGCGTAAGAAGGAGGCCAGCCAAGGCCAGCCCGAGCAGTGCAGGGGCAAAGCGGGCGTGCTCGTTGACGGCCAGGATCAGGTTGGAAACCGGGTTCCAGATCCCTCCGGCCAAGGCGGAAACCGCCATGATCAGCATCAGCTGGGACGGCACGGCAATGTGGCCGCCCGACCATGCGGTGATGATCCACGGGCCTGCCACTGCAAGGAGGATCGCCCAACCGAGCGAAAGCGCGCCCGATCCGGCCAGCACCAGTGCAAAGTAGCGGACCGATGCCAATCGGTTGTGCCGGGCCACGGCGCTGGCGAACTCTGGCATCAGGGGGTGTGCCAGGGCCTGGGCCAGCTGAAGGGCAAGACGCGATAGAGTCCGTGATGCGACGAAGGCCGGCACTGCCATGGCGCCGGCCGCAATCGCCAAGACGATCACCTGGCCTTGTCCGATCAGCGTCAGACCCAGCGGAATTGCCATCGCTGCCAAGGCCGGGCCCAACAACTCCCGGCACGCTTGCCGATCCGCCATGCGCAGTCCCGGAAACGGTCCGCTGCACAGGCGCGCCGCCGCTGCTATGGCGATGATCGTGCCCGATGTCCGCCCAACCAGCAGCGCTCCGGCGCCAAGCAGGATGCTTCCGCCGGTGGAGACCGCCGCCACGAGCAGCGCATTTTCCAGCAGCAGCGTTGCGGTTGACACCAGCGAGCCGAAGGCAAAGCGCTGGTTGCTGCGGAACACCGCCTGAAGCAGGCCGTGCCCGATGATCAGGGCGGAATAGGCAGAAAGGCACAGAATCGCGCCGCGCACCTCTGTGGGGTCGATGAGCGACAGCGCTTGGAACAGGCGATCGGGCAGAAAGGCGGCGGCTGCCCACCCCGCGCCGAGCAGGAGTGCGCCCGCTGCAAGCACAACCTGGCTCGCGCTGTGGATGGTGATCCGTGCCGCTGCAAGGTCGCCCCGGGCGATTTGCATGGTCATCCGCACGGTCGCAGCAGTGGTGAAGCCTAGGTCACTGAGTATCAGGATTCCCGGGAAAGCGATCAGCATTCCCCAGACCCCATAGCGTTCCAGTCCCCACGTGGATGCCAGGATCGGTACCAGAGCGATCTGCAAGGCCACGCCTACCACCCGGTCAAGCATGGTAGCACCGATCCCGAAAAGGATGCGGCGGCGGCTCAGAAGGCCCGTCCCAGCTTTGCCGCGACTTGCCGCACCCCATCGCGCAGCAGCTTTTCTAAGGAGCGATGCGGCACCGCACAGAGCCTGCCTGCCACGCTGCGCATGCTGTCGATCGGCAAGTCGGCCGGAAACCCGCGCTGCGCGAGGTAGCGGTAGAAGTCGGTCAACCCATAGCGTTTCTCGGCGGGCAGATGCCAGAGCGGCAGATGCTCGTCTCCCCGTTGTGCGGTATTGTGGCGTGGGCTGGTCCAGATCCGTTTCATGATCGCGTTGGCTGGGACTATCGGGGTGTCGAGCAGCGCCGAGGCGATCGAGTAGACATGCTCTTCGGTTCGGACTTCGGCCGCCGGGCCGTGACCCCGGATGGCTTGGTCAATGATCTGGGCAAAGATCCAGCGCTGCGCTTTCCAGGCGCCGATTGTCGTCGCGAACAGCTCGCCGCCGAAGTGCGGCAAAGGTGCAAAGCGCTTTCCTGTCAGTCCTTCGGCAGCCTGCGCCATCGAACGCCGCGTCATTCCATTGATCGGCTGATCCTCGGTGCTTCCGACCACATAGCCGGTGATGGGTCCGGTATCGAGCAAGCCCCAGAGCGGGGTCAGGCTTGCCGTCACCAGAACGTCGCTGTCGATCACGGCAACCCGCAGGTCGTCTGGTTCCGCGCGCAGCGAATCGAGGATGTCGCGGAAATAGAGAACATTGCCCCAGGCCGCGGCGCGTTCCGACGGAAGCCGCGCGGTGAGGGGAACGCGGTGGAGTTCAACCCGATAACGGTCCAGGACTTCTGCGATCGCAACGCCTTCGACCAGCGGCGGAGCGATATTGCAGAACAGGGCGAGCCGCTGGCCCGGATTGGTGATCCGGGCAGACGCGAACAAGGCGATCAGGCAGCGCCAGTAAACTGCCTGAACCCGCGGGTCGGCAGAGTTCCCCCCGGCAGCAGGAAACAGGGTGCCCTGGCCGGGCGCATCAACAACGAAGCCGGTGGCCAGGAGCGTGGGGAAATCATTGTGATTCATAGGCTTGCGCTAGCGCGATTTATCGCGCTGACGCAAGCTGGGGGGACGATTTGTCTAGCGGGTCGGAACCGGCGCCTCGCCCGAATAATCGTAGAACCCGCGTCCGGTCTTGCGGCCCAACCAGCCTGCTTCGACGTACTTCACCAGCAGCGGTGCCGGGCGATACTTGGAATCGCCGGTGGTGTTGTAGAGCACCCGGACGATATCAAGGCAGGTGTCGAGCCCGACAAAGTCGGCGAGTTCCAGCGGGCCCATCGGGTGGTTCAGGCCCAGGCGGCAGCCCTTGTCGATGTCGGCGATGCTGGCCGTGCCCTGGCCCAGGACGAAGACCGCTTCGTTGATCATCGGCAGCAGGATGCGGTTGACGACGAACCCGGGCTCGTCCTCGGCCTGGACGACCTGCTTGCCCAGACTTTCGGCAAAGGCGCGGGTCCGGGCGACCGTTTCGGCACTGGTGGCAAGTCCGGGGATCACCTCGATCAGGCCCATGACCGGGACCGGATTGAAGAAGTGCAGGCCGATGAAGCGCTTGGGATCGGGGGAACTGGTGGCCATGCGAGTGATCGGGATCGAACTGGTGTTCGAGGCCATGATCGCGTCGTCGCGCAGCACCTTGCCGGCTGCCTCGAAGATCTTGCGCTTGATCTCCTCCTTTTCGGTCGCGGCCTCGATGATCAGATCGGCCTCGGCCATGGCAGCATAGTCGCCGGTCGGAGTAATCCGCGAAAGGGCTGCTTCGGCATCGGCCGGAGTGATCTTGTCGCGGCCGACCAGCCGGGTCAGGGCCTTGTCGATTCCGGCTTTCGCCTTTTCCGCCAGCGCGATGTCGACGTCGGAAAGAAGGACCTTGATCCCGTTCTGGGCGACCGCCTGGGCGATGCCCGACCCCATCTGACCGGCTCCGATAATCCCGACGATCCGCATAGTCCCCATCCTTCGCACTTGCAGCAAAGGCGGCTGGTTAGCGGCGATTTCGCCGGCTGGCCAGTGCTTCTTTCAGAAGGGCGAAGGGTCTAGCGGTTGGCGCCCGGAACCCACAGGACATCGCCAGAACCCGCGGCGTTGATCGCGCGGGTTAGCACGAACAGGTAATCCGACAGCCGATTCACATAGGCCAGGGCTGCCGGGTTGACCGGTTCTGCGGCGGCCAGCGCGGTCATGCTGCGCTCGGCCCGGCGCACCCCGGCGCGGGCGACGTGGGCGCGCGCCGCGGCTTCCGATCCGCCGGGCAGGATGAAGCTGGTCAGCGGCGGCAGTGCATCGTTCAGCGCGTCGATCCGCTCTTCAAGCCAGTCGACCTGGCCCGGAACGATCCGCAGGACCATTTCCGACGGGGCGAAGTCCGTGCCCGGAGTAGCCAGGTCGGCGCCCAGATCGAACAGGTCGTTCTGAATGCGGATCAGGTCCGCGCGATGATTGGCGAGATGATCCAGCGCGACAACGGCAAGCCCGATCGCACTGTTGGCTTCATCGACCGTGCCGATCGCTTCCATCCGCAAGTCGTGCTTGGCGCGGCGGCTGCCATCGACCAGCCCGGTCGTGCCATCGTCGCCGGTGCGGGTGTAAATTTTGTTGAGCTTGACCAAGGCGGGTCCGCCTTACTTCTGGTTGGCGAAAAGCAGCACGGCGACGACCAGGATTGCTGCCGCCTGATAGAAGATGCGGCGGAACATCAGCTTGTTTTGTTTCAGCTGCATTTCGCTTGGGCCGCTGCCCTCGGGGCGCTCCAGCTCGGCCTTTGTGGTAGCCATAAAGGCGGCAATGCCGCGGATCAACGTGATCAGGGTCAGCGCCATCAGCGCCCCGATTGCCAGGATAAGAAACCAGTTCATGCGCTTTGTCCTACTCCTTGCCCCAATGAAAGACCAGCGGGCAAACGGCCTTGCCGGAGGTCCTCGGCCAGGGCGCGTCCGTCAGTACCGGCCAGGCGCAAGTCGCGCAGGGCCGGCGATCCGCGCCGCTTCGCCAATTTGCGTCCGTCCGGTTCGACCAGCAGGGCGTGATGGTGCCAAACCGGCACCGGCAGGTCCAATAAGGCTTGAAGCAGGCGGTGAACACGTGTCGATTCGAACAGGTCCTGCCCGCGCGTTACCAGCGTGATGCCCTGCATTGCATCATCGACGGTTGCGGCAAGGTGATAGCTGGCCGGGGCCTCCTTGCGCAGCAGGACGATGTCCCCGAAAATTTCCGGGGAGGCTTGCTGGATCCCGGCGCGTTCGTCGCTCCATGCGAGTGGTCCGGCCAGAGCGGTCGCCTTGGCCATGTCGAGCCGCCAGGCGGCGCCGTCCGGGTCAACCGCACGTCCTCGGCAGGTTCCAGGGTAGAGCGGACCATCCGGTCCTACCTCGTGTGCAGCCGCAACCACTTCGCTGCGGGTGCACTGGCACGGGTACAGCAGTCTCAGCGCCTTCAACCGTTCACCCGCTGCGGCATAGGCGGCAAGGCGAGAGGACTGATGCAGCACTGCTCCGTCCCAGTTCAGCCCCAGCCATTTCAGGTCGGCAAGGATTTCCGGAATCAGTTCGGGTCGGCTGCGGGTGCCGTCGATATCCTCGATCCGCACCAGGAATTCCCCGCCCCGGGCTCGGGCCAGATCGTGTGCGACGACTGCCGCATAGGCATGGCCAAGGTGGAGAAGGCCGTTCGGACTGGGGGCAAAGCGAGTGCGGACCATCACACCGCGCTTGTCCTGTGGATTGCACAAGGACGCAAGGCTTGACGCGCCAAGTGCGCGCATGTTCTTCTCTGCTGCATGGGATGTAGCCGTTCTGTCATACCCGGCTGGTACCGGAGGCCATGCTCAAGTCGGAGCTGATCGAGCGCGCGGCCCGGTTCCGTAGCGCAGCGGAGGACTCCTCCCGGCACCTGTCCAATTGTCCTGCCCTGGTTTTGAACGCGGACTATACGCCGCTGTCCTATTATCCGCTCAGCCTGTGGCCCTGGCAAACGGCGATCAAGGCGGTGTTCCTGGAACGGGTCGACATCATCGCCAGTTACGAACGCGAGGTCCATTCACCCAGCTGGTCGATGGCGATCCCTTCCGTGATCGCGCTGCGCCAGTATGTGAAGCCCAGCGAGCACCCTGCCTTCACCCGCTTCAACCTGTTCCTGCGCGACCGGTTTACCTGCCAGTATTGCGGCAGCCCGCATCAACTGACTTTCGACCATGTCGTGCCGCGCCGCCTGGGCGGGCGGACCAGCTGGGAAAACGTTGCCACTGCCTGCGCGCCGTGCAACCTGCGCAAAGGGGGACGCACTCCGCAACAGGCCGGAATGCCGCTGCTGCTCAAACCAATCCGCCCGACCACCTGGCAATTGCAGGAACGCGGTCGCGGTTTTCCGCCCAATTACCTGCACGAAACCTGGCGGGACTGGCTCTATTGGGACATCGAGCTGGAATCCTGATCAGAGCGTCAGTGTCGCCAGCTGAACCAGCGCGGCCATCAGCGCAAGGGTCAGCGCGACCCACACCCGCGGGCCCATGTAGACCGAAACCTGGCGCTGGGTGGGGAAGCTGAAGGTGGTCGGGATGCCCAGCAGCTTGTAGGGATGGGCTTCCATGAAGAACGGATCGCGGACCATGGCCAGCATGTCGCGGCGGCTGCGATAGCGCATCAGTCCGAAGATCGACCAGCCCGGATCGCCCTCCACATTCCAGGCATCGACATAAGGCCCCACCTTGGCTCCAACCATGCCGGGGTGCCCGCCGCGCCGGAACAGGGCCTTTACGAAGGGATCGGAATAGCGCCGCATCATCGCCCGGCCGGGGACCTGTTCCCCGGTCTGAGGATGGGCGACCATGCCTTCCTCGATCTTCACCAGGTTGAGCATGACGAACTCCTTGCCGTCGTCCTCTTCCAGGAAGCGGCGCAGCACGGCGGGGTCGTTGCCGCCGGTATAGCGGCCATGCACTTCGTTGAAAAACGCGTCGATCTCCGCCTTGCTCAGCGGTCCCCGCCAGTTGTCGTACCACAGCCGGAACAACACATAGAGCGCCAGCGCGCTGCCCCAGATCATCCATCCGCTCATGGCATCCTCCCCCCTTTTGCCGCAGTTTGCGCAAAAGGGTGGTAAAGCGCCAGCCCCAATTGCTTTCAAATGCAGTGGGATTAGCGTGCCATCACGAAGCCGCTGGCGCCCAGTGCGCCGTCCCGCCCATAAACGTCAGAGCGAAAGGCGATCCGGCCCTGCTCGGGCATTGCGGTCAGATAGGTAATGTAGAGCGGGACGATCGTGGGCAGTTCGACCCGCGTCTCCGGTGTTTTGGAGCGCGGTAACGCTTTGCCCAGGACCCAGCGGCCAAAGCCTTGCGCATCGTCGAGCCGGACACAGCCGTTGCTGAACTGCCGTGCCGACTTGGCCAGCAGGTCGCGCTCCGGGGTGTCGTGCAGGTATATTCCCTGCGGATTGGGGAACATGAACTTGACTGCGCCCATGAAATTGCCTGGTCCGGGCAATTGCCGGACCCGGATTGCCTGACGACCGGCGGCAACAGCTTGCCAGTTGACCTTGCGCGGATTGAGCACGGCAGCATCGTCTTCCCAGCCATCGAGGACCTCATAGCGATTGGCTGGTACATAGCCGGGGCCCTTGGTCATCACCTTGTGTGTAATCCGGCTGGGAACCAGATCATCGGGCATGTTCCAGTAAGGATTGACGATGGCGTAGCGCAGAAAGCCCGCCATTTCCGGGGTCTGGCTTTCCCGCTTGCCGACGACCACTTTCATCGTGTCGACGACATTGGCACCGTCGAACATGAAAAGCCGCGCGCTGTTGGCATCGATTAGCACCCAGCGTCCGCTCTGGATCGGAGGTATGGCCCGCATCCGGGCAAGATTCAGCTCGGCAACCCGGGCCTGATCCGCCGCAAGCATTCCCGAAGCCAGGGCTGCCCGCAGCGGAGCATAAAGCGGCATCATCCAGCCCATCGTCCGGATATAGTCTTCGGTCGAGGGGGCTGCCGCAAGCGACCCCAGCGCCGCAGCAGCAGTCGGAACCACCGGTGCCAGCGCCTGGGTTTCATAGATCATGGCGCTTCTGGGTGCCTGCCGCAAAGCCAGGACATAGCGGACGTACCCGGCGGACAGCGCAATCTCGGCCTTGGCCAGATCCTCAGCCGCACTGCTGTCAGCATTGCGGACCGCGTTTGCAATCTTGGCCAGCTTCAGCTTGCGCGGATTGATGCCATCGAGTTCCGCGCTGTCGAGCACTTCGAGCAGCATTTTGGCAGCAGGCGAGATTTCTCCGCCGTCGGTGATCCACAAGGGCTGGTTGCCGCGCGCCGCGTAAAAGCCGCGCAATTCTTTCGGCAGTCGTTCGCCGATCTCCTGCCGCAGCGCCCGCTCCGGTGACAGGGCGATCTGTTCGGCATGGGCCTGGGCCGGAAGCATTGCCGGTGCGACCAATGTCACGGCTCCAAGCGCGAGCAGCCAGGGCTGCCCGCGCTTGCCGATCCGTCTGAAAGTTGCCCCGAACACAGCCATGGACAGGGCTTAGCCGCGCTCACCTGAACGATAGCCGGTCGGCTGGACCACGGGCGCGCCTTCGTAATAGCGCCCGTCCCGGTAATAGCCGTCGACGCAGCCATCGTTGTTGGCATCGGCCCAGATCGCGCCAGCCAATCCGCCAACCACGGCGCCGATCACTGCACCCTGAAGCAACGACGCACTGGTGACGGCGCCAACGCCGAGCCCAGCCGCGCCGCCAAGCGCCGCACCCGTTGCGGCACTGCCAGCCACCGATGGGCACTGGCGGGTGGTGTTGGCAGCCATCTGGGCATTGGTCGGCTGGCCTTCGTAGTACTGACCATTGTAAGTATAGCCATCGGCCCGGCCGTCGCCGTTCCGGTCGGCCCATACGGCACCGGCCAGACCGCCCACGGCCGCACCGATGGCGGCACCGGTCAGCAGGTCACCGCCGGCAATTGCGGCAACACCGGCACCACCGGCCGCACCGACCGCGGCACCGGTTCCAACCGAGGCCAGCGTGCGGTCGTCATTCATCGAGGAACAGGCGCTCAGCGGAAGAGCTGCGGCGCTGACTAGGATCAGGATCTTCTTGGTCATGGGTGACTCCTTTGAGACACGCCGCGCGACGCACGGGGGCCGGCGTGCCGGATGTTGGTCCCGCATGCAGTGAACGCCCACCACGACAGGGCGGTTGCTCGCCGTTTCGCCAATCGTCGCGTTTTCCGAGCGACTTATCGGACTGCAGCCAAGGCCTTCTGGCGGCGGCGCTGGACCGAAGAGCCGAGTCCGATGGCTTCGCGGTACTTGGCCACGGTGCGCCGCGCCAGGTCGAAACCGCGCTCCTTGAGGAGGTCAACCAGGGTATCGTCGGAAAGGATCGCCTTGGAGTCTTCGGCATCGATCAGTGCCTTGATCGCCGCCTTCACCGCGTTGGCCGAGACGGTCCCATCGCCATCGGTCGAGGCCACGCCGGAGGTGAAGAAGTACTTTAGTTCGAAAGTGCCGCGTGGGCATGACAGGTACTTGTTGCTGGTAACCCGGCTGACCGTGGATTCGTGCATCTCGATCGCTTCGGCCACCGCCCTCAAGGTCAGGGGTTTGAGCTGCGAGACGCCATGGCGGAAGAACCCTTCCTGCTGTTTCACCACTTCAGCAGCGACCTTTAGGATCGTCCGCGCTCGCTGGTCGAGCGCCTTGATCAGCCAGTTCGCGTCGGTCAGCTTTTCGGACAGCCAGCCCCGTGCCGCCTTGTCATCGCAAGCACCGCGCAGCTCCAGGTAATAGGCCCGGTTGACCACCAGCTTTGGCAGGGTCGCCTCGTTCAGCTGGATGTCCCAACCGCCCGCGGCCCGCGGGACCACCAGGATGTCAGGTGTGACCGGGTCACCGCCGCCGCTGGCAAAGCGCAGCCCCGGCCTTGGATCATAGCTGCGCAGTTCGGCCAGCATATCGGCGAAATCCTCGTCATCGACCCCGCACATCCGTTTGAGCCGGGCCAGTTCGCCGCGCGCCAGCAGGTCAAGATTGTCGAGCATCTTTGCCATG
The DNA here is from genome assembly GCA_046566485.1 of Alphaproteobacteria bacterium. Taxonomy (GTDB): domain Bacteria; phylum Pseudomonadota; class Alphaproteobacteria; order Sphingomonadales; family Sphingomonadaceae; genus Novosphingobium. The sequence goes on along the minus strand of JBKHWO010000029.1, from coordinate 669 downwards.
CATGGATCGTAGCGATCGACTTCGCGGGCCTGCAGCGCCAGGCATTCGCCCAGGCTGCGCGCGCCCACCCCGGTCGGGTCGAGCGTCTGGATGAGTTGGAGCGCCAGCGCCACTTCGTCTTCACCGACGCCGAGATCGGCCGCCAGTTCGTCCAGCCTTGCGGCCAGATATCCCGCCTCGTCCAGTTCGCCAGCAATATGGTGCGCGATCAAGGCGATCTCTGGATCGCTGGTTGCTGTGCCGATCTGGGCTTGAAGATGGTCGGCCAGGCTTTCCCGCCCTGCGCTCCGTTCCTCGATACCAGTCCCTGCTTCGCCCGGGGTGCTGCGCGGATCAGCGCTCCAGTCGCCGGTGTCGCGGTCGTGATCCAGCGCCGCGGGTTCGATATCGAGCGGACGGTCGTCATCAGCGCGGCCTTCGGCGATGAGCTGGTCGCTGGGTGAGGTTTCGAGCGTCGTCCGGCGCAGGTCCGTGGAGTCTGGCTCGGCCGGCTCTGCCCCTCCGTCGGTACTCGCCAGGTCGAGCAAGGGATTGGTTTCCAGTGCCTCGCCGATGAAGCCCTCGATTTCGAGATTGGATAGCGCCAACAGCTTGATCGCCTGCTGGAGCTGGGGTGTCATGACCAGCGATTGGCTTTGCCTAAGGTCGAGGCGCGCCCCCAGTGCCATG
>JBKHWO010000028.1:0-5087 GCA_046566485.1 Alphaproteobacteria bacterium | reverse complement strand
TTGCGGCAACGTCGGCACAGATCTGGGCGTAGGTTGATACGCTCGGGAAGTTGATCAGCTGGCGCTTCTTGCCTGGAATGTTATCGCCCATGTACCAGGACTTGGCTTTGGGAAAGAGCGTCATCGCGCCGATCTGTTCGACCATTTCGGTCCATTCGCGCTCTGCCGCGGGATCGGGCTCAAACCGCGTGAACCCTTCGTTTCTCAGGTGAACGAGGAAATCCGTTGTCCAGTCACCCTGAAGTTCGGCGGCGGTCGGACCGTTCGAAAATCCGGACGGGCTCAGCGGGCCGTAGTGGAAGAGCATGTTGGGAAATCCGGAAACCGAATTGCCTAGATACGCGCGGACCCCCTCCTTCCACGCTTCGCCAAGGTCAAAGCCTTCGATGCCGCGAACCTTCATGTCAATCAGTCCGCCGCTGCCGGCATCGAAACCCGTGGCGAACACGATGATGTCGCATTCGATCAGGCCGCTCGCGGTCTTGATGCCGGTTGGGACCACGCGCATGATCGGATTGCGCTTGAGTTCGACCAGCGACACGTTTTCCTGCGCGAATATCTCGTAATAGTTCTGCTCAAGCGAGGGACGTTTCGTGCCAAAGGGATGCGGTGGCTCCATTGGCGCCAGCGCCTCTTGCAGGGACGCACTGGCAATCCGCGCACGGACCTTATCGCGCCAGAAATCGTAGGCGAACCGGTTGGCCCGTTCATTGGTCAACTGGTCGGAGAAGTTGTTGTACCAAAACCTCAGGCCGCCGGCTTGCCATAACCGTTCGAAGGTCGCCGTGCGCTCCGCGTCATCGACGTCGAGTGCGCTGACCTCCATTCGATCGGCATCGAAACCGCCGTTCGAATGCGCCCGCGCCGCGAACAGGGTGGGGTAGCCAGGTTTTTCCCAGGTCTGCTGTTCGATGCTCAAACTGTGCTGCTGCATCGGCAGAGCCAGGATCGGAGTACGCTGGAACAGAGTCAGCTGCGCGGCGTCGCGCGCGGCTTCCTGCGCCACCTGCACGCCGCTCGCCCCGGTTCCGATGATCGCTACCCGCTTTCCGGCAAACGAAAGGCCGCCCTGCGGCCAGTGCGCGGTGTGGTGCTGTTCGCCTTCGAAGGTCTCCAAGCCAGCAATGTCCGGGGTATAGGATTTGGCCGCGAAGCCTGCGCACGGCAGCAGGAACCGGGCGCTGATCTGCTCTCCTTGCGTGGTATCTATGCGCCAGACATTGCTGTTAGCGTCGAAGTGGGCTCCCGACACACGCGTTCCCATCGCCATGGCGGGCCACAGATTCAGTTTGTCGCAAACGTAGCGAAAGTATTTTCGCAATTCGCCGCCGCCCGGGAACCGTTCGCTCCAAGTCCAGTCCTGCCACAATTCGGGCAGCGAGAATTCGTAAATTGGAACGTGCGAATCGACCCGGGCACCAGGATAGCAGTTCCAGTACCAGATACCGCCGGGTTCAGCTGCGGCGTCGATCAGCCTGACCCGGAACCCGGCCTGACGCAGCCGGTGGAGCAGGTAGACGCCGCTAAAGCCCGCGCCGATGATCAGCGCATCGTAATTCGGATCAGGTGCGCTCACTGCGCGTGGCTCAGCTTGGCAGCAAGCTCTGCCGCGCTCTTGTAGTCCGCCTTTCCGTTCGGCGCACGTAGCGCCATCGCGGTTGCGAAAACCGCCTTGGGAGTCTTGTAACCCGCCAGCTTGCTGCGGACGTGCTCCTTGACAGCCGATTCATCGAACGTCGTGCCAGAGGCGAGGTAAACCACCGCAGTTACTGCTTGCCCCCATTTGTCATCGGGCACACCTACAACAAGCGCATCCTCGATTGCCGGATGGGTCTTGAGTACTTCCTCGACCTCTTCGGGATAGACCTTTTCACCAGCGGTATTGATGCAGATGCTACCCCGCCCAAGCAAGGTTAAGCTGCCATCCATTTCGACCGTGCACCAATCCCCAGGGATCGAGTAGCGAACTCCGTTGATGGTCTTGAAGGTTCGTGCCGATTTTTCGGGATCCTTGTAGTAGGCCAGCGGGATCGGACCCTTGAGGGCAATGAAGCCCGGTACGCCAGTCCCCGGATGGACCAGCTTGTCGTTCTCGTCGAACACGTCGCAAGAGCTGCCAATGGTGAACTTTGCGGTCTCCGTGGTCCCTGCGGCAGTTGTGACCGAACGACCGAAGCCAAGTCCCTCCGAAGCCCCGAAGCTGTCCATCAGGGCAACTTGCGGAATGTGCCGGATCAGGCCCTGCTTGACCTCCTTGCTCCACATCACACCTGACGAGACGATGGTTATCAGGCTAGACGTTTCGAACCGGCCCTGATTGTCATCCAGGGCCTTGAGCATCGGCTTGGCAAACGCGTCGCCGACGATCGCGATCGACTGCACCTTGTTTCGTTCGACCGCTTCCCAGAGTTCGACCGGATCAAGTGATATATTATCGAGAGTGACAAGGCATCCACCCGAGGCGAGCGTTCCGATCGCGGTGATGAAGCCGGTTCCGTGCATCATCGGGCAAGCCGGCAAAGTCATCCGCCCGGGGCCCTCGGCGCGGATCATGGCGACGGCTTCGTCAAGGCTTTCCGGTACAGGCGCGAGTAAGCGCTGCGCATCGAGTTGAGCTTCGCGCATATCGGTGTGGCGCCAAACCACGCCCTTTGGCATTCCGGTCGTCCCGCCGGTGTATATGAACAGTTCGTCATGCGGCGATCGCTCGATCCCCAGCGGCGATCCATCCCCCGCAGCGGCAAGGTCCTCATAGGCCAGCGAAAAGGATGCCTTTGCAGCCGCGTCGCCGATTTCTACGAAGACCTTGGCCTTGGCCAACCGGTCTTTCAATTCGACGATGCAATCGCGAAACTCGGCGCAGTAGAAAATGGCTTCGCTGTCCGAATCGTCGAAGATGTAGAACACCTCTTCAGGGCGGTAGCGATAGTTGATGTTCACATGAGTGAACCGGCCCTTGAAGCAGGCTGCCATCAATTCGCCGTATTCGGGGCGGTTGCGCATATAGAACGCGACCTTGGTTCCGGGCGAAATGCCGTTCGCCGTAAGGAAGCGCGCGATATTGTTCGACCGCGCGCCCATTTCAGCCCAGGTGACGACGCGCGTGCCGTGGATCAAGGCCGGTGTGTCTGCCGGAAGGGCGGGCTCGACCGCGTCTAGTATGTCGCCAAGATTCCACTGCGCCATTGGAACTGTCCTCTCGCTTTGTCAGTCCGCTCTTGCGGTCCAGCCTTGCAGCATCGCCGCCTCTTCACGGACCGCTTCAGGGCCGCCTAGAACCTGTCGGTCAAAGCCGATGCGCTTGAACCAGTAATGCAGCCCCAAAAGGTCGGTGAAACCCATCCCGCCATGCACCTCGATCGCGGCCCGGGCGACGAAGCGGCCGACCTCGCCGGTGTGCGACTTGGCGTGACAGGCGACCAGTTCCGCTTCGGCTGGGACCGCATCGAAGGCATGGCCTGCGTACCAGACCAGCGACCGGCACGGCTCGATTTTCGCGGCCATTTCGGCGCACATGTGCTTGACCGCCTGGAAGCTGCCGATCACTCGGCCGAACTGTTCGCGCTGCCCGGCATAGACTACCGCCTGGGCGATCATCGCATCAGCTCCGCCCAGGCTATCCGCCGCGAGGAGGATGCGACCCGCAGCGATCACCCGTCGCGCCACCGCCCCGCCATCATCGACCAATCCTTCCGCTGGAGTCGAGGCCAGCCGCAGTTCGCCCACCGCGCGCGTCGCGTCGATCGTCTTGAGAGCAATCAGTTCCAACCCCTCGGCCTGTGCCGATACGATATGCAGCCGCCCAAATTCATCGGCGACCAGAAAATGATCGGCGTCCTCGCAATCGAGCACGAACAGTGCCGCGCCTGTCAGCTTGCCGCCGGTGCAGCGCAGGCCCGAACCATCACGGCTGCTGATCAGTTCTTGTACCCCAACGCCGAAACTCACCTCGCCCGAAGCAATCCGTGGAAGCCATTGCTCTTTCTGCGCCTCGGTACCGGCCTCGATCAGGGCGAGCGGCGCCATCACATAGCGGCCAGCAAACGGCACCGGGGCCACAGCCTCACCCATTGCGGTCGCGACGATCGCCGCATCGAGCATCCCCATGCCCAGGCCGCCATATGTCACTGGCACCACCAGTCCGGGCAGTCCCATCTCGGCAAGTGCGGCCTGGGTTTGCGCGCTCACTGCGCTGCCTCCCTCTGCAACCTGGCGGACCTGATCCAGCGAGCAGAGCTCGCGCAACAGGCGTGTGACGCTTTCAGCCAGCATCTGCTGCTCTTGCGAAAGTCCGAAGTCCATCACTGCCCTCCTTGTGCGGACGGTCTTTTGGGCAGGTCCAGACGTGGTTCGCGTGGCATGTTGAGACCGCGCTCCGAGATGATGTTCTTCTGGATCTGCGCGGTGCCGCCGCCAATGATCAGGCCCAGCTGAAACATGTAATTCCACTGCCAGCTGCCGTTTGCGCGTTCGTGGGCGCTGCCGTGATAGAGAATTCCCAGTTCGCCCAGTGCGTCAATCGCCAGAGCAGAAATCTGGTGCGCCAGTTCGCAGGCCTGGAGCTTGACGATCAGCTTGGCCATTCCGCCCGGCTCGCCCTTAATCTGGTTCGAGAGGATCCGCATCCCGTTGTACTTCATCGCCGCAACTTCCGCCTGGAGCGCAACGAGCCGGTCGCGGAAGGCCGGAAGGTCGATCAAGCGCGCGCCGCCGAGTTGTTCCGCCTTCATTAGCTGGATCAGGCCGACTAGCCGGTTTTCGAGCGCGTCGGGATCGCCCAGCATCCCGCGCTCATGCCCGAGCGTGGCGTTGGCGACGAACCAGCCCTGCCCGCGCTGGCCAACGATCTGATCGACCGGGACGCGCACGTCGGTGAAGAAGGTTTCGTTAAATTCGGCATGGCCGGTCATAGTTTTCAGCGGGTGCACCTCGATCCCGGGCGTGCTCATCGGAAAAATCAGGTAACTGATTCCTTGGTGCTTGGCGGCGTCTCCTTCGGTCCGCACCAGGCAGAAGATCATGTCCGCTTCCTTGGCGGTGCTGGTCCAGATCTTCTGGCCATTGATGACGAATTCACCGTTCTCGAC
>JBKHWO010000027.1:0-30423 GCA_046566485.1 Alphaproteobacteria bacterium | reverse complement strand
TGGACTTGTAACGGTTTTGCGCCGGTCACCTGAGCGTTTAGAGCTCGCAATAGGAGACCGACGAGATGATCAAGCATTCAGAAGAGTTCAAGCGCGAGGCTGTGCGCATTGCACTGACCAGTGGCTTGCCGCGTGAGCGGGTTGCATCCGATTTGGGGATCGGCAAGTCCACCCTGGGCAAGTGGCTGGCACAGTATCGGCCTACAGATTTGACCTCAGCTCCGCAGGCAGATCTGGCCCGCGAGAACGAATGCCTTCGCCTTGAGAACCGCGTACTTAAGGAGGAGAGGGATATCTTAAAAAAGGCCACGCAGTTCTTCGCGAGCCAGCGGCCGTGAGGTTCGCGTTCGTGGAGAACTGGCGCCATGTCTGGCCGGTGGAGACGATCTGCCGGGTGATGCGGGTCAGTCCGCGGGGCTATCGCTCATGGCGCACACGACCGATCAGCCAGCGTGCGCGCACGGATATGTCTGTGCTGGCCCATATCCGGGAACAGTACAGCCTGAGCCTTGGCAGCTATGGCCGTCCTCGCATGACGATGGAACTCAAAGAGGCAGGCCTCGCTATCGGCGAGCGCCGTGTCGGACGGCTGATGAAGATCAACGGGATCAAGCCTGTCCGCACCCGCAGACACAAGGTTACCACTGATAGCCATCACCGTTTGGGCGTCGCGGCTAACTGGCTGGACGGCGATTTTGTTGCTGCGGCACCCAACCAGAAGTGGGCGGGTGACATCACCTATGTCTGGACGTCCGAAGGATGGCTATACCTCGCCGTCATCCTCGATCTGCATAGCCGCCGTGTTGTGGGCTGGGCGGTCAGTGACCGAATGAAGAAGGATCTGGCGATCAGGGCGCTGGACATGGCTGTGCGCCTCCGCAATCCACCGCCAGGCTGCCTTTTCCACTCAGATCGCGGCAGCCAATATTGCTCCTATGCTTATCAGAAAAAGCTGCAGGCCCACGGCCTGCGGCCATCAATGAGCGGTACAGGAAACTGTTACGATAACGCCTCCGTCGAGACGTTCTTCAAGTCGCTGAAGGCTGAACTGATCTGGCGGCAGAAATGGCCAACCAGGCGTCAGGCAGAGGCCGCCATCTTCCAGTACATCAACGGGTTCTACAACACCCGACGACGTCATTCATATCTAGGCGGCATCAGCCCGCTCGCATTCGAGGCCAAGGTGGCATAATGAGATAGGTGACCGGCACGAAACCGTTACAAGTCCAAAGACCCTGGCTTGTCAAAACCAGGTGGCGCAGCACTCAGGCTTGTTGAAGTGTTACATTTTAATGGGCCAGATTTTTTCGTTGGCTCGCCAACGGGTTAATCGATTAGAATCACGCCTCAAGCCACAAGATTTATCAATCGCAAAAATCTGCAGCATCGGAACAGTGCAGCGTTATGCCAAGTCTCGTTGAGGCTGACCCATGGGGGATTCCAATTGGCACACATCTGATTCCATATCCCGATCAGACAGACGTTCGTGATAACCGCGTCGATTCAGGTTTGTAGGGAGTATTCGGCGTCGGACTCGCTCGCTCAACATGGGCGCTGCAGAGACGCCTCGCGTGTCCGGCGGCTGTTGGCGGTGGTCTCAATCCTGAATGGCTGTAGCCCGAGCGAGCCAGTAAAGACCGGCGGCGTTACGCTGAAGATCGTGTGGGACTGGGTGATCCGCGACAATACGGGAGGGCCCGATTTGATGAAGTCGAACTTCGGTAACCGCCGGGCGGGTTGGCCTGCCGGTCAGGTAAACCTTTCGCGCACAGCCAAAAGCGCCAGTGCCGCATGCGCAGCTTCGCCGCCCTTGTTCTTCTGCTTCGGATCGGCACGCACCAGCGCCTGGGTTTCGTTCTCGACGGTCAGGATGCCGTTGCCAATCGCAATGCCGTCCATGGTCAGCGCCATGATCCCGCGCGCGCTTTCGCCGGCGACGATTTCGAAGTGGTAGGTCTCACCCCGGATGACCACGCCGATCGCGACATAGCCGTCGTAAAGGTCGGCCTGGTCGGCCAGAGAGATCGCCCCCGGGATTTCCAATGCTCCCGGGACGGTAATCACGTCCACGTCATGACCGGCGCTTTTCAGCGCAGCACGGGCCCCTTCGACCAGCATGTCGTTGAGGTGGTCATAGAAGCGGGCTTCGACAATGAGGAAACGGGCCAAGGTCTTATCCTTCCTGGATTGGGCGTTCACCCACTATGTTAAGGCCGTATCCTTCGATGGCGACGATATGGCGGTGTGAATTGGTCAGCAGGGTCATGTCGTGAATGCCAAGATCGGCAAGGATCTGGGCGCCGATCCCGTAAGCGCGAAGGTCCATCTCGGCGGCTTTCGCCCCACCCAGTTCCGCAGTCAGCTGTTCGGGAGAGGCAGGCATCAGCAGGACGATGACCCCTGCCTCGTTTTCGCCAACGGCGTTCATCGCGCGTTGCAGGGTGCGTTTGCGCGGTCCGGGTTGACCCAGCACATCGGAAAAGATCGACATCGAATGCATCCGCACCAGGGTCGGCTGTCCCGGAACGACATGACCCTTTTGCAGGACGATGTTGACGGATCCATCGACCTTGTTGCGATAGGTCTTGGCGGTCCATTCGCCGCCATAGTCGGAGGTGAAGGGTGCTTCGCTGACGCATTCGACCAGACGGTCGTGCTTGCGGCGGTATTCGATCAGGTCGCGGATCGTCCCCATCTTCAGGCCATGGCGGCGGGCGAACGGAACCAGGTCGTCCATGCGTGCCATGGTCCCGTCCTCGTTCATGATCTCGCAGATCACACCCGATGGATTAAGCCCAGCAAGACGCGAGATATCGACCGAAGCTTCGGTATGGCCGGCGCGAACCAGCACGCCGCCATCGCGGGCGATCAACGGAAAGACGTGCCCCGGCGTGACGATGTCATCGCGGCCTTTGCCGGCATCGATCGCTACGGCGACGGTTCGGGCGCGATCCCCGGCGGAAATACCGGTGGTCACCCCTTCGCGGGCTTCGATTGATACCGTGAATGCGGTTTCATGCCGGGTGCCGTTGTTGCGGCTCATCAGTTCAAGCCCCAGCGCATTGGTCCGCTCTTTGGTCAATGTCAGGCAGATCAGTCCGCGACCATGCGTGGCCATGAAATTGATCACGTCTGGCGTCGCCATTTGCGCTGGGATGACAAGGTCGCCCTCGTTCTCGCGATCCTCGTCGTCGACCAGAATGAACATCCGCCCATTGCGGGCTTCTTCGATGATCTCTTCTATTCCGACCAGAACCGGGCTTTCGTCGCTGTCCCACAGAAACCGCTCAAGCTTGCGCAGGGTATCAGCGGTCGGGTTCCAGTCGTCCTCGGTACAGTCCCGCAGGGTATTGGCGTGCAGCCCTGCTGCTCGGGCCAATCCGGAACGGGACATGCCTCCGTCTGTGACGAGGCGGCGGACGCGATCGATGATGTTGTTACTAGACATGACGTTGCGAGTTTCACATTATAATGTGCAAGTCAATCGCGCGGGCACATTTTATGTAGATTGATGAGAAATCAATCACGCCAGAATGGCGACGATTTTTATTTCAAAAATGAAAATACCACAAAAGTGGCAGTCTTTTTGGTCATGTCCGCTTCAGCGCGGTCGGGAGTCGAGCGATTCCCAGGACGAGGTCAGATACCGGGTCATCAATTCCAGAGCGTGGGGTTCTAGTTCAAGGAGTGTCCTGCGCCGGTCGCCAGGGTCAGCTTCACGTTTGACCAGGCCTGCTTCGACCAGTTGGTTGACATGGCGCAGCGCGGTACTCAGCGGCACTTGGGTGGACGCGCAGGCGCTCGAAGTCGGAACGGGTTCACCCTTCAGTCCGGCCGCGGCCAAATCGAGCAGAATGTCCCAGGCCGGCCCAGACAGAATCTGTGGGTCGAAGAACTTTGACCGGCTCTGCCGGTCCTTCATGATCTTGGCCGCAAAGGTCTGAAGATCGTCCACGCTGGGTTGGCGGCGCCCGGGTTCTGGCGTCTGCGGCGACCCGACTTCAGCGCGGCGGCTAGCCTGCGACAAGGCCAGCAATCTGAATTGCGCAGCAAGCCGTGCCCATCGCGAGGTTGCGCGGCGCAGCGAGCTTGACAGCCCTTCAAGTGAAATCGGTTTTTCCAGCATATCGACTGCGCTCGAACGCATCGCGCTGACGGCAGTGTCCAGATTGGGAAGGCCGGTGACCACCACGGCTACCAGCGGGCGGCTGCTCATAAACCGTTCCGACAGTTCTTCCAGCAGAGTGACGCCGTCCATCCCGGGCATGCGAATATCCGTGAGAACAATACCAACTCGCGAGTCGCTTGCGATCAGGCGTAGGGCGCTGGCCGCATCCGAGGCCTGATGACACGGGTAGCCAAGCGCTTCCAGGAGCTCCCGGTACTCGACGAGGCACTGAGGGTCGTCATCGACAATCACGACGTGGCATTGGGCCGACGCGATATCGCCTGTTTCGATATTCGGCATTTCTGCGAGCATGTGCGGTCCCAGTTCTCGTGGTGATTTGCGACACCGAAGCTGACCCATGGGCCTGTTACCGGAATGACTTTCAAAGCAAGTGTGGAATTATAACAAAAATGATAGCGATTATGGATGAAATTGAAACAACAGATGCTAGCTTGGGCCAAATTTCCCAACACATGCGCCATGATGGGGCCGTTAAGTTTGGTCCAATTTCAAGCCAACATGGACAAAAGATCAGTCGCCAATCTGGAGGAAACGATGATTACGGATGGGGGGGCTGCGACCAAGGCGCACGATTTGCGTCAAAAACTCAATGTGATCAGCCTGGCCGTAGCAAACCTCCGGGCGCGCCTGGCGCCGTCGCTATGTCCGGAGGATCGTTGCTACCTCGTCCAGAAGCTTGACCGGATCGAGCAACAAGTTTTGCGGGCTGCTGAGATTCTAGATGAATGATTGTGCGGCAGTTACCCTGCGTGCATGCTCGCATCGGGCAAGCGATGCCACAGGGCCTGGTCCAGTAGCACCGATCTAGCTTGCGTATGATTCAGGTCGGAACCTAGTCGGCGGTTGAACCCTACCGAATCGGCTGCAGCGATTAAACTTCGATGCCGGCCTCAAGTGCTATTCGTACCGCATCCGGGGAATTGTTCGCATAGAGCTTGCTGAGCATGTGGCCGCGATGGATTTCCACGGTGCGCGGGCTGATACCCAATTGTTCTCCGATGGCGCGGTTTGAAAAGCCCTTGGTCATGAAGGTCAGGACTTCCTTCTCGCGCGGGGTCAGACGCTCGATCAACTTGCGGGCATTTGCCTGCTTTTCCGCCCGGGTCCATTCCGTTTCGGCGATTGCCTGGCATCCATCGACCGCTTGCTGGAGCGGCTCAGGGTCGAGCGGCCACTGGCAATAATCGGTTGCGCCAAAGCGAATAGCTTGCACCACGGACTTGGGAGAAGGGCTCTCGGCATAGACCAGCACCCCTACAAGTTGACCTTCGCGGCGGCACCACTGGATGACATCCTGCACCAACGTATCCTCGTCATGAACGAGGACAATGGAGCGATCGTGCACCTTGGCCTTGAACTCCAGCAAGCTCTCAAATGGTTCTACGTGGCGGCCGGCAGAAGTGAGTGCATGGACAATGCGTGCGCGGCGAGCGTAATCGCTATCGACTAGGGCTACTGGGGCTTGGTTCATGCCCGGTTACCTAGGCAATCTGCGCTACGCATTAAAATAGAGTTGGTTCCGAAACGCGAGCACCTTGCTGCCAAAATGCGGGATAACCCCTAATTCGTTTCCAATTCGACAGTCATTGTAAACTGCCAATGGTTCAACAGGTGATCGAGCACCGGAAGATAGAGCGGTTGGTCGAATTCGAGACCCACATTGCCACCGCGTCGCCAACGCGCCGTGGCACGCAAGGGAGCTAAATCGTTCAGACGAACGAACACGCAGCTGCCGATCCCGATACCCTCGTCAGCGGTGAAGACGCGGCAACCCCGTGCCGACAGATCGCTAATCGAAACAGGCGTACGGCAGGTGATGTTGTGGCGGATCGCACCTGGCATCACGACGCTGCCGCGCTGTTCGCGGCGACGCGTTTCTTCGGGACAAGCCATCGTATCCTCTGCTTTGTGCGCAGCCGGCAGGAGACAGGCAATCCCCTGCCGGCTGGATCAGGTATTCAGCCCAGTGTTTTACTGCGCGTTCGCCGTATTCGCATCGCTCAGCGATTTCGAAACAGAGTTGAACGTGTTGTTCAGCTCACCGCCCAGGCTCTGCATCGCGGTCATTGCGGCAACAGCAATAAGAGCAGCAATCAATCCGTATTCGATGGCGGTTGCACCCTGATTATCGCGAAGGACTTTGTAAAACTTGCGCATGGTTCATCTCCAATCACATTTAGCCAAAAATCAGATCAAATATGCAGGAGACGATTCTCGCTATTTCAAGAAATGTTTGCGTAAGAATCGATTTTGTTCTGCACTTCGACTTGGAGATTATGGTCGAGAAAGATTGGTGGCGGATTATCGTGTCACGCGAGCAAATCTCTAGGTCCAAATGCATATAGGATGCTGAACCGGCACTTGCTATTTGCCAGCACGTGGCGTCCGACTCTAAAGCGACCCGGTCGGACGTCACATCCTTCTGCAACAGACGCCTATTTGTGCGGTTTTGCACCCCCGCCGTGGCGCAAGAAGCGACGATCGATTGCATCGATCTTCCCTTGCACTTCGCTGCCCCCTTGCAGGCGTAACAGCAGGTCGATCTTCTCCTCCAGGCGGTCATCGTTCTCTTTCGAACTGGGTGAGCCGACATAAAGGAAATAGGCCAGGCCAACGACCTGCCACAGCAATTGGAGGAATTCCGATTGCCAGTTTTCGAACGTGTCCCGCAGCATCTGATTCAGATATTCGGCGGTTTCGGGCGGTTGACCATGTTCAAGTGCATCGCCGACGTAGCTGCGCCAGCCGAAGTACCAGTGGAGTCCCAGCGAAACCGCAAAGAAACCCAGCGTAAGCCAGGCGTAGGCGGCCTTTGCCTCCTCGCTATAGGTGGCAAAGCCCCGTTCAAACAAACCGCTGTATCCTTCGACATCGGTGAGCAGCGAAGACAACAGGCCGCCGGTGCAACTTTCGGCGCTGGCAATCCGCAGTTTGTGCCGCTTGGCAGTCTTGAGGACCTGTTCCGCCAGCACCAGCAGCGCGTCAGCGCCATCGGGAACGTCCGCCTTGGGGCTGGTCCTGTCCTGTCCGGTCGCCGCGCGGTCTGTGTCCATCGGTGGGAATGCCTGTAATTGTCTGTGAAAACCCGCAACGGGCGGCGCGGCCCGGTGTTGCGGCTGGAGCCGGGTCAGGCGGCGAACAGTGCACGGGGCAGGGCAGGCTGCCCAAACCCGCCCGGACGCAATTTGCTCTGCTCGCTGGAACTTATCCTTCCGTCGCGCATTGGCCACGAACAGGGAATGAAAGGTTTTGTGGATGCGGCAGGTTGCACCGCAAGGTGCCCGGATGGGGGGCGCAAGTCCAAGTCAGGAAGAATTGCAGTTCCTCTTTCGGAGGATGCGATGCAGTGCGCAGGTGCCGGACGATGCGGAGGCTGTCATCGCGGCGGTTTTCAGTGCAACGGAGCGGGTCAGGGAATATCGCATTGTGCTGCGCCGCGGGCAGAAGGTCGATCAATCGCTTCTGGTCGTGGATGGCTACCTGTGCCGGTTCCGGGACTTCGACAATGGCACGCGCCAGATCACGGCGCTTTACCTGCCGGGGGATTTCGTGGATCTCGCCTCTTATACCCTTGGCCGTACCGACCAGGACATTCTTGCCCTGACCAACTGTACCCTGGCGGTTGCTCCGCATCATGCGATTGGCGGGGCTTTGCAAACCAGACCGCAACTGGCGTCGCTGCTCTGGCTGCTCACCAATATTGATAGCAACATCAATCGCGAATGGGAGCTGTCGCTGGGCCAGCGCAATGCGCTGGAACGGACCGCCCATCTGTTTTGCGAATTGCACATGCGGCTTGGCTTGGTCTGCCTTGCAGACCGGGACAGCTTTTCGCTGCCGTTCACTCAGGTCGAGCTGTCGCAATGTCTGGCGATCAGTCCGGTCCATACCAACCGGGTGCTGCGCGAACTTCGCGAGCGCAATCTGCTGCAGTTTGCCCGAAGAGCAGTGCAAATCGAAAACCCGCAGGCGCTGCAAAAACTTGCTGGATTCGATCCCGCATATCTACACGTGGACGAAGCAGCGGCCTGACCTGGGACGAACTGGCCGAGATCGAGAAGGCCAATGTCTGGACCATCGAAGATACCGATGACCTGATCGAACGTGGGGCAAGCGCGGCGCTCAAGGGGTGGGGCTTTGCCGAGCAAGACCTTCCACCGATCTGAAGGAGTGACCATGGACCCCGACAAACAAGGCAAAGTAGGCGAAAGCGAAGCGGAAAAGCACAGCAAGCAAGCGGATGCCCAAGCCAGCGAAGCGGCCAAAGAGGCGGCGCGCGAAGCCGCGGAAAGCGGCGCGGAGCAGCGCGCCAGCAATCCGGATTCCGAAGCGGACTTGAACCGCCAGCCACAATGGCAGCCGATCTATCCCGGATCGGGCCGGCTCGAGGGCAAGGTTGCATTGATCACCGGCGCAGATAGCGGGATCGGACGCGCAGTGGCCGCGCTTTATGCCCGCGAGGGCGCGGACGTGGCAATCGTCTACCTCAGCAACGATGAGGACGCCGAGGAAACCAGGCGGATCGTTGAGGCGGAAGGGCGCAAGGCACTGCTTCTGTCCGGCGACCTTGGCGACCCGGATTTCCGTGCCGACGCGGTGAAAGCCTGTGTCGCAGAACTGGGCAGGTTGGACGTTCTGGTCAACAATGCCGGCGAACAGCACCCGGGGCAGGACATAACCGACATCTCGCACGAACAGCTCGAACGGACCTTCCGCACCAACATCTTTGCGATGTTCTATCTGGTCCAGGCCGCGCTGCCGCATCTGGAAAAGGGCTCGGCCATCGTCAATTGCACCAGCGTGACGATGTACAAGGGCTCGGCCGAACTGCTTGATTACAGCGCGACCAAGGGCGCGATCACGGCCTTCACCCGCTCGCTCAGCGAAAGCCTGGTAGGGCGGGGCATTCGTGTCAATGCCGTCGCTCCCGGACCAATCTGGACCCCGCTCAATCCGCGTGGCGGGGCCGATGCGGACAAGGTCCGCAAGTTCGGCGAATCCACCCCGATGAAGCGACCCGGCGAACCCAACGAGGTTGCCCCCAGCTTCCTGTTCCTGGCCTGCGCCGATTCCAGCTACATGTCGGGTCAGGTCCTGCACCCCAATGGTGGGACCATTGTCAACGGATAGGTCAGGCCCCGGGCCGGTTGGCGAGCAGGTGATCGACCACCGACGGATCGGCCAGGGTGGATGTATCACCCAGGTTGCTGACGTCGTTCTCGCCGATCTTGCGCAGGATGCGGCGCATAATCTTGCCCGAACGGGTCTTGGGCAGGCCGGGGGCGAACTGGATCACGTCCGGGGTGGCGATCGGGCCGATCTCGTGGCGCACCCACTGGATCAGTTCCTTGCGCAGCGCCTCGTCCGGTTCGACATTGGCGTTGGTCGTGACGAAGGCATAGATGCCCTGGCCCTTGATCTCGTGCGGCATGCCGACGACAGCGGCCTCGGCGACCTTGGCGTGCGCAACCAGCGCGCTTTCGATTTCGGCTGTGCCCATGCGGTGGCCGGATACGTTGATCACGTCGTCGATGCGGCCAGTGATCCAGTAATAGCCGTCCTCGTCGCGGCGGCAGCCGTCGCCGGTGAAGTAGAGACCCTTGAAGGTCGAGAAATAGGTCTGGAAGAAGCGCTCGTGATCGCCCCAGACAGTGCGCATCTGACCGGGCCAGCTATCGGAGATGACCAGGCAGCCATCGGCCGCGCCGTGCAGTTCGACGCCTTCGTTATCGACCAGCATCGGCTTCACCCCAAAGAACGGACGGCTGGCCGAACCGGGCTTGAGCGGGGTCGCGCCGGGTAGCGGGGTGATCATCACCCCGCCGGTTTCGGTCTGCCACCAGGTGTCGACGATCGGGCAGCGGCTGTCGCCGACGACCTTGTGATACCATTCCCAGGCTTCCGGGTTGATCGGTTCCCCGACCGAACCGAGCAGGCGCAGCGACTTGCGGCTGGTCTTCTTCACCCATTCGTCGCCTTCGCGCATCAAGGCACGAAGTGCAGTAGGAGCGCCATAGAAGATTTCGACGTCGTACTTGTCGACCACCTGCCAGAACCGGCTGGCGTCGGGATAGTTCGGCACGCCTTCGAACATCACGGTCGTCGCGCCGTTCATCAGCGGGCCGTAAACGACATAGGAGTGGCCGGTGACCCAGCCAATGTCAGCGGCGCACCAATAGATCTGGCCGGGCCGGTAATCGAACACGTATTCGTGGGTGATCGAGGCCCAGACGCAGTACCCGCCGGTGGTGTGGAGCACGCCCTTGGGCTTGCCTGTGGAGCCGGAGGTATAGAGAATGAACAGCGGGTCCTCGGCGCTCATTTCCTCCGGCTCGCAATCGGCAGACTGGCTGGCGGCTTCAGCCCAATCGACATCGCGGCCCGCGACCATGGCCACATCGGCTCCGGTGCGGCGCAGCATGATGACGGTTTCAACGCCCGGGCAGTGCGCCAGCGCCGCGTCGACATTGGCCTTTAGCGGGACCTTCTTGCCCCCGCGCAGGCCTTCGTCGGCGGTCAGGACGATCTGGCTGTCGCAGTCCTGGATTCGGCCGGCCAGCGCTTCGGGGCTGAACCCGGCGAAGACGATCGAATGGATCGCGCCGATCCGCGCGCAGGCCAGCATGGCCACGGCCGCTTCGGGCACCATCGGCAGATAGATCGTCACGCGGTCGCCCTTGCGCACGCCCTTGGCTTTCAGCAGGTTGGCAAAGCGGCAGACATCGGCGTGCAGCTCGGCATAGGTGATCTTGCGGCTCTGGTCGGTCGGCTCGTCCGGTTCCCAGATGATCGCAATCTGATCACCGCGGATTGCCAAGTGGCGGTCAAGCGCATTGGCAGAAAGGTTCAGCGTGCCGTCGGCGAACCACTTGATCCCGAAATCGGCTTCGTGAAAGCTGGTTTGCTTGATCGTGGAGAAGGGCTTGATCCAGTCGATCCGTTTCGCCTCGTCGCGCCAGAAACCTTCCGGGTCCTGAATCGAACGGCGATACATTTCCTGATAGCGTGTATCGCTCACCAGCGCGGTTTGCGCCCACTCTGCCGGTACCGGATAGATCGCCTCGCCCATTCTGGGTTCCTCCTCCACGTGATTCCCGGCCGTCATGGCCTTTGCCTAATGACCTGCCCATGGCATGGTCCGGGCAAGTACGGCAAGCCTGCGGTGCAGGGTGCGGCACGAACCATCTATTTCGGACCTTTGCCAAGGAGCAGGCCATGAGCGAAGCCTATCACCGCGCGTGGCGCGACAGCATCGATAACCGCGAGGAATTCTGGCTGGCCGCCGCGCAAGGGATCAACTGGATTTCGGCGCCGCAAGCAGCCTATGATGACGAGCGCGGCTGGTTTCCGGGCGCTACGCTGAACACCGCGTACAACTGCGTCGACCGCCATGTGGCCGCGGGTCGCGGGAATGGCATCGCGCTCGCCTATGACAGCCCGGTCACCGATACGGTGCGCCGCTACAGCTATGCCGAATTGCAGGACGAAGTTGGGCGGGTTGCGGCTATGCTCGCCGCGTTGGGGGTAGGCAAGGGCGACCGGGTTATCATCTACATGCCGATGATCCCCGAAACGGTTTTTGCCATGCTGGCCTGCGCGCGGCTTGGGGCGATCCATTCGGTCGTGTTCGGCGGCTTTGCTCCGCTGGAACTGGCCAAGCGGATCGACGATGCCCGGCCCAAGGTGCTGCTGACCGCAAGCTGCGGGATCGAGGGCGCACGGACCATTGCCTACAAGCCGATGGTCGACGAAGCTCTGGACCTGGCGACACATCCCATTGCCGACCTCGTGGTTCTGCAACGGGACCGTCTGACCGCCGACCTCAATCCGGATCGCGACCGCGACTGGGCGGCGCTGCGCGCTGCGACAGCAAGCGCTCCGGTTCCGCCCTGTGCCGAGCTGGCGGCGGACGATCCGCTCTATATCCTCTACACCTCGGGCACGACCGGCACGCCCAAGGGGGTGGTGCGCGAAAACGGTGGCCACGCCGTGGCCCTGTCGTGGTCGATGGCGAACATCTATGGGATCGGCGCAGGCGATCCGTTCTGGGCAGCGAGCGACGTGGGCTGGGTCGTCGGGCACAGCTACATCGTCTATGGTCCGCTGATTGCCGGGGCGACCACCGTGCTGTTTGAAGGCAAGCCGGTCGGCACCCCCGATCCCGGCACCTTCTGGCGAGTCATGGGCCGGCACGGCGTCAAAACCTTCTTCACCGCGCCAACTGCGATCCGCGCCGTGCGCAAGGAGGACCCGGACGCCCATCTGCTCAAGGAAATCGGTACCGGCGATTGCCGGGTGATCTTCCTGGCGGGCGAGCGCGCCGACCCTGATACGATTGCCTGGCTTGAGGAAAAGAGCGGCCTGCCAGTGATCGATCACTGGTGGCAGACCGAGCTCGGCTGGCCGGCGATTGCCAGCTGTTTTGCCCTGGGCGACCTGCGCCGCAAGCGCGGCAGTGCCGGGTTCCCGGTGCCCGGCTATGAATTTGCCATTCTGGACGAGGCCGGGGTGCCGGTCCTGCCAGGCCAAAGCGGGTCCGTGGTGATTAAGGCTCCGCTTGCGCCCGGCGCATTCCGCACCTTGTGGAACAATCCGGCTGGCTTCGCCAAGAACTTCACCACCTTTCCCGGCTGGTACGAGACCGGCGATGCGGGGCACTTCGATGACGAAGGCTTCCTCAACATAATGGGCCGGACCGACGACATCATCAATGTCGCTGGCCATCGTCTCTCGACCGGTCAGATGGAACAGATCGTCGCTAGTACCGATGGCGTCGCGGAATGCGCTGTGATCGGCGCAGACGACGCGATCAAGGGGATGATCCCGGTGGCGTTCGTGGTCGCCCGCGCTGGAGTGATTGATGAAGCGGCGCTGCACGATGCCGTGATTGCAGCGGTCCGCCGCGAGCTGGGTGCCGTCGCCGCGTTGAAGACCGCTTATCTGGTGCCGCAGCTGCCCAAGACCCGATCAGGCAAGATCCTGCGCAACCTGCTGCGCAAGATCGTCAACGGCGAGGAATTCACGACCCCCCCGACCATCGAGGATCCGGCAGTGCCGGCCCTGTTGGTGCACGCCGTTCGCGGCTGAAGTCGGGCGGCTGCCGCTTAATGGGGTAGGTCTACCGGCTCTTCCCGGGCCTTGTCCGGGCCTTGGCCGGGGCCCATCAGGTTGGGCCGCCGCATCAGGAAGACGAAGGGCACGACTGCCAGGGTCATCCACATCATCAGGTAAAAGTCGTTCACATAGGCGACCATCGCCGCCTGCCGGTTCACCTCGGCATCGATCATCCGCATCGCGGCTTCGCCAAGGGTCTGGAAACGGTCGACGGCGGAGAAGTCGATCACCTGGACCGAGGAAGAGGTGACGTGTGCGGCCAGATCCGAATGCGAAATCTGCACGTTGCGCGCCAGATAGGTCGTGACGATCGAAATGCCGACCGAGGATCCGATCGACCGCGCCAGGTTGAGCACGCTCGATCCGTCGGTGCGCAATTGCGGGGACAGCGTGGCAAAGGCGCTGGCGTTCATCGGGATGAAGATCAATCCCATGCCCAGCCCCTGCACGAACCCTGACACTGCGATGTGCATATAGTCGGTTTGCAGCGACCATTGGGACATTTCCCACAACGAACCGGCGGCGATGATGAACCCGGTCCCGATCAACACTCTGGGATCAAACCCGCGGCGCATTATGTAGCCTGAAAACTGCATGGTCAGCAGGGTGCCCACTCCGCGCGGCATCATCGCTTCGCCGGTATCGATCACGCCATAGCCGAACAGGCGCTGCAACATCGGGGGGAGCAGCGCCATGGTGGCGAACATGACGACGCCCATGGCAACGCTGAAGAAGATCGCATAAAGAAAGTTCGGATCGGCAAACAGCGAGCGGCTGAACAGCGCGTCCTTGGCCGTGGTGAAATGGATCAGGGCCATCCACGCGGTCGAGACCGCCAGGAACAGGTAGATCCATGCTTCGGCAGATTCGAACCAGTCGATGTGATTGCCGCGGTCCAGCAAGAGCTGAACCGACGTCAGCATGATCCCGATCATGGCAAACCCGGACAGGTCGAACTTGCGCTTCACGATCGGGCGCGATGGCAGCAGCGCAGCCATGATCGTGAAGGAAATCGCGCCGAGCGGAACGTTGACGTAAAACACCCAGCGCCAGTTCCAGTTCTCGGTCAGCCAGCCGCCCAGAATAGGGCCCATGATCGGGCCGATCATGATCCCCATGCCCCACAGCGCCATCATCTGGGGTTGGCGGCTGGGCTTGTTGGTGTCGATCATCGCTGCCTGGCTGAGCGGTGAGATGAACGCCCCGGCTGCGCCTTGCATTGCCCGGAAAATCACCATTTCCGTGATGTTCTGGGCCATCCCGCACAGCATCGAAGCGGCCACGAAGCCGACCACCGAAGAAATGAACAGGCGGCGTGAACCAACCTTGTCGGCCAGCCAGCCGGTGATCGGCATGGCGATCGCCACGGCAACGATATAACTGGTCAGAACCCAGCTGACTTCGTCTGAGGTTGCCCCCAGGCTGGATTGCATGTGCGGGATCGCAACATTGGCAATCGTGGAATCGAGGATCTGGATCAGCGACGCCGTCATGATCCCGATTGCCAGAAGCAAGGGATTGGAGACGGGCAGCATCGCCACGTCCTGCTCTGGCGACAGGCCGGGCCGCCCGGTAGTGGGCGGCGGCTTGCGGGCAGGGCTGGCAGCGGCGCTGGCCATCACCCGCGCCTTAGAGCTTGCGCCCGTCGGTGTAGACCGTGACCTTGGTGGACAGTCCCGAGATCAACGGGCGCGGACTGGGTTCGTCGAGGATGATCCGCACCGGCACGCGCTGCGTCACCTTGACCCAGTTGCCCGTTGCGTTCTGCGCCGGCAGGACCGAGAATTCGCTGCCGGTCCCAGCACCAAGCGCAGCCACGTGGCCCTTCAGTGCCAGACCGGGATAGGCATCGAACCGGACCTTTGCGGCCTGCCCGATCTTCATGTCGGCCAGGTCGGTTTCCTTGAAGTTGGCTTCGACATAAGCGGTTCCATCGGCGACCAGAGTCAGCACTGGCACGCCCGAAATGATATCCTGTCCGCGCTGCAGGCGGTCGGCCTGGCCGATGATCCCGGACATCGGTGCGCGCACTTCGGTGCGGCGCAGGTTCAGTTCAGCCACCCGGCGCTGCGCCATGGCTGCGGCGACCTGCGGATAGACCCCCGGAAGCTGCTGGCCCGAAGCCAGCTTTGCCGCAGCTTCGGTGCGCTTGGCTTCGGCCAGACGCAGCTGCTCTTGCGCAACAGTCACCTGATGCTGCGCTGCATCAAACGCCGCCTTGGTGGTAAAGCCCTTCTTCCACAGCGCTTCCTGGCGGACCAGGTTGGTCCGCGCGAAAGCGATGTTTTCGCGCGCGGCGGAGATGTCGGCGCCCGATAGCGCACTGGAATTGGCGGCAGCAATTTCGTTGGCCTGGGCGCTGGCAATCGCCGCGTCGGCCTGGGCGACTTGCAGACGGAAGGGTTCCGGATCGACCCGGAACAACAAGTCCCCAGCCTTCACATGCTGGTTTTCCTTGACCAGGACGTCAACGATCTGCCCCCCGACCTGGGCGCTGACCGACACCTTGTCGAGGTGGACATAGGCATTGTCGGTGCTGACCTGGCCCTGCAGGCTTTGCCAATAGACCAGTCCGCCGATCAGCAGCGCGATCGGCAGCGACAGCATCAGGCCCAGCTTACGCCAGTTACGCCGCGGCTTGGTTGCCTCAAGCTCGGTCATGTCTGCCGCATTATCGGCCAGCTTGGGATCGGCTTCAGCCATGGGTTACCTCGGGAATGGGACGAACGTTGGAAAAGTTCACGCGGATGGTTTCCAGCATGCCGGCCAGCGCGGCGCGCTGTGCCGCATCGAGTCCGGTCAGCATTTCGTCTTCAAGACCAGCCAGACATGCACGGATCTGATCGATCAGCTGGCGGCTCCGGTCCGTCAGGAAGAGGAGCCAGGCCCGCCGGTCGGCGGGATCGCGGCGGCGTTCCAACAGGCCGGCTTCCTCCATGCGGTCGATCATGCGGGTAAGCGAGATCGGTTCGACTTCCAGGCGATCGGCATAAAAGCCCTAGTTTTCGCCTTCGGTGACATGGAGGATCAACAGCAACCGGGCCTGCGGACTGGTCATGCCCAGAGTCCGCACCCGCGCATCAAACGCCCGGCGCAGCAGGCGCGCGCTGTCGGATAGCAGATAGGGCAGACTCAACATGCTCTGCACATAATAGACCTGCTTATTTTAAGCAATCCATGGTTCGCGCAGCAGGTTCCGCATTGCCAAATTTAACTGATCGGTTAAACCGCGACTCGATAAATCCGAGAGAGGAGGCCGCTGTGGCGATCAAGACCCGCATTACCGAACTGCTAGGCATCGAACATCCGATCGTTCAGGGCGGGATGCAGTGGGTCGGCACCGCGGAAATGGCCAGTGCCGTTTCCAACGCTGGCGGGCTTGGGATCATCACCGGTTTGACCCAGCCCAGCGCTGAGGCACTGGCCGCCGAGATCGAGCGTTGCAAGGGGATGACCAGCAAGCCGTTTGGCGTCAACATGACTGTGTTTCCGGCGATCAATCCGCCCGATTACAAGGCCTATACCCAGGTCATCATCGACAGCGGCGTGAAGATCGTTGAAACCGCTGGGACTCCCGCCGTGCGTGAACTGTGGGAAATGATGAAGCCCGCAGGGATCAAGATCCTGCACAAGTGCACCGCTGTGCGTCACGCTCTGTCGGCGGAAAAGGCCGGGGTCGACGTGATCTCTATCGACGGGTTTGAATGCGCCGGGCATCCGGGCGAAGATGACATTCCCGGGCTGATCCTGATCCCGGCAGCTGCCGACAAGGTCAAGATTCCGTTGCTCGCCTCGGGCGGGTTCGGCGATGGCCGCGGGTTGGCCGCGGCGCTGGCCTTGGGCGCGGAAGGCATCAACATGGGCACCCGGTTCTGCGCTACGGTCGAAGCCCCGATCCACCAGAACTTCAAGCAATCGATGGTCGATCATGACGAGCGCGACACCGCGCTGATCTTCCGCACCTTCCGCAATACCGCCCGCGTCGCCAAGAACGGCATTGCCCAGCAGGTCGTGGCTGCGGAGGCCGAAGGCAAGCCGTTTGAAGCCGTCGCCGACCTGGTCAAGGGCGTGCGCGGCCGCGAAGGCCTGCAAAGTGGCGATACCGAACACGGCATCTGGACCGCAGGCATGGTTCAGGGCCTGATCCATGACATTCCGACCTGTCAGGAACTGGTCAGCCGGATCGTCGCCGACGCAGAAACCATCATCCGCCAGCGCCTGAACGGCATGCTGGCTTAAACCCAATTCAAGGAGAAACGAACATGGCCGAAGCCTATATCATCGACGCAGTCCGCACCCCGCGCGGGGTTGGCAAGCCGGGCAAGGGCGCACTGTCGCACCTCCACCCGCAGCATCTTGCCTCGACCTGCCTCAAGGCGATCAAGGACCGCAACAATCTCGACACCAGCACGGTGGACGACATCATCTGGTCGACCTCCAGCCAGAACGGCAAGCAGGGCGGCGACCTGGGCCGTATGGCCGCGCTGGCGGCGGGCTATGAAATCTCGGCTTCGGGCACCACGCTGGACCGCTTTTGCGGCGGCGGCATCACTTCGGTCAATCTGGCCGCTGCGACCGTCATGTCGGGCATGGAAGACTGCGTCATTGCCGGCGGCACCGAAATGATGAGCTTCACCGCATCCTATGGCGCGGAACTGGCCAATGCCGGGATCAAGCCGCTGGGCATGGGCTCGGGCAACCGGGCGCTTGATGCAATCCACCCGCAAAGCCACCAAGGCGTATGCGGCGACGCGATCGCCGCGCGCGAAGGGATCGACCGCCAGGCGCTCGATGCGCTGGCCCTGGTCAGCCAGGAACGCGCCGCCCGCGCGATCAAGGAAGGCCGTTTCGACAAGTCGGTCGTCACGGTTTACAACGAGGACGGCACGGTTGCGCTCGATCATGAGGAATTCCCCCGTCCGGAAACCACCATGGAAGGCCTGTCTGCGCTCAAGGCCAGCTTTGACGCGATGGCGGATTTTGATCTGGGTGGCGGGGTGACCTTCAAGAAGCAGATCCAGCGCGTCTATCCCGAACTCGACTGGAAGGGCGTGCACCATGCCGGCAACTCGTCGGGCGTCGTTGATGGCGCTGCGGCGATCCTGATCACCAGCAAGGACTATGCCGACAAGCACGGCCTCAAGCCGCGCGGCCGCATCGTGGCCTATGCCAACCAGGGCGATTGCCCGACGCTGATGCTCAACGCCCCGGTCCCGGCAGCGAAGAAGGTGCTGGAAAAGGCCGGCCTGAAGAAGGACGACATTGACGTCTGGGAAATCAACGAAGCGTTCGCCGTCGTCGCTGAAAAGTTCATCCGCGATCTCAAGCTGGACCGTGACAAGGTCAACATCAACGGCGGCGCCATGGCGCTGGGCCACCCGATCGGCGCCACCGGCTCGATCCTGATCGGCACCGCGCTGGACGAACTCGAGCGGTCGGGCGGCCGTTATGGCCTGGTCACCATGTGCGCCGCGGGCGGCATGGCCCAGGCGATCATCATCGAGCGGATCTAAAGGAGGGGCAGGCCGGCTTTGGCCTGCCCCGCTCTTGGCCGTTCGTCCTGAGGAGCGGCTGAGCGAAGTCGAAGACGTGCCTCGAAGGACTGCCGGGCAGCGCGGTGGTTCGAGACGGGGCCTTCGACAAGCTCAGTGCCCTCCTCACCACGACCGGAGTAGGAAATAGGTGCCAATGACCGAAATCCTGCACCAGATTGCGGACATCGTCGGGCCCCAGGGCCTGCTCACCGGAGAGGATGTTTCCGGCCGCGCCGCCGATTTCATGGGCCTCAGTCACGTTCAGGCGAAAGCCATCGTGCGCCCGGCCAGCACGGCGGAGCTTTCTGCGGTCATGAAGCTGTGCCACGCCGCCGGTCAGGCGGTGGTTCCGGCGGGCGGTTATACCGGGCTGGTCCACGGCGCGGATTGCCATCCGGATGACATCCAGATTTCGCTGGAACGGATGCGCGGGATCGAAGCCATCGATCCGGTCGGCCGGACCATGACCGTCGGCGCAGGCTGCCCGGTCCAGGCCGCGCATGAAGCCGCAGCGGCGGAAGGCCTGAAGTTCGCAGTCGATTGGGGGGCCCGCGGCACAGCAACGGTTGGTGGCGGCATTTCCACCAATGCGGGCGGCAACTCGGTCGTGCGCTATGGCATGATGCGCGACAACGTGCTGGGCATCGAAGCCGTGCTGGCGGATGGCACGGTCATTTCAGCGATGAACACCCTGCTCAAGAATAACGCGGCCTATGATCTGAAACAGCTGTTCATCGGCAGCGAAGGCACGCTGGGCATTGTCACCCGCGCCGTGCTGAAGCTCCATTCCGCGCCGCTTTCCAAGAACACCGCGCTGCTCGCCTGCGAGAGTTTTGACGCGGTCCAGGCGCTGTTCGTCCACGCAGGCCAGCGGCTGGGCGCGATGCTGACTTCGTTCGAAGTCATGTGGCAGAGCTTTTACCAGTTGATCGCGGTGGACGAGGGCACCCACAACCCGCCGCTGCCGGGCGGTCATGGCTATTACGTGATTGTCGAGGCCAGCGGTACCGACCCGGAGCGCGATGCCGACCTGTTCGAAGCCGTGCTGGGCGAGGCGCTGGAGCAGGGCATTGCCGCTGACGCGGTGATTGCCAGCAGCGAGGGGCAGGCTGCGCAGATCTGGGCGATCCGCGATGACATCAAGACGCTCTCGATGCGCACTTTTCCCTCGGTCACGTTCGACGTCAGCCTGCCGATTGTCGCCATGGACGGCTATGTGAAGCAACTGGAAGCCAGTGCGCGCGCGGCCTTTGGTGAAACGATGCGGCTGGTCGTCTTTGGCCATATCGGCGACGGCAACCTGCACATCATCCTGGGCGCGCAGCCATTCACGCCCGACACCCGCCACCGGATCGAGGAACTGGTCTATACCGCCCTCATCCCGCATCGCGGCTCGATCAGCGCCGAACACGGCATTGGCCTCGAAAAGCGCGACTGGCTGCAAATCAGCCGCTCGCCCGAAGAGATCGCGCTGATGCGCAGCCTCAAGACGGCGCTGGATCCGAAGAATATCCTCAACCCCGGCAAGGTACTGGCCTAGGAGGGCCCCTGATGAGCGCGATGATTTGCGAAATTTCCGACCACATTGCGACGATCACGCTCAACCGGCCGGAACGGATGAACACGATCTCGTCCGCCATGCTGGACGAGCTCACCCGCACGCTGGTTGCGGTGAACGAGAACCCCGACGTGCGGGTGGTGATCCTGACCGGTACCGGCCGCGCCTTTTGTGCCGGGCTGGACCTCAACGAGGCGTCCAGCGGCGAAGGGATCGGCGGCAAGGATCGCCGTCCGCCCGAAACCATCGACCTGCGCAATACCCCGCCCACCGTGCTGTTCGCGATGGACAAGCCGGTGATCTGCGCACTCAACGGCTCGGCGGCCGGTTATGGCATGGACTTGGCGCTGGGCTGCGACATCCGCATCATGGCCGACAATGCCAAACTGGCGGCGGCCTTCGTCAAGCGCGGGGTGGTGCCCGAAAGCGGCGGCACCTGGTTCCTGCCGCGGATGCTCGGCTGGGCCAAGGCGGCGGAAATCATCTTCACCGGCCGCACGCTGAACGCCGCGGACTGCCTGGCCGAACGGCTGGTCAACAGGATCGTCCCGGCCGAACAGGTCGCGGCCGAAGCCCGCGCCATGGCCATGGAGATCGCCGCCAACGCCCCCATGGCCGTCCGCGCGTCCAAGCGCCTGATGCGGATGGGCCTCGACGAAACCTTCGACACCCATGTCCAGCACGTCTATCTGCAATTGTTGCCCTTGTTCGCCAGTGAGGACTTTGCCGAAGGCGTAAACTCGTTCCTCGAAAAGCGCCCCGCGGCATTTACGGGGCGGTAGGAGCCGACCTCCGCCGTCGCGCCATTCGCCCCTCCGTCAGCGCGGTGCGCTGCCACCTCCCCATGGCCTGCGGCCACAGGGAGGGTCTTTACTGCTCCAACAGCACCCCGCGCCCCACGTCGCGGGCGTTGATGGCGCCGGACAGGCCCAGCGCCGTGCGCATGTCCTGTTTGACCAGGCCGAGGTAGCGGGTGAGGGCCGCTTCGCCGCCCGCGGCCAGGGCCATGACCCAGGGCCGCCCGACCAGCGCCGCCTTGGCGCCCAGGGCGAGGGCGCGGACCAGGTCCTGGCCGCTGCGGATACCGCCATCGACCAGCAGCGTCGTGTCGCTGCCCACGGCATCGGCGATGCGCGGCAGCATGGTCGCGGTCGAGGCGACGCCGTCGAGTTGACGCCCACCATGGTTGCTCACGATCATGCCGTCGGCGCCCACCGCAACCGCCTGGCGCGCATCGTCGGTATCCAGAATGCCCTTCAGCACCAGATTGCCGCGCCATACCTCGCGCAGCCACTCGATGTCCTTCCAGCCAACCGAAGCATCGAACTGGCTGCCGGTCCAGTGCAGGTAATCGCGGGGATTTTTGGACTGCTTGACGTACATGGCGATATTGCCAAAGCCATGCGGGCCGCCGCGCAGGCCAACGTCCCAGGCCCAGCGGGGGTGGAGCAACCAGTCAAGCGGCCCGGAGCGCAATCGTCCCCACGGCCCCAGTCCGCCCGCCATGCCATTGCGGATGTCGCGGTAGCGGGTGCCCAGCACGGCGAGGTCGATAGTGAAGACCAGCGTCCGCACGCCGGAATCCCACGCGCGGGCCAGGATTTCCCGGACGATGCTGCGGTCTTTCAGCATGTAGAGCTGGAACCAGGCCGGCCGGTCGCTGACCGCGCCGACTTCCTCCAAGGTGCAAATGCCCACGGTCGAAAGACAAAAGGGAATGCCCGCCTTGTCCGCTGCCCGCTTGGCCTGCACCTCGCCGCGCCGCGCGCTCATCCCGCCCATGCCGACCGGGGCCAGCACCAACGGCAGGGCCAGTTGCTCGCCGAACAGATCGACCGAGCAATCCATGCGTGAGGCATCGCAAAGGACTTTCTGCGTAAGCTGGACCGCCTCCCAGTCCGCCGTGTTGCGCCGCAGGGTCACTTCGGCTCCTGCGCCGCCATCAATGTAATCGAACAGGAAACGCGGCAGCCGCTTTTCTGCGTCTCGCCGGAAATCGGTGAAGCTGGCGGGCAAGAGGTTGAGGGATTGAGGCATCGAACTATTCCATCCTAAATCGCGGTGGTTCGAGACGGGCCTTCGCTAAGGCTCAGTCCCTCCTCACCACGAACGGTACTGGATTGTCTGTTTATCCGTTCGCCCTGAGGGGGCGACGAAGCCGCGGGCAGAGAAGCCGTCTCGAAGGGCTGCATCAGGTATCGCCTTACAGCATCGCCTCGATCAGGCGCGGGCCCTTGTGTGCCAGGGCTTCTTCCAGCGCCTTGCGAAAGCCTTCTGCCGTGTCGACGCGTATGGCTGGCACGCCCATGCCTTCGGACATCTGCACCCAATTGAGGCCGGGATTGCGCAGGTCGAGCATCGACAGCGCCTTGGGTCCCGGGTTCTGCACCCCGACCCGCATCAGTTCGATGTTGAGGATCGCGTAGGAACCGTTGTTGAGCACGATGGTCGTCACGTCCAGGTTCTCGCGCGCCATGGTCCACAGCGCCTGCACGGTATACATGCCCGAACCATCGGCTTGCAGGGCAATCACCTTGCGGTCCGGACAAGCGACGGCGGCACCGACCGCAAGCGGCAGCCCCTGGCCGATCGCGCCGCCGGTCAGTTGCAGCCAGTCATGCTTCTTTGCGCCCGCACACATCAGCATCGACGCGCCGCCCTGGGTTGCGCCTTCGTCGGAAACGATGGCGTTTTCGGGGAGCAGTTCCGCCAGGATCGCGCCCAGGCTGGCGCTGTTGAGCTTGCCCGGTTCTGCCGGGAACTGGGTGGGGGCCTGAACCAGCGCAGGCTCTGCCGGAGCGTCCAGCGCATCGGCCAGCGCGGTCAGCGCGTCCAACGCATCTTCGCGCAGCGAGGCAAGCCGGACGAGGCTGGCATCGGGCGGGGATAGCCAGCTCGGCTTGCCCGGATAGGCGAAGAACGACACGGGCGGTTCTGCTCCGCAGAACACGATGGTGCCAAAATCCTTCAGGAAAGCCTCGGCCTGTTCGCCAAAGTAGGGCAGCTTTTCCACGGCGACCCGGCCCGCACCGCGTTGATGGCGGGTAGCAAAGGTCTCCGCGACCAGGCGGCAGCCGGTGGCGGCGGCAATCCGTCCGGCCTGATGCAAGGCATCTTCGCGCAGCGCACGTCCGCCCAGGAACAGGCACTTCGCACCGCCTTCCGCTTTCAGGGCATCGACGGCGGCGGCGATGGCTGCTTGGGGTGCGCGCGGAGCCGGGGGAATCGCGGGCGCGGCGACCGGAGCGGACCCTTCGGTCCAGGCGTGGTCGGCCGGAACGATCACCGTGGCGATCTTGCCGGGATAGCCGCCCATGGCGACGCTGTAGGCTTCGGCCCCGGCTTGCGCGAGGTCGCGGTTCGACTTCGAGGTGCGCACCCAGTCGGACATGGGCCGGGCCACGCCCGCCGCATCCGACGTCAGCGGTGCGTCAAAGTGCAGATGATAGGTTGCATGGTCCCCGACCATGTTGATGATCGGGCTGCCCGCCTTCTTCGCATTGTGCAGGTTGGCAAGGCCATTGCCGAGGCCCGGGCCCAGATGAAGCAGGGTAACTGCCGGCTTGTCCGCCATGCGGCCATAGCCATCTGCCGCACCGGTCACCACGCCTTCGAACAGGCCCAGGATCGCGCGCATGCCGTGCTGGCGGTCAACCGCGGCAACCAGCTGCATTTCCGAGGTTCCCGGATTGGCGAAGCAGACTTCGACCCCGCAGGAATAGAGCGTTTCAATGAATGCTTCGGCACCGTTCATTCTGGTAGATCCTCCCTTGCAACTCACGGTAGCGCGGCGACCCGATGGCGCAACAGGATTGTGCAGTTGCGTGCCTTCGTTATGGCAACAGGAAAGTGGATGAAGGGCGAATCGCAATGAACTTTGACGTGGTGATCGTGGGGACAGGCCAGGGCGGCGCCTATGCGGCGATCCAGCTGCGCCAACTGGGCTTTGCCGGAACGATTGCGCTGGTCGGGCGGGAGAGCGAGCCGCCCTATGAACGCCCGCCTTTGTCCAAGGAATACATGCTGGGCGACAAGGCTTGGGAACGCCTGCTGATCCGTCCCGCCGATTTCTGGGCCGGCAAAGAGATCGAGCTGATCCTGAACGCCGAAGTGACCGCGGTTGATCCTGCGGCGAAGAGCGTCACGCTGCAGGATGGCCGGTCCATCGGCTATGGCGATCTCGTCTGGGCCACGGGCGGTGATCCGCGCCGTTTGACCTGTCCGGGTGCCGACCTTCCCGGCGTTTACGGCGTGCGCAACCGTGCCGATGCCGATGCGATCCTGGCTGACCTGCCCAAGGTGGAGCGCGCGGTAATTGTCGGTGGCGGTTACATCGGCCTCGAAGCGGCTGCGGTGCTGCGCAAACTGGGCAAGGAAGTGACCCTGCTGGAAGTGCTGCCGCGGGTGCTGGCCCGCGTTGCCGGTGAAGAACTGTCCGCGTTTTATCAGGCCGAGCACCGTGCGCATGGTGTCGACCTGCGCACCGAAACCGGGCTTGAAGCGATTGAAGGCGCGGACCGCGTGACGGGCGTGCGCCTGCCGGATGGCGCGTTGATCGAATGCCAGCTGGTCATCGTCGGCATCGGGATCATCCCGGCGGTCGGTCCGTTGCTGACCGCTGGAGCGGCTGGCGGCAACGGCGTGGACGTGGACCAGTTCTGCCGCACCAGCCTGCCCAATGTCTATGCGATTGGCGATTGCGCCGCGCATACCAACCGCTTTGCCGATGGTCACGTGATCCGGCTGGAAAGCGTCCAGAACGCCAATGACCAGGCCAGCTGCGTGGCCAAGGCGATCACCGGCGATCCGCAGCCTTATGCGGCGACGCCGTGGTTCTGGTCGAACCAGTACGACCTCAAGCTGCAGACCGTCGGTCTGTCGGGTGGGCACGACACGGCAGTCCTGCGCGGCGATCCGGCCAGCCGCAGCTTTTCGGTCCTCTACCTGAGGAACGGCAAGCTGATTGCCTGCGACGCGGTCAATGCGATCAAGGATTACGTCCAGGCCCGCAAGCTGGTGGAAGAAGGCGCAGTGATCGCGCCCGAAAACCTGGCGGATGCGAGCCGCCCGCTGAAGGAACTCGACCGGCTTTAATCGTCGGCCCGACGATAGGCAGGCAGGTGGATGCCAAAGCGGATCGCGCTGGCGCGCAGGATGAAGCCAGCGGCGCCAGCCAGAGTCCAGACCAGTTCGCGCGGTAGGTTCAGCATCATCCCGGCGGCGCACAGGGCGGAGGATAGCGCGGCTGCCGTCACGTAAAGCTCGGGCCGCATCAGGATCGACGGGCGTCCGGCCAGGACATCGCGGATAATCCCGCCCACGCAACCGGTGATGATGCCCATGGTCACCGCGGGGACCGGAGTCACGCCATAGGCCAGCGCCTTGGCCGTGCCCAGCACGGCATAGGCGGCAAGGCCCAAGGCGTCGGCATATTCCAGCAGTTGTCCCTCCCACCAGCGGCGCGGGGTGAACCAGGCGACCAGGGCGACGCCCAGGCATACGGCGGCGACCCATGGATCGCGCACCCAGAATACCGGCGCGCCGATCAGCAGGTCGCGCACCGAACCGCCGCCAACGCCGGTGGCCAGTGCGAAGAAGCCCATGGTGACGAAGGTCTGGCGCAGCCGCGCCGCGAGCAGCGCCCCGGACAGGGCGAAAACCGCGATCCCGGCGATATCGAGGATCGCAGGAATTTGGGGAATATCGGGGTTCATGCGCCGGTCTTCCGCTTGCGCCGCCGGAACAGCAGGACCGTCCCCAGCAGGCTGGAAGCGAGGCCTATCGTGGCGAAGATCCACAGCAGGGCGTGGCTGGTATTCTCGCGCCCGACCGGGTCCATGATGTGCAGCCCCCACATCAGGTCGTAAAAGCGCCAGTATTCCGTACGCAGGGCCAGAACCTCGCCGGTATCGGCATCGATGTAGACGTGGGTGCCGTCAGCAAAGGCTGCTTGCCAGGATGGTCGCGGCCGCCGCAGATCGAGCGGAGAGGCATCAGCGGTAAATCGCTGCAGCCCAGTCAGCGCCGCAGAACCAGCATAGGCGGCTTGGGCTAGCTGGCGCGCTTCGGCTTCGCTTACGCTGGGCAGGGGCGAACCATCCTGCGCATAGCGGCTCTGGTTGCCCTGGCTGTCGGTTGCAACCCAAACCGGGGCGCCGTTTTCTTCAACCAGGGCCAGGCGCTTGACGGGAACTGCCAGGCGCGGGGCGACCAGACCGGCGGTTTGCAGCAGGGCGGACGAGCGCCGCAGGTTCTCGCCCCGCACCTCGTCGATCGGGCGCAGCGTCATCACCAGCCCGCTGACCGTCCACAGCAGCAAGGGGATCGCTGCCAGCCAGCCCAGCCAGATATGCCAGCGGGCAAAACGGTGCATGGCGGTGAAGCGGGCCATGCTGGCGGACTTATTCTTCGATGTGCTCGCGCAGCTTGTCCATCAGGACCTGGATGCGCGTCGCTGCTTCGGAAAAGGTCACGATGTCTTCGCGGTTGTTGTTCATCCGCGCTTCCTTGGCCGCTTCGGCATAGCCTTCCAGGTCCACTTCGAGCGCATCGACCAGCATTTCGATCTCGTCAGTGGTCAGTTTCAGGGTAACGTCGGCCATGGGGAGAATATCCTTAGACAAAAATTGCGGCATCCCGGCGCCGCCGGGACCCAGAGATCAATAAACGAAAGTCGTCCAAATGCGACGGGCTTTCTAGTCAACTGGGTCCCGGCCTACGCAGGGGATGATGATGCTGTGCGTTCGGGCTTAAATGTGGATCGGCTTGCCCATTACCGCCATGGCCGCTTCCTTCACCGCTTCGCTGTGGGTCGGGTGGGCGTGGCAGGTATAGGCGATGTCCTCGCTGGTCGCGCCGAATTCCATCGCCAGGCCGGCCTCGGCGATCATGGTTCCGGCCAGGGTGGCGATGCACCACACGCCCAGGACCTTGTCGGTCTTGGCATCGGCGATCACCTTTACGAAGCCATCCGGCTCGTGGTTGGTCTTGGCGCGGCTGTTGGCCATCATCGGGAACTTGCCGACCTTGATCTCGCCCTGTTCGCGGGCCTGTTCCTCGGTCAGTCCAACCCCGGCGAATTCGGGCAGCGTATAGACCACGCCCGGAATCACCGCATGGTTGACGATCCCGACCCCGGTGGCGATGTATTCGGCCACGGCAATGCCTTCGTCTTCAGCCTTGTGGGCCAGCATCGGGCCCGGGATCACGTCGCCGATGGCGCGCACGCCATCCACCTTGGTGCGGAAATCGTGGCCGGTTTCGATCTGGCCGCGGGCATTCACTTCCAGGCCGATCTTGTCGAGCCCCAGCCCCTCGGTGTGCGGGCGGCGGCCAATGGCCACCAGCACGCAGTCTGCTTCCAGCGTTTCGCTGGCACCGCCCTTGGCCGGTTCCAGCGTCAGGGTAGCCTTCTTGCCCTTGACCACCGCGCCGGTCACCTTGGTGCCGAGCTTCAGGTCCATGCCCTGCTTCTTGAAGATCTTGCCGGCTTCCTTGCGGATGTCGCCATCCATGCCGGGCAGCAACTGGTCGAGGAATTCGACCACGGTGACCTTGGCCCCCAGGCGGCGCCAGACCGAGCCCATTTCCAGGCCGATCACGCCGCCGCCGATCACGACGAGATGATCCGGCACCTTGCTCAGCGCCAGCGCGCCGGTGCTGTCGACGATGACGCCCTTGTCGTTGTCGACTTCAACCCCCGGCAGCGGCGTGACGCTGGAGCCAGTAGCGATGACGACTTCGCGGGCCGTGTAGTCCTTGCCGGCCACGGTCACGGTATGCGCGTCCTTGAACGCGCCGTAACCCTTGAGCCAATCGACCTTGTTCTTCTTGAACAGGTATTCGATGCCCTGGGTCAGCCCCTTGACTGCTTCGGCCTTGTCAGCCTGCAGCGCAGAGAGGTCCAGTTCGACCTTGCCCAGTTTGACGCCGTACCGGGCCAGCGTGCCGTTCGCCGCTTCCTCGAACTTCTCCGAACCGTGGAGCAGCGCCTTCGACGGGATGCAACCGACGTTGAGGCAGGTCCCGCCCAGCGTGTCGCGGGCTTCGACGCAGGCCGTCTTCAGGCCCAGTTGCGCCGCACGGATCGCACCGACATAGCCGCCTGGACCCGCGCCGATGAAGATCACGTCATAATCGTATTCAGCCATGGTCCAGTCCTTACAGGTCAATCAGCAGGCGGGTCGGATCCTCGATCGCTTCCTTGATGGTCTTCAGCGCGGTCACGGCCTCGCGCCCGTCGATCAGGCGGTGATCGTAGGACAGGGCGAGATACATCATCGGACGGATCACGATCTGGCCATCACGCACGACCGGGCGGTCCTCGATGCGGTGCAGGCCCAGCACGGCTGACTGCGGCGGGTTGATGATCGGGGTCGACATCAGGCCGCCGAAGATCCCGCCGTTGGAGATGGTGAAGGTCCCGCCCTGCATGTCGGCCATGGTCAGGGTGCCTTCCTTGGCCCGCTTGCCGAGGTCCCCGATCGCCTTTTCGATGTCGGCAAAGCCCATCTGGTCGACATTGCGGACCACCGGAACGACCAGTCCGTTCGGTGCGGACACCGCGACCGACAGGTCGACATAGGGGAAGTAGACGATTTCATCGCCCTGGATCTGGGCGTTGACGCCCGGAATGTCCTTGAGCGCCAGGCAGGCCGCCTTGGCGAAGAAGCTCATGAAGCCAAGCTTGACCCCGTGCTTCTTCTCGAACACGTCCTTGTAGCGGTTGCGCGCATCGATCACCGCCGACATGTCGCAATCGTTGAAGGTGGTCAGCAGCGCGGCGGTTTCCTGCGCGCTCTTGAGCCGCTTGGCCACGGTCTGGCGCAGACGGGTCATCTTGACGCGCTCTTCGCCGCGGTCACCGGAAACGGTCGAAGCAGGTGCCGCCGCGGGTGCAGAGACTGCCGCAGCGGCCGGAGTGGCCGACTTTGCTGCAGCGGCGGCAATCACGTCTTCCTTGGTGATGCGGCCGTCCTTGCCCGAGCCCTTGATGCTGGCCGGATCGATGCCGTGTTCCAGCACTGCGCGGCGCACTGCCGGAGAAAGCGCGGCGGCAGCATCGGCGGCTGCGCTCGACACGTCCTGGGGCGGAGCAGAGTTCGATGCCGGCGCAACCGGTGCTTCGGTGCGGGCTGCAACCGGCTGCGCACCGGCAGCGGCAACCCCGTCCTCGATCGTCGCGATCACCGCGCCCACGGCCACGTTATCGCCAACCTGCGCGATGTACTGGCCCATCACACCGGCGACCGGCGAGGGGACTTCCACCGCCACCTTGTCGGTTTCCAGGCTGGCAATCGGCTCGTCCAGGGCAACGGCCTCGCCCGGCTTCTTCAGCCATTCGCCAATCGTGGCTTCGGCAACGGATTCACCCAGGGTGGGGACTTTGACTTCGGTCGACATATTCTTGTTCCTCAAGCCTTTTTACGGCGACGGATTTCATCACGGACGGAGGTGCCAAGGGCGTGGCCGATCAGCGCGCCCTGTTCGCTCTCGTGCCGTTTGGCGAGGCCCGTTGCGGGCGAAGCGCTGGCGACACGGCCGGCATAGCGCGGGCGGGTAACCTTGCGCTTCGCGGCGATCAGGGCTTCCTCGATAAACGGTTCGACGAAGAACCAGGATCCGTTGTTCTTCGGCTCTTCCTGACACCAGACGACTTCTTCCAGGTTCGGCATCTTCGAAAAGCGCAGCGCCAGCGGCTCGCCCGGGAAGGGATAGAGCTGTTCCAGGCGGATGATCTGCGTATCCGTGATCCCGGCGGCGTCGCGGGCTTCCATCAGGTCATAGGCGACCTTGCCCGAACACAGCACAACCCGGCGGGTATCCTTGTCGGCCGCGCCATTGCGGTCGGACAGGATGCGCTTGAAGTGGGCCTCGCCGATGAATTCGCTCGCCTCGCTCTTGGCCATCGGATGGCGCAGCAGCGACTTGGGCGTCATGATGATCAGCGGCTTGCGGAACGGACGGTGCATCTGCCGGCGCAGCACGTGGAAGTAGTTGGCCGGGCTGGTGATGTTGCACACCTGCAT
>JBKHWO010000026.1:0-103527 GCA_046566485.1 Alphaproteobacteria bacterium | reverse complement strand
TTCTGGACCTGGTTTGACCACACCAACCAGCCGGCAAGAAACGATCCAGGAAACTTCTGTCCAAGACTGCTGGGGTAAACTTGGTGAGCCCTGCTGGATTCGAACCAGCGACCTACTGATTAAAAGTCAGTTGCTCTACCGACTGAGCTAAGGGCCCTCACCAAGGGTGGCCTCACCTAGGCAGCCTGCGGGGCCGGGTCAAGCGGGCGTGAAGGTGTTTTGCGGAAAGTCTGGTGATCGGATCGCGCCAGCCGGGCGCAATTTGCCGTGCCGGGCTCAGGACGAAATCACGGCTACGGAAAGAGGCGTGCGGAACAGTCAGGTTGGGCGAGGACCAGGCGCCGCCACTCCACAGCACGATATCAAGGTCGAGCACGCGGCTCGACCAGCGCTGGCCGCCACTGCGCCGGCCGAAGTCGCGCTCGATCCGCTGGAGCAGAGCCAGCAATTCTTCGGGCTCCAGCTGGGTTTCGATGACCGTCGCGCTGTTGGCATAGCGGCGTTTGGATGGACCAAGCGGGGCAGACTGCAGCACCGGCGCACTGCTTTCGATGCGCACCCCTTCCCCCGCAAGCGCGGTCAACGCGGCACCGAGCACCCGCTCTGGCGCGCCGTGGCGATGATGGCGCTGGTTGGAGCCGAGCGCGATCAGGTAGCGCTGTGCCAAGGCGTCAGATGTCCTGCGCGATCCGGGTGTAAAGCTGCGGGCGGCGGTCGCGGAAAAAGCCCATGCCGGCGCGGTGCTTGGCCGCGCGCGCCAGGTCGAGCTGCGCGCTGAGCACCCCGGTTTCCTCCGCGCCGTATTCCGCCAGGAAATCGCCCCATTCGTCAGAAATGAACGAGTGGCCATAGAACCGCTGGCCGTCCTCGGTGCCGATCCGGTTGGCGGCGATCACCGGCATGCAGTTCGACACGGCATGGCCGATCATCGCCCGGCGCCACATCCGGCTGGTGTCCAGATCGGCGTCATAGGGTTCGGAGCCGATGGCCGTTGGATAGAGCAGGACTTCGGCCCCCATCAGGGCCATCACCCGCGCGGCTTCGGGATACCACTGGTCCCAGCAGATCCCGACGCCGATCTTGTGCCCGAACAGGTCCCAGACCTTGAAGCCATCATTGCCGGGGCGGAAATAGTACTTTTCCTCATAGCCCGGACCGTCGGGAATGTGGCTCTTGCGATAGGTCCCCATGATCGCGCCGTCCGGGCCGATCATCGCCAGGGTATTAAAATAGTGCTGGCCGTCGCGCTCGAAAAAGCTGGTCGGGATCGCGACCTTCAGCTTCGCCGCAAGCGCTTGCATCGCCTGCACCGACGGGTGTTCTGCCGTGGGCCGGGACAAGGCAAACAGGGCCTCGTCCTCGACCTTGCAGAAATAGGGGCCGGAAAACAGCTCTGGCGGCAGGATCACCTGCGCACCGGCAGCCGCAGCCTGTTCGACCAGGGCAGAGACGGCGCGGATGTTCTCCTGCTCGTCAGTGGAGCCAAGAGGAAGCTGCAGGGCGGCGACATGGAGCGTGCTCATGCCGCCGCTCTAGCATCACGGCCGCTTGCGGAAAAGCAGCGTCATCCGATCAGACTCTCCGATTGCCTGAAGCTGGGCCTTGTCCTCGTCCTTTGCGCCCGACAGCGACGGCGGCAGGGTCCAGACCCCGCCGGGCCAGTTGGCCGGATCCTTGGGATTGGCATTGGCCATGCTGCTGCCGACATAATCAAAGCCGTTCAGTTCCATGAAGGCGATCACGTCCTTTTCACGCAGATAGCCCTTGCTGCCATCGGTGTAGCTGTAAGGCGCATCCGGCTTGGCGCGGTGCTGTTCGATCCCGATCATCCCGCCGGGCTTCAGCAAGTCGCGCATCGCCTTGATCTCGCGGTCGGCAATGTTCCAGCGCAGCAGGTTGTGCATCATCCGCATGATCAGGATGCGGTCGAAGGTGCCCTTCTCGGCGGCCGGAACGGCATCGAGGGTAAAGGCGCTGAAGCGCTCAACCGGCTGGCCCGACCAGCCGGCAATGTCCGCGGGATATTTCGCAGCACCGTCGCGGATCCCCTGCTGGCTCTTTTCATTGAAGGCCCCCGAGGTGGGATCGAAATAGAGCCCGACCAGCTTGCCCCTGGGGCCAAGGTACAAGCCGAGCAGGCGCGAGTACCACTCCCCACCCGGGGCATATTCGCCCACCTTCATGTCGGGCGCGACCTGGAAGAAGGCCAGGGTATCGGCAGGGCGGCGATAAGCGTCGCGCGCACGGTCCTTGTCGCGCAGCGGATTGGCAACGGCTGCGGCAAGATCGGCATTGACCGTGGGTGCAGCCACCTTGTCCGGCGCAGCCAGGGCCATGCTTGCCGGAACCGTCAGACCAAGCGCAAGGAGGGACAAAATCGAACGACGCATCAGGCTTCTCCCGGGAAGGTGTGGATGCTGTGCAGACTAGTGCCAAAGGACACGATGACAAGCGGCGCCGCGCTTCCTATCTCCTGCCCAAAGAGGAAGGATTTTTCATGGCACAGGCAATTTTCGCGGGCGGCTGTTTCTGGTGCACCGAAGCGGTGTTCCGCTCGATCACCGGGGTCAGCGCAGTCGAAAGCGGCTATATCGGCGGGACCGTGGCGAGCCCCACCTACAAGCAGGTGTGCAGCGGCGATACCGGTCATGCCGAGGCGATCCGGATCGAATTCGACCCAGCCGTCGTATCCTATGCCGACCTGCTCGACATCCACATGGGCACCCACGATCCGACGCAGCTTAACCGCCAGGGCAACGACATCGGCACGCAGTACCGCACTGCCCTGTTCCCGCTGGACGACGAGCAGCGCGCCGAGGCCGAGGCGGGAATTGCCCGCTGGAACGCGGGCCATCCGGGCCAGCAGGCCGTAACCACCATCGAAGGCCCGGCGCCGTGGTATCCGGCCGAGGATTACCACCAGGAATACTGGCAGGGCGAAGGCCAGCGGAACCCCTATTGCCTGGCGGTGATCCCGCCCAAGCTGGCCAAGCTGCAAAAGGGCTTTGCCGACAAGGTGAAAGGGTAGGTCAGGCGCGGAACCGCGCGACGAAGAACCCGTCGAGCCCGCCCGCCGCGGCCAGCATCGCTGGATCGGTGCGCAGCCAGCCCTGTGCGGTCGGAACCAGGCCATCAGGCAGTTCATCGGCGCGGATCAGATCACGGGTAAGCGTGACTTGTTCGGCCTGGGCTTCGCCCTCTTCCGGCTCGAGCGAGCAGACCGCATAGGCCAACCGCCCGCCAGGGGTGAGCCACGACGCCGCGCGCTCCAGCAGCGCCTGCTGCAATTCGGCCATTTCCGCGATTTGACGCGGGCCGATGCGGTGCAGCACGTCCGGATGACGGCGGCAGGTGCCGGTGGCGGTGCACGGTGCGTCGAGCAGCACGGCGTCGTATTTGTCTTGCGGCTGCCACTTCAGCGCATCGGCAATAACGATCTGGGCGGAGAGGCCGGTGCGTTTCAGGTTCTGCTCGATCCGTTGGGCGCGCTTGGCGCTGAGTTCCACCGCCGTCACCTGCCAGCCAGCTGCCGCCAGTTGCAGCGCCTTGCCGCCAGGGGCGGCGCACAGATCCAGCGCGCGGCGGCCCTCGCCTGGACCGAGCAAGCGCGCGGGCAGGCTGGCGGCGAGATCCTGCACCCACCAGGCGCCCTGATCAAAGCCCTCCAGATTTTCCACCGCCGTGCCGCGCGGCAGGCGGATATGGCCGGGGGCGAGCGATTGTCCGCCCAGCCGCTCAGCCCAAAGCGCGGTTTCCGCCGCATCCTTCAGCGTCAGGTCGAGCGGCGGCGGCACGGCCAGGCCAGCGGCAATCGCTCCGGCCTGTGTGCCCCAGCGCGCGGCGACCGCACCGGGCAAGCTCGGCACTTCCGGCAGAGCCGCGTTCTGCTTGACCAGCGTCGAAAAGACCCCGTGGGCCAGGCGGCGCGGACCGCCGCTGAGCAGCGGCAGGCCAGTGGCGATGACGGCATGGGGCGGGGTATCGAGCCGCAGCCAGCCGGCCAGCATGATCCGCAGCGCGGCGCGCGGCTTGGCGTCATCCGGCAAAGGCTGGCGCGTTGCGCTGTCGATCAGCGCGTCGAGATCGACCAGCCAGCGCAGCACTTCGCTGGCCAGGGCGCGAGCCAGCGCCTTGTCAGGACCGCTGCGCAGGCCCTGCAAGGCGGCATGGGCAGCAACGTCGAGCGTTTCGCCGCGCCGCAGAACGGCGTCGAGCAGCTTGAGCGCACCCTTGCGCGCGGGATGACCGGGAATGTCCATCGCCTGCCCCTAGAGACAATTGCCTTTTAGGGCCAGCGGGCGCATGGACATCGCATGACCAAGCGCGCCACCCAACGCCCCAAGTCCTTTCAGAAGCCCGCACACTGGACCAATGATCCCGCGCCCGCTCCGGCCGAGCCGAAGGAAGGCGACGAACCCGATGGACTTTCGCCCACCCGCTACGGCGACTGGGTGAAAAAGGGCATTGCGATCGACTTCTGATCAGCGCGGCGTGAAGGTCACGGTCAAACCGTCGCGCGGTTTCGGAATGGGCCAGGGCTGCCACTTGGGTTCGTAACCCGGCGCAATCTCGATCCGGTAGCGGGTCAGGATCTGAGCCATCAGCACCTTTACCTGCATATAGGCAAAGTGCAGTCCCAGGCACATGTGTGCCCCGCCGCCAAATGGCACCCAGGCATATTTGTGCCGCTTGGCCACCTCTTCCGGGGTGAAGCGCATCGGATCGAACTTTTCCGGTTCCGGCCAGTGCCGTGGATCCATGTGGACATCCGCAGGGCTGATCCCCACGCCCGTTCCGGCCGGAATGCGGTATCCGCCGAATTCGAAGTCGCGCAGCGCCCGGCGCGGCAGCGACGGGACCGGTGGAATCAGGCGCAGCGATTCCTTGAACGCCATTTCCGTCAGGCTGACCTTGCCCAGGTCCTCATAGGCCAGCGGGCGCCCTTCGCCGCCGGTGACGGCCAGCAGTTCGGCGCTCAGTCTGTCCTGCCATTCAGGGTGCTTGGCCAGCAACCACACCAATGACGAAGCCGACGAGGTGATCGTATCGTGCGCCGCCATCATCAGGAAGATCATGTGATCGACCACTTCGTCGACCGGCATTAACGATCCGTCTTCGAGGGTAGCTGTGGCGAACTGGCTGAACATGTCCTGCCCGCCGCCTTGGGCGCGGCGCTTTTCGGTTTCGCGCGTGAAGTATTCCACCAGGAACTTACGCCCGGCCACGCCGCGGCCCATCGCGGTGAAGGGCAAGGGTTTGCGCACCACCCCGATGGAGGCGGCGACCATATCGACAAAGGCCTTGTTGATCGCGTCCGCTTCGGGTCCCAGCGGGACGCCCAGGAAGCTGTCGGCAGCAAGGTCCAGAGTCAGTTGCTTGATCGCCGGATAGAACTTGAGCCGTTGCCCGCGCCATTGCTCCACCTGCGCCGAAATGCCGGAATTGAGCGCGCCGCAATAATGCCGCATCGGTTCAGGCTTGAATGCGATGGAAAGGGCGCGGCGATCCGCGCGGTGGTGATCGAAATCGAGCAGCATCAAGCCGCGCGGAAACAGCTGATCCAGAATCGGCCCCCAGCCCTGTTCGCTGGAAAACAGCTTGTCACGGTCGAACAGGACCAGCTCGTTTGCCTCGGCCCCGAACAGCAGGACCGAATTGCGTCCGAAGGCGCGGTTGCGGAACACGTCGCCATACTTGGCGCGCATCCGGT
This sequence comes from Alphaproteobacteria bacterium, assembly GCA_046566485.1. Taxonomy (GTDB): domain Bacteria; phylum Pseudomonadota; class Alphaproteobacteria; order Sphingomonadales; family Sphingomonadaceae; genus Novosphingobium. The sequence continues at coordinate 97,817 of JBKHWO010000026.1, read as the reverse complement.
TGCTGAAGCCGATTGGGTCGGCCAGCAGGCTGAAGGTATTGCCGACGATGGGCAGGCCGTTCTCGCCGGGAATATGATCGAGCGCACTGGCCGGCTGGGACTGCGACCAGTGCGTGTAGGTTGAAGCCTGTTGCGGCATCGTCGCCATTTCACTCGTCCTTTGGTTACGGTCAAAACACCGCGTTGAATGCTGCTTCCAGACGGGCCAGGCTGGCCGGAACGTCCTTCAGCTTGTCCAGCCCGAACAGGCCGAGGCGGAAGCTCTTGTAATCCGCGCCCTCATCGATCATCAGCGGCACCCCGGCGGCGATCTGATAGCCGATAGCGGCGAATTTCCTGCCGTTCTGCACATCGGGATCGTCGGTAAAGCTGACCACCACGCCGGGCGCGGTAAAGCCTTCGGCCGCAACCGACTGGACCCCGCGCGCGGCCAGCATCGCCCGCACGGCATTGCCCTGCTCCCACTGCGCGGCGCGCAAGGCTTCGTAACCGGCAGCCTTGGTTTCCGCCATCGCATCGCGGAACTGGATCAGCGCATCGGTCGGCATGGTCGCATGATAGGCATGGCCGCCGTTCAGATAGGCCTCCATGATCGAATTCCACTTGCCCAGATCAATCGCGAAGCTGGTTGATTTGCCAGCCCGCGCTGCTGCCAGCGCGGCTTCGCTCAGCATGACCAGACCGGCACAGGGTGAGGCGGACCAGCCCTTCTGCGGGGCGGAGATCAGCACGTCGACGCCCAGCGCGCGCATGTCGACCCAGACGCAGCCCGATGCGACGCAGTCGAGCACGAACAGCGCGCCAACTTCGTGCGCGGCCTCGGCAATCGCCTTTACATACGCGTCGGGCAGGATAATCCCACTGGCCGTTTCCACATGCGGGGCAAAGACCACTTCCGGCTTTTCGCTGCGGATCGCGGCGACCACCTCGTCCAGCGGAACCGGGGCAAAGGGCGCCTGCGGACCGGCATTGCCGACCCGGCGTGCCTTCAGCACCGTCTCGCTTGCCGGGATCGCACCGGCCTCGAAGATTTGGCTCCAGCGATAGGAGAAGAACCCGTTGCGGATCACCATGGCGCGCTTGCCGGTGGCGAACTGGCGCGCGACCGCTTCCATCGCATAGGACCCACCGCCCGGAACGACCACGGCGCGTTCCGCCCCGTAAACCTCGCACAGCCCGCTATGAATATCGCGCATCGCCTGCTGGAAGCGCTGGCTCATGTGGTTGAGCGAGCGGTCGGTGAAGACCACCGAGAATTCGAGCAAGCCGTCGGGATCGATCGCGGGGTTGAGGCCGGGCATGGTCAGTCGGTCCATCCTTTGAGTTCGCGCCGCACCAGCGCTTCGAGCATGTCCATGCCAGCATCGGAGGTGTTGAGGCAATCCAGCGCGGCAAAATGGGTGCCGCCGGCCTCTTCAAACTGCTCGCGTCCGCGGATCGCCAATTCCTCCAGCGTCTCCAGGCAATCCGCGGAAAAACCGGGGGCCGCAATGGCCAGACGCCGGGTGCCCTTGGCCCCTTCTTCGGCGAGGACATCGTCGGTCGCGGGCTCAAGCCATTTGGCCCGGCCAAAGCGCGACTGGAAAGTCGTTTCGATCCGCAGGTTCGGAAACTCGCCGCGCAGCGCTTCGCCCAGCAGGCGCGCGGTCTTGCGGCACTGGCAGTGATAGGGATCGCCCAGGTGCAGGGTGCGTTCGGGCATGCCGTGGAACGACAGCAGCAGGACTTCCGGTTCAAAATCCAGCGCCTTCAACTGCCGTGCGGTATCGGCGCGCAGCGCTTCGATATGCAGGGGATCGTCGTAATAGGGCGGCAGGGTGCGGATCGCCGCCTGCCAGCGCATCTTCGCCAGCTTGGCCCCCAGCGCATCAATTGCCGTGGCCGTCGTCGCGCCGGAATATTGCGGATAGAGCGGGGCGAACAGCACGCGGTCACAGCCAGCGTCCTTCAGCGCCTGAAGTTCATTGCCGATCGACGGGTTGCCATAGCGCATGGCCCAGCGCACCGTCAGGCTGTCACCAAAGCGTTGCTGCAGGGCCGCGGCCTGCGCCTTGGTGATCGCGGCCAAGGGTGAGCCGTCCGGGGTCCACACCTGCTGATAGGCATGGGCGCTTTTGCGGGGACGAACGTTGAGGATAATCCCGTTGAGGATCAGCCACCACACCGCCTTGGGAATTTCGACCACGCGCGGGTCGGACAGGAATTCCTTCAGATAGCGGCGCACGGCAGAGGTGGTGGGCGCGTCGGGCGTGCCCAGGTTGACCAGCAGCACGCCAATCCGCGGGGGCTTGACCGGGGGATGATTGGCAGGAAGGTTCACAGGCCGGCCCCGGTCAATGGCAGAATGCGCAGCCGCTCGCTGCCGGCCGCAGCCAGAGCATTGGCAATCGCGGGCGGAGCGATGATCGCCCCGAGTTCGCCCGGATCGAACGGGTCGGCGTCGCTATCAATGAAATCCACTTCAATCTCCGGGCAATCGCTCAGCAAAGGAAGGCCCATTAGCCCAAGTTGACCCACTTGGGGCAACCCGTCCTTGAAGGCAGTTGCCGAACCCGTGGCCAGGCCCATCCCGAAAATCAGCCCGCCTTCGATCTGCTGCCGCGCGATGTCGACATTCACGATCCGGCCAAGGTCGGCCACGGCAGTGAGCTTGTCCACGCGGATGCCGCGCTCGTCGCGGCGCGCGCTGGCGATTACGGCAATCCGCCCCTCGCGCTCGGCGGTGGTCATACGATAGCAGGTCAGCCCCTGCCCGCTGCCCAGCGCGCCGCCGTTCCATTCCGCGAGCGTGGCCGCACGTTGCAAGCAGTTGGCCAAACGCAGATCATGGCCGAGCATGGCCATGCGGTAGGACAGCGGCTCTCGCCCCGCCCGCCCGGCCAGTTCATCGATGAACGTCTCGATCAGGAAAGCGGCAAGGCCATGCGAATTGCCGCGCAGAGGACCCGTCGGCAGGTCGATCCGGACCGGCACGTGCTCCACCAGCAGGTGCGGCACCTGATAGACCGGCACCATCCCGCGCATGGCCAGCGGATCGGCCTGGCCTTGCTGCACCAGGGCATCGCGGCGGCTTTGTCCAGCGAACAGCCGGCCGCCGAATTCGTTCATGCTCCCGGGCATCGCAATCCGCAGCTTGAGCGCGGCAAGTGAACCATCGGGCGCCGTGCGCGCCGCAAGCAGTGCGCGGGCGGGGGCGCGCGGCAGCCCCGCGACGTGCTCCTGCCAACGCGACCAAATCAGCTGAACAGGACGCCCAACGTCCCGCGCGATTACCGCCGCTTCAACCGCGTGGGCCGCGTCGAGCCGCGCGTCGAAGCTGCCCCCTGCGGACAGCGGATAGACCACGATGGCATCCACCGGGAGGCCCAGCGCCTGGCTGACAGCGTGCCGGAGCGCCTGCGGCGCCTGACTTGCCACCCAGATTTCCGCCTTGCCCTTGCCGACCCGCGCGGTCGCGGTCGCGGTTTCCAGGCTGCCGTGCAGCGCGGCAGCAACGGAATAGGTTGCGGTGTGCTCAACTTGTCCAGCGAGCCACGAATCCGGCTCGCCCGCCGCGGCAATCCGGCTCGCCGCCCCATTCCGCAACGCCTGTTCCAGTCGCTCCGTGATCCTGCTGCTGTCGGCGAAGCCGGTGGTCCGAAACGCGGGCGCCGCGGCTTTCAGCGCGCGCTCAGCCGACCACCAGTCGCTGGCCACGGCGGCCAGCCAGTCGCTTCCCGTGACCAGCCTCAGCAGGCCCGGCGTGGCCGTCGCCGCGTCGCGGTTGAAACCGGCCAGCCGGCTATCCCCGACCGGCGCGTGGCGGATCGCGGCATAGACCATGTCGGGCAAGCGGATGTCACCGGCGAAGGTATGAGAACCATCAACCTTGCTCGGCAGATCGAGCCGGGGCGCGCGCAGCGGCGCACCCGGCGGAAAGTCCGCCGCGCGCTCTTGCGGCGGCGCGGCCCGCAGCAGCGGAGGATCGGGCGGGGAATAGTCCGCCGCTTCCGCGACCAGTTCCGCGAAAGACAGCCGCTTCTTGTCGTGGACGATGAACCCGGACTGGCCGTCGCATTCCTCCCACGGCACATCCCACCGCGCCGCGGCGGCCTGGGCCAGCATCGTCCGGGCCGATGCGGCAGCAGCCCGCGCCGCCGCCTCGTGCGCTGCCAGCGCAGTGCCTTCCGCGGTCGCGGTAAATTCCTCGTTCCGGGCAAAGCGCCGGGCGATCAGACTGTCTGGTTCCCCCGCGAGTCCAGCAGCCAACGGCATCCACAGCGCCGCCCATTCGGCGGCAAGCGGAGCATTGCCAAAAGCGCCGCTGACCGGGGCCGGTTCGACCGCAATTTGCCGCCAGTCCGCGCCAAGCTCGTGGGCGATCACCTGCGGGATCAGGGTGGTCACGCCCTGCCCCATCTCGATATCCGGCACGGCCACGCTGATCACCCCGTCGTGCGCGATCTTGAGCCAGGCGTCGAAGGCATATTCGCCTTCACCGGCAGGAAGGGGCGGGGCAAACCGGCGCGGACCAAGCGTCCAGGCGGCAACCAGACCGCCCGTCACTCCCACACCGATCAATACCCCGCGCCGCGTGAACCGCATTGGCCACCCCGTCCCTTGCGCCGCTTACCTTAGGGGCTGGTTATTGATTGTCGAGCCAGGTCGCCACCCGCCGCGCAATCGCGGCAAAGGCATCGGCGGCCGGACCTTCGCCCGCCGCAGGCGGAGTGCCCGCATCGCTCGCCTCGCGGATTGCCAGTTGCAGCGGAATGCGGCCCAGGAACGCCATGCCCAGTTCGCCGGCTGCCGCCTCGGCGCCGCCACAGCCGAACGGATCTGACACTTCGCCGCAATGCGGGCAGGCATAGCCAGCCATGTTCTCAACCAGCCCGATGATCGGCACCTGGCCGACTTCGAGCAGCTGGATCGCGCGCCGGGCATCGATCAGCGCCAGGTCTTGCGGGGTCGAGACGATCACCGCACCGGCAGGCTTGTGGCGCTGAAGCATGGTCAGCTGGACGTCGCCGGTGCCCGGCGGCAAATCAACGATCAGGGTATCGACATCGCCCCAGTCGGCATCGATCAGCTGGCCCAGGGCATTGCCCGCCATCGGCCCGCGCCAGGCGATCGCCTTGCCGGGTTCGATCAGCTGGCCCATCGACAGAGACGGAATGCCCCATTCGCTGGGGACCGGGATCAGCTTGTCCGCACGGGCCTGCGGCTTGACCCCTTCGTTGCCCAGCAGGCGCGGCTGCGACGGGCCATAGATGTCGGCGTCAACCAGGCCGACCTTGCGGCCAAGGCGTGACAGCGCCACCGCCAGGTTGGTCGACACGGTCGACTTGCCGACCCCGCCCTTGCCCGAACCGACCGCGATGATCCGGCGGCGCGGCTTGTCGGCCATCATCGCCACGCGCACGTCGGACACGCCGGGCTGGCCGGATAGTGCTTCCTTGACCGCGGTTTCCAGCCGCTCGCGCTCGACTGCGTCGAACCCGCTGGCTTCGATCACGACAATCGCCACGCCTTCGCTCAGGCGCAGCGACTGGAGGCGGGACAGGGCCAGCGGCGGCAGGGCCGCGCGCAAGGCATCGGTAGAATCTGGCGTATTGCTCATAACCTGGTGCCGAAACCCGTTTCGTGGAGCTCTGGCAAGGAAAAATGCATTGCCCACCCTGTTATTTGCGCCATGCGACCCTATAGTGTCGACCATGAGCGAGAGCGACGGCCCGAAGAGGCGCAGAAAGAAAAGCGAAGAGCCGCAGGGAGAGCGCAGCGACAAGGGCGGCAGTCCGGACAATTCGGTGCCGTCGGAAGCCTCCCCTGTGAGCAACCCGTGGCACAATCCGGCCGAGGAAAGCGCACAGCGGCGGTCTGCGCGGATGGACGATGTCCTGCGACAGCGTGCCGCAACGGCCCGGTCCCGTGCTGGCGGCAAAGCGATGTGGGCGCTTGGCGCCATCGGCATAGTCACGGCCTGGCTGATCTCCACGTCGCTGCACGTGCTTGCGGCAAACGAACAGGGTGTCGTAACGACGCTGGGCCGTTATTCGGGCACCGTCTCGGCGGGTCTGAACCTCACCCTGCCCTGGCCGCTGCAACGGGTCACCACCCGCGCCACCGGGCAGGAACAGGTACTGATGCTGCCCAATCAGGAAGCCGAAACCCTGATGCTGACCCGCGACGGGGAACTGATCGACATTCGCGCCCTGGTGCGCTGGCGGATCAACGACCTTCGCGCCTTCACCTTTGCCGTGCCCGATGGCGAAGCCGCGCTGCGACGCTTGTCGGACAGCGCAATCCGCGCCGGCGTGGCCGAGTTCACCTTCGACGAGCTGCGCGACGGCAAGCGCCAGGCCGAACTGCAACAGCGGATCGTCGGCCGGTTGCAACGCGTGCTCGACGCGTGGAAGCTGGGCGCAGCGATCGGCGGCGTGGAGCTGACCGCCGCCAATCCGCCCGCCCGGCTAGCCGAAACCTTCAAACGCATCGACAAGGCCAATGAGGACTCGCGCAAAAATCACGAAGCAGCGCTCGCCTATGCCGCGCGGATTCGTTACTCCGCCGAAACCGAAGCCAATGCCTTCGACAAGGCGTTCCAGCTCTACCGCGTGGCCCCACAAGTCACGCGGGAACGGATCTACTACGACACGATCGAACGGGTACTGCGCAACAACCAGGTGGTGATCGGCAATGCCGGAACCGGCGTTACCCTGCCTCCTCCCCCCAGCCAAAAGCCCGCAGCAACGGGGGGCGAATGACATGACCCAGACCTTACGCCGGTTTCGCTCAGGCCTGTTTTTCCTGATCGTCGTCCTGCTGCTGGGCACCACTTCCGTTGCGGTGGTGGGCGAAGAGGAACAGGCAGTCATCGAGCGATTGGGCCAGCCCGAACGAGTCGTGAACCGGTTTCGTCCAAGTGGTGAGAGCGGGGCCGGCCTGATCGTGAAGATTCCGCTGCTCCAAACGATCACCGTGCTGCCGCGTGGTCTGGTGACCTACAGCTATCCGGGCAAACGCAGCAAGACTGCCGATCAGCAATGGCTGCTGGTCGATGTCGACGTGGCCTACCGCGTCATCGATCCGGTCCGCCTGACCCGCTCGCTCGGCTCGGCCAGCAAGACCGAAGACCAGTTCAAGGCGCTGCTCCCGCCGCTGATCGACCAGGAGCTGAGCCAGCGCAGTGCCGTGGCCATTGCCCAGCCGGGTGGCGGCGGGGCCAACCAGGCAATGTTGCGCGCTTTGGACAAGGCCGTGCGCCAGTATGGCCTGCAAGTGATCGACCTGCGGATCGCACGCGTCGCGCTGGACGAAGGTTCGCTCAATTCCGTCTATCAGCGGATGGAACAGCGACACGAGGCGACCCTGGCCGAGATCGAGGTCAAAAGCGCCAACGACGCCCTGGCCGTAACCGCTGCCGCCGAAGCCGAAGCCACCGCCCGGCGCAAGCGCAGCGCCGACCAGGATCCCGAATTCTACAGCTTCTACCGGGCCATGCGCAGTTATGACGAGCTTTACGGGGACCCCAAGCGCAAGAACACGGCGACTATCGTGCTGCCACCAGACAGCGGCTATCTGAAACACTTTGGTGGAAAGTAGACCATTCAATTCCCATTAAGGGATCATGACGTGAATCGACCGCAAGGAACAGATTCCAACGCAAAGAGGGAACGAACCACGTGAAGTACGTATACAGTGTCACTTCCGCACTGCTCCTGGGAGGCGCCGCGCTCTCGCTGGTTGGCGGCATTCCCGCCGGAGCCCAGGTCGCCCAGAACGATGCAGAGCAGATGCGCACCATCGTGCCGCGCGCAGGCGCCCCGGCCACTTTCGCCGACCTGACCCAGCAATTGCAGCCTGCGGTAGTCAACATTGCCGTGCGCCAGAAAGTGGAAGTAAAGAACCCGCTGGCCGCCCTGCCGTTCGGCAACCTGCTACCTGGCGGCGCCGGAAACCAGGCCAAGATGGCCGAAGCAGTCGGTTCGGGCTTCGTGGTGTCACACGATGGCTTCATCGTCACCAACAACCACGTCATCAGCCTCGACCGCGAAGGACAGGCCGATGAAATCACCGTCAAGCTGTCTGACGGCAAGCAGTACAAGGCGCGGATCGTCGGGCGCGATCCGGAATCGGACATCGCCGTGCTCAAGATCGACGCCGGCACAGCCCTGCCTTTCGTGAAGTTCGGGGATTCGACCAAGGCCCGCGCCGGGGACTGGATCATTGCCATCGGCAACCCGTTCGGCCTGGGCGGAACGGTGACTTCGGGCATTATCAGCTCGGTCAATCGCAATACGGGCACCGGCGCCTATGACCACTACATCCAGACCGACGCCTCGATCAATTCGGGCAATTCGGGCGGTCCGATGTTTGACATGGCCGGCAACGTGATCGGCATCAACAACTGGATCGTCGCCCCCAGCGGCGGCAACATCGGGATTGGCTTCGCCATCCCCAGTGCGACGGCCCAGCCCATCGTCCAGCGCCTGATGAAGGGCCAGGCGATCGAGCGCGGCTATTTGGGCATTTCAATCCAGCCGGTATCGGACGAAATCGCGGATTCACTGGGCCTGCCGCATGATCGCGGCGAACTGGTCCGCGCGGTCATGCCCAATCTGCCTGCCGCCAGTGCCGGGATCAAGGTGGGCGACATCGTGATGAAAGTGAACAACGAGGACGTGACGCCCAGCCGGACCTTGTCGGGCATCGTTTCGGACACGGCACCGGGCACACGCATTCCCATCGAAGTGCTGCGCAGTGGCAAGACCATGACTCTCTATGCCGTCGTCGCCAAGCGTCCGAATGCGCAGGAACTGGCCAAGTCACTGGATCCGCAACCGCAGGGCAATCCGTTCGAAGGTCCCCAGGCGCAAGGCGAAGGGTTGGCCGAAAGCGCCCTTGGCCTGCGCGTCCTGACGATGAACCCGGACTATGCCGCGCAGCTTGGCGTACCGGCGGCAACCAGGGGCGTAGTCATTGCCGGGATCGATCCGGCATCGGATGCAGCCAACCGACCGCTGCAACGCCGCGACATCATCGTTTCGGCCAACATGGTGCCGATCGCCGGCGTGCAAGACCTCGACCGCGCGGTGCGCGAAGCCAAGAGCGCCGGCCGTCCGACGATCACACTGCAGATCCTGCGCCCGGGCCAGGCCGGGCTGGTCTACATCGCGCTGCGGATCGGCTGAGCCGAGCTCTAGCTAATTGGGCCGGGCGCGTTCGGAAGGCCGGACGCGCCCGGTGGCTTCATTCAGGAAATCCTCGTTCGCAGCGGGCGGGGCCCGGGTCGGAGCAGGGGCTCGTCTCTCTACCGGAGGCTGATCGGCAGGACCGTCCTCCAGCTGGATGGGGTTCACCAGGTTCCCCTTCTCATCGACGTAGTAATAGTCCTGCGGCGCGCCGCTCATCAGCATTTCATCGTCGGGCTCCAACTGCCACGCGGGCAGGGTCGCATCGGTTTCAAATTTTTCGACCGGCCGCCCGGCCACAGCGATCCGCATATAACTGGCAAAGGCGCGTGCCGGAGCGGTGCCACCCTGCAAGCCCGGGACCGGACGGTCATCGTCACGCCCCATCCACACGCCAGTCGTGACCCCGCTGGAGAAGCCCAGGAACCAGCCGTCCTTGTTGGCGGTGGTGGTGCCGGTCTTGCCCGCGACCGGACGCCCGATCTGCGCCGCCCGGCCGGTGCCGATGCTGACCGCGGTCTGCAGCATATCGGTGATGCCCGAAGCGACGTAGGACGGGACCAGGCTGCTCCCGGTCTGCGGCTTGCGCTCATAAAGCAGCTTGCCGTCGGTGGTCGTCACTTTCATGATCCCATAGGGTTCGACCCCGGTCCCCTTGGCCGCAATCGCCGCAAAGGCGCGGGTCATATCGATCAGACGGACCTCGTTCGAACCCAGCACCATCGACGGCACGGTCGAAATCGGGGTGGAAATGCCAAAGCGCTTGGCCATGGCGGCAACGGTCGAAAAGCCGACCTCCTGACCCAGTTGCGCGGCCACGGTGTTCTTGGAATAAGCGAAGGCGGTGCGCACGTCGATCTTGCCCGCATAGTCGCCGGTTGAATTGCGCGGACTCCACCCATCGATGGTCACCGGTTCGTCGATCACTTCGGCATTGGGGGTGTATCCCGCTTCCAGCGCGGCAAGGTAGACGAACAGCTTCCATGCCGAACCCGGCTGGCGCACGGCGTTGACCGCGCGGTTGTAGTTCGACGTGACATAGTCGGTCCCGCCGACCAGCGCGAGCACCCCGCCATCGCGGTCCATGCTGACCAGCGCGCCTTGCGCGCCCTTGGGCGCGTTGGCCTGGATCGCATCGGCCGCGGCATTCTGCAGCTGTACGTCAAGCGTGGTCCACACTTCGATCGGCTGGTCGGTTTCGCCCAGCAACAGGTCGAGCTGCGGCAGCGCCCAATCGGTAAAATACCGCACCGAATTCTGCCCGCTTTCCTGGGCGAACTTGATTTTCTTCAGATCGGTTGCCGCCGCTTCGCTTTGGCTGATCTTGCCGTTTTCGGCCATCAGGCCCAGTACCACCGTCCCGCGTCCAACCGCGGCTTCGGCATCAGCGGTCGGCGCATAGTTTGACGGTGCCTTGACCAGACCGGCGATTATCGCGGCTTCGGGCAGCGTGATCTCGGTGCCGGGATGACCAAAGAATTTGCGGCTGGCAGAATCGATCCCATAAGCGCCCCCGCCGAAATAGACCTTGTTGAGGTACAGTTCGAGCAGCTGGTCCTTGGAAAAGTTCCATTCCAGCGCCAGGGCCAGCACGGCTTCGCGGATCTTCCGGCCAAAGGTGCGCGAATTGTTGAGGAACACGGTGCGGGCCAACTGCTGGGTAATGGTCGAGCCGCCCTGCTTCCACTTGCCCTCTTCCACCCGGACCCAGATCGATCGGGCCAAGCCGATCGGATCGATCCCGACGTGGCTGTAGTACCGCCGGTCCTCGGTCGAAAGCATGGCATCTTTCATCACCTGCGGGATCTGGTCGGATGGCACCCATTTACCATAACTGGGCCCCAGCGAGACAAGCTGAGTTCCATCACGGGCGCGCACCACGATCATCTGTTCGGTCTGGGTTGCCTTGATCTTTTCGAAATCGGGCAACGACCGCGCGGTCAGGCCAACCGCGACGCCCAACGCCAGCAAGCCGACCACCGCAAAGGATATGCCCCAGACCACCAGGCGCCGGAACAGGCGACCAAGGATGGAGGAATGGGGTGCTTCGTCCCGACCGCGACGCGGCGGCGGTGGCGCACTGCGCCGGGAATCGTTTCTTGCCATAGGGTCTTCGTCAATCCTCCCCGCGAGCGAACCGCCCGGGCTGCGACACCCCCATAGGACAAATGCGCCGCAGGGTTAACGACGATTTTACGCGAATCCTGCGCTGCCCTTCACCCGGCAGCTAGTGCAAGTGTTCGACCATTAGGACCGTCCCGTCGGACCCGGTCACCCGCATCCGCGTGCCGGGTTCGGCATCGGGGCCACGTGCAATCCATTCGCTGTCGCCCAACCGCACCCGGCCCTGGCCGGCCTCGATCACCTGGCTGACCACCACGACCTCGCCAACCGCGCGCGCGCCGCGCTGGTTCATCTTGGGATCAGCACCCTCCACCGGGTGCTGGCGCAGGAACCGCCGCCCGGCAAAGACGAACAGGATCGACAACACCGCGAACAGGGCGATCTGGCCGGGCACGGCCAGCGGAACCAGCCAGGCGACCAAACCGGTCACCAAGGCGGCGCCCGCCATCCAGATCAGAAAGACCCCAGGAATCGTCATTTCGCCGATCGCCAGCAGCAGGCCCAGCCCCAGCCAGATCCAATGCGGCTCTACCCCGTCAAACCAGTTCACTTGCCTGACCCCTGGTTGGACAGCGCATCCTTAACCAATTCGCCGATCCCGCCGACCGAGCCAATCAGCTGCGTCGCTTCGACCGGGAAGAGGATGGTCTTGGCATTGGGCGAGGTGGCGAAAGCCGCCACTGCGTCGGTGTATTTCTGCGCCACGAAATAGTTCAATGCCTGGGTGCCGGACTTGGCGATCGCATCGGAAACCATGGTCGTCGCCTTGGCCTCGGCTTCGGCCTCGCGCTCGCGGGCTTCGGCATCACGGAAAGCGGCTTCACGGCGGCCTTCGGCCTGCAGAATCTGGCTCTGCTTTTCACCCTCGGCACGCAGGATTTCAGCCGCGCGCAGGCCCTCGGCCTCCAGGATCTGGGCCCGCTTCTCCCGCTCGGCCTTCATCTGGCGGGCCATGGCATTCGAAATGTCGGCCGGGGGGCGGATGTCCTTGATCTCGACCCGAGTGATCTTGACCCCCCAGGGCGCCGTGGCGTGATCGACCACGACCAGCAGCTTGGCATTGATCTCGTCCCGCTTCGACAGCGTTTCGTCCAGGTCCATGCTGCCCATCACGGTGCGCAGGTTGGTGGTGGTCAGCTGCATGATCGCGAGATAGAGGTTCGACACCTCATAGGCCGCCTTGCCCGCATCGAGCACCTGGAAGAACACCACGGCATCGACCCCGACCATGGCATTGTCCTTGGTGATGATTTCCTGGCCCGGAATGTCCAGCACCTGTTCCATGACATTGACCTTATGGCCGACGCGGTCGATGAACGGGATAATCACGTGCAGGCCCGGCTCGGCCGCCAGGGTGTACTTGCCAAGCCGTTCGATCGTGTAAACATAGCCCTGCCTGACGACCCGCACGCCCATCAGCAGAAAAACGAAGACCACGATCAATAGGATAAGAAGCACGCCGCCCATGGAGAATTCTCCAACTTGTTGAATGACAAGCAGTCTAACGTAGGCTGCGGCGCCGACAAGCAAAACCCGACCAACCCCATACGCGAACCGACCAGGCTATTGCAGCAAGCGGTCGGACGCTTAAGACAGGTTTCATAAAGCAACCGGCGAGAGAGGACGTTCGATGGCATTCACTCCCTTTGACCTGACCGGCAAGGTGGCGTTGGTTACGGGCGGAAACGGCGGGATCGGGCTGGGCATGGCCGAGGGCCTCGCCGCTGCCGGGGCAAAGGTGGCGATCTGGGGCCAAAACCCGGCGAAAAATGCCGAGGCGCAAAAGGTGCTTGAGGCGCTGGGCGGCGAAGTTCTGGTCCAGACGGTCGACGTGACCAGCGAACAGGCGGTGGCGGACAGCGTTGCAGCCGTGATCGACCGCTTTGGCCGCCTCGACTTTTGCGCCGCCAATGCCGGGATCGGCGGCGGCGCACCGTTCCATGAACAGACGACCGAGGGCTGGCGCCGGGTGATGACCGTGAACCTGGATGCCGTGTTCTGGACCTTCCGCGAGGCGGCCCGGCACATGATCGGCCGCGCCGGTGCTGGCGATCCCGGCGGTTCGCTGCTGGTCACGTCCTCCACCTCTGCGATCCACGGTGCTCCGGCCAACCAGGCCTATGCCGCAAGCAAAACCGCCGTGCTCGGCCTGATCCGCGGCCTTGCGGTCGAATATGCCCGCTATGGCATCCGCGCCAATGCGATCCTGCCAGGCTGGATCCGCTCGGACATGACCGCGCCGTTGCAGGGCTGGGATAAGTTCAACGAAAAGGTCATCGCCCGGGTGCCGATGCGGCGCTGGGGCGACCGGCAGGACTTTGCCGGGATCGCGGTCTATCTTGCTTCGGATGCCTCACGCTTCCACACCGGCGACAGCATGGTTATCGACGGCGGCTACACGATCTACTGACGGCCAGCGCGCCACGACAAGGGAATATCAGAGACAATGGTTGCAAAGCGTCACATCGCCGGAAAGGCGATCAATCCGGTCGGTCTGGGCTGCATGTCCCTGTCCTGGGCCTATGGCACCCCGCCGGGCGATGACTATGGCGCCCAGCTGCTCAACCGCGCGCTCGATCTGGGCTATGACCACCTCGACACGGCCAACATCTATGGCCTGGGCCATAACGAGACGCTGCTGGGCCAGGCGCTGAAGGGACGGCGCGACGAATTCTTCCTCGCCACCAAGATGGGCATCGTCGCCGACGGACCCAAGCGCGGGATCGATTGCTCGCCCGAGGCGATCCGTCGCAACATCGATGGCTCGCTCCAGCGGCTCCAGACCGACCGCGTCGACCTGAACTATATGCACCGGTTCGATCCCAAAGTGCCGATTGCCGAGATGATGGGCGCCATGGCCGAGCTGGTCCAGGAGGGCAAAGTCGGCAGCGTCGGCGTGTCCGAATGGTCCGCCGCCCACATTCGCGAGGCCCATGCGGTTCATCCGATCGCCGCTGTCCAGACCGAATATTCGCTGTGGTCGCGCAACCCCGAAATCGCCGTGCTGGACACCTGCCGCGAACTGGGCATCACCTTCGTCGCTTTCTCCCCAGTGGGGCGCGGTGCGCTCGCCGGCGGGGTGCGCGATGTGGCGGCGCTGCCTCAAGGCGATATTCGCCCCGGAATGCCGCGCTTCAGCGAGGAAAACTGGCCCAAGAACCTGGCACTGATCGAGGCGATGGAGGCGATCGCCGCGCGCGAGGGCGTCACCGCCGCGCAGCTCAGCCTCGCCTGGCTGCTCGCGCAGGGCGACCACGTGGTGACGATCCCCGGCACCGCCTCGATCCCGCATCTGGAAGAAAACATCGCCCGCTGGGACTGGGACATGTCCCCCGCCCTTGCGGCAGAACTCGATGCGCTGATCAACCGCCAAACAGTGGCAGGGCCGCGCTATGGCCCGGCGATGCAAGCCAGCATCGACACCGAGGATTTCGACTGAGCCCTTCCCCTTGGGACCAGTCGTCAGTCCTGGTGCCGGGTGCTAGTCTGCCCTAATGCAAGGAAACGCGATCCTCGCCGCAGCAGGCGCGGCTCTGGCCATGACGGCCATCGTCGCGCTGCGCTATCTTGCTACCAGCGGATTCTTTGCCTGGTTGGGAACACGGCGCTGGCCCGATCTGCACCGCGGGCTGGGTCCGCAGATCCGGCGCGAGATTGGCTGGTCGCTGGCCAGCGCGGCGATCTATGGCCTGCCTGCCGGGATCGTCGCCTGGGGCTGGCAGAACCTTGGCTGGACCCGGATTTACCAGGACGCATCGGCCTATCCGCTGTGGTGGCTGCCTCTATCCTTCCTGCTCTGCCTGTTCCTCCATGATACCTGGTTCTATTGGACCCATCGCTGGATGCACGCGCCGCGCCTATTCCGCGCGATCCATGCCGTGCACCACGACAGCCGCCCGCCGACCGCCTGGGCGGCGATGAGCTTTCACCCGGGAGAAGCCCTGACCGGTGCCTTCGTGGTCCCGGCACTGGTCTTTGCGCTCCCGCTGCATGTCGGCGTGGTCCTGGCGCTGCTGCTGACCATGACCGTGATGGGAGTGAGCAATCACATGGGCTGGGAGATGTTCCCGCGCTGGCTGGTCCATGGCCGCGCCGGACGCTGGCTGATCACGGCGACCCACCACCAGCTGCACCACGACCGCTACCAGTGCAATTACGGCCTCTACTTCCGCTTCTGGGACCGGCTGTGCGGGACGGACAAGGGGCTGGGGACGTTCCGGCGCGCGACCTAAAGGCCCTTATAAAGTGCCAGCAGCCGCGCCCAGGCGCGGTCGGCCTCGGGCTTGTCGTAAACCGGCGCGTCGAGCGTGCACCAGCCGTGGTCGGCGTTATAGACCTCGACTTCGACCGGGCGGCCCGAAGCATCGCCCGCGGCGCGCAGGGCATCCTTATCGGCTGGGGCCTTGGCATCATCGTTGCGGGCAATCGCAATCAGGAACCCAGCCTTGCTCTGGGCAAACAAACGGTGCGGGCTGTCGGGCTTGTCCGTGACCAGACCGCCACCATGGAACGAGGCCGCGGCCTTTATCCGCAGCGGCAGGGCTGCTGCGCTGCGGATTGCGAAGGAACCGGTCTGGCAATAGCCCTGGGTGCCGATCCCCTTGCGCCTGTCCACCGCGTCCTGGCGGTCGAGCCAGGCGACGAAGGCAGTCGCATCGCTGACCGTATTCGCCGCCGAAAGCGTGGCGATCGCGGGTTTCAGCTTTTCCTGGCCGGCCGGGCTGCGCCATTCCGCCATCGAGGCAAGCAGGGGCGCCTTGGCGGCGCGGTAATAGTGGTTGACCGCCAGCACGGCAAAGCCGTCTGCCGCCAGCCGCCGCGCCATTTCCTTGTAGGCGTCGCGCAGGCCGGCAATGTCGGGCCAGAGGATCACGGCGGGATGCTTGCCCTTGGCCGGATGAACGAAGAAGGCATCGGCCGTGCCGTCCGGGGTCGGCACCGAAACCATCGCCTCGCTGATCGCCCGTCCCTTGGCCTGGCTTTCCCGCGCCGTGCAGGCCGCCAGCACGCCCGCCGCACCGATGGCGGCAAATTCCCGGCGGCTCAGGCCCTTGGCGGCCAGCGCCTGCTCTTCTTCAGTGGCGGTCAGATCGTCACACATCGGTTGTTCTCCTCGCCCCGGTCCCGGCTGCCCAGATTACGCGTAAAAGTGCCTTTCACAACCCGGTCGTTCGGACAGGATAGCGCAAATCCCACCACCACGCGGGTGTAAAACAAGTTGCAATTATGGACTCGCTTATCGAAGAACGTGCAGGCAAGATGATCGAGAAACGCCATTCGGCCTGATGGGGGCTGGCATGGCTGATCGCACGGTGACCGGCAAAAGACCGGCATGAGGAGAGGACTGGAATGCGATTGAAACTGCTGGCGCTTGCCGCGCTGTTGCCGCTGGCCGCATGTGGGAACAAGGTATCCGCTCCGCCGACCGAAGGCGTGACGGATGCGCTGATTGCCCAGCCCCCGGCGGGTGAGTGGCTGACCTATGGCTATGACCGGGCCGAAACCCGGTTCTCCCCGCTCGATCAGATCAACGACCAGAACGTCGCCCAGCTGGGCCTGGCCTGGTCGGCCGATCTCGACACCGCGCGCGGCCAGGAAGCGACCCCGCTGATGCATGACGGAGTGCTCTACATCACTACCGCCTGGTCGATGGTGAAGGCCTATGACGCCAAAAGCGGCGCGCTGAAATGGTCCTATGACCCCAAGGTGCCGCGCGCCAAGCTGGTCGACGTGTGCTGCGATGCAGTGAACCGCGGCGTCGCGCTCTATGGCAACAAGGTCTATGTCGCGACGCTCGACGGCCGCCTGGTCGCGCTCGACCAGAAGAGCGGCAAGGTGGTGTGGGACAAGCTGACTATCCCCGAAGGCTCGCACATGGCGATCACCGGCGCACCGCGCGTGGTCAAGGGGAAGGTCCTGATCGGTTCGGCCGGGGCGGAATACTTCACCCGGGGCTACCTTGCCGCTTTCGATGCCGAAACCGGCGATCAGGTCTGGAAGTTCTACACCGTGCCGGGCGATCCGTCGAAGCCGCAGGAGGGCAAGCACCTGGATGCCGCGGTCAAGACCTGGAGCGGCGATTTCTGGAAGCTGGGCGGTGGCGGCACCGTGTGGGATTCGATCACCTATGACCCGGTGACCGACCTGGTGTACTTCGGCACTGCCAATGCCGAACCGTGGAACCCCGCCTATCGCAACACCGATGGGGCGGGCGACAGCCTCTACACCGCCTCGATCGTCGCGGTGAAGCCGGATACGGGCGAATATGTCTGGCACTTCCAGGAAACCCCGGAAGACCGCTGGGACTTCGATTCCAACCAGCAGATCACGGTCACCGACCTCAACATCGGCGGGCAAAAGCGCCGCGTGGTGATGCACGCACCGAAGAACGGCTTCTTCTATGTACTGGACGCCAAGACCGGCCAGTTCCTTTCGGGCAAGCCATTTGTCGACGGGATCAACTGGGCCAGCGGGCTTGACCCCAAGAGCGGCAAGCCCTTCGTCAATCCCGAAGCGCAGTACGAGCGCACCGGCAAGCCGTTCCTGGGCTTCCCCGGCGCGGTCGGCGCGCATAGCTGGACGCCAATGAGCTACAGCCCCAAGACCGGGCTGGTCTACATCCCGACCAACAATACCCCGCAGGTCTATGCCCACGATCCGGACTGGAAGCCGGGCACGACCGGGTTCCAGTTGGGGATCGACGCCTCACCGGGCAACCTGCCTGCCGACAAGGCGATCCGTACTGCAACCAAGGCGGCGATGACCGGTGCGCTGGTCGCGTTCGATCCGGTCGCGGGCAAGGTGAAGTGGCGCGTACCCCAGCAGACGCCGACCAATGGCGGCACGCTGGCGACTGCGGGCAACCTGGTGTTCCAGGGCACTGCCCTGGGCGACTTCAAGGCCTATACCGCTGATACTGGCAAGGAACTGTGGTCGTTCCACGCGCAGAGCGGCATTCTGGCCGCACCGATGACCTATTCGATCGACGGCGAGCAATATGTTGCCGTGCTGGTCGGCTGGGGCGGGGTGTGGGACGTCTCCGCCGGCAAGCTGGTGACCAGCAAGATCACCCCGAACATTAGCCGTCTGGTCGTGTTCAAGCTGGGTGCCAAGGGCCAGTTGCCTCCGCCCCCGCCCTATGCCGAGCGCAAGCTTGATCCGCCGCCGCCCTCGGGCACGCCGCAACAGCTGGCCTTGGGCGAAAAGCTCTACACCAACAGCTGCTCGGTCTGCCATGGCGCCTCGGCGGTTGCGGGTGCACTCAACCCCGACCTGCGCCACTCGGTCGCGCTGGGCAATCCCAAGCTGTGGCAACAGATCGTCCACGATGGCCTGTTGCAGCAGAACGGGATGGTTGCCTGGAAGGACCAGTTCAACCCGGACCAGATCGAGGCGATCCGGCTTTACGTGATCAAGCGGGCCAACGAAGACAAGGCGCTCGGCGACCATTAAGCTCGGACCGATGAAAAAGCAGCGGGATTGGCCTTTGCCATCCCGCTGCTTTTGCCATATGACACCGCAGGACAGAACCAGCCTCCAGCCGACCTTGCGGGAAAGTGATGCAACGTAATCTGAAGACGGTCGACTGGGACAACCTGCCCCACGGCGGTGACCTGTTTGGCGAGATGGAACTGGCCGCGCGCGAGGCTGCTGGCGGCAAGGCAAAGCGCCCGCCGCTGTTCCCCGGCCTTGCGCTGTGCGGTGTCGCTGCCGCCGCCGCAGCCTGGCTGTCGGGCCATTACGGTTTCCCGATCATCCTGCTCGGCCTGCTCGTCGGCCTCGCCCTCAACTTCGTTTCACAGGATCCGCGCAACCATGCCGGATTGGACTTTGCCTCGCGTACCTGCCTACGCTGGGGCATCGTCGTCCTCGGCCTGCAAGTCACCTTCGCGCAGATCGGCGCGGTCGGCGTGGCACCTTTCGTAGCCTTGCTGGCGGTGATGGCCGTGACCATGCTCGCCGGTCTGGGCGGGGCCAAACTCGCCGGTCAGTCGCGCTATGCCGGACTGCTGTCGGGCGGGGCGACCGCGATCTGCGGCGCCAGCGCCGCGCTCGCGCTCTATGGCGTGATCGGCAAGGAACGGCTGAGCCAAGCGCAATTCGCGCTGACCCTGGTCGGCGTCTCGCTGGCCAGCGCCCTGGCCATGACCATTTACCCGGTCCTTGCCGCACAATTGCAGCTGAGCGATGCCCAGGCCGGATTCCTGATCGGCGCCTCGATCCACGACGTCGCCCAGGCGATCGGTGGCGGCTATGCCTTTTCCGACGCGGCGGGCAGCCAGGCAACGATCGTCAAGCTGGCGCGGGTCGCCCTGCTCGCCCCGGTCGTTGCCCTGACCAGCCTGAGCATTGGCCCCAGTTCCGCAAACCCCGATCAGTCGCTGCTGCGCCGTCTGGCGCTGCCGTGGTTCATCGTCGCTTTCCTCGGCGTCGTCACGCTGAACAGCGTCGTCACCATTCCCAAGCCTATCGCTGAAGCGGGCCTGACCCTGTCCAAGACGCTGCTGCTGCTGGCTGTAACTGCCACGGCGATGCGCAGCCGCATGGACCTGTTGCTGGAAGTGGGCTGGCGATCAGCCATCCCGGTCGCCACCGCGACCCTGGCCAGCTTCGCCTGCGCGCTCGGTTTTGCGGTGATGCTGCTCTAGGGTCAGGACCTACTAATCGGACGGTCGAGGCGCTGGAATGGCGAACAGATCGGGCGGATAGGCGCGCCGGGAAGGCTGGTTGCCTTTCCAAGCGGCTGTCTGGCCGAGATGGAAGCCATTCCAGCGTCCTGAAGGGATTTGGCAAAGATGGCCCAGAGCTGCGTCTGGAAGGCTTGAAATATAGACATATTCCTGCGCCTTCCTTCCTTGCTCTGAGCCATTTTTACTCAAACCTCGATCGTCCGATTAGTAGGTCCTGACCCTAGATCACAAAATCCAGCACGGCCGGAAGCGGCTTGCGCCGGCGGTTGGCGACCATGGTGTCGTGCAGCTCGGCAATCTGGCTGCTGCCTGTTTTGACGAACAGAAACGGCAAGAGGCCATGGATCAGGCAGGCAATCCCGCCCAGGATCATCCGCACGCCAAAGCTGCTGGCCATGACCAGGTGCTCGCCATAGGTTTCACCAACGCTGGCGGGGTGTTCGGTAAACAGCTTGGCCGGGTCCATCGGGGCGATCTCCTTTTCTGCTGCAACAATGCAGCAATCCCGATGCAATTTCATCGCTGTTTTTCTGGTCAATTGTCGATTTTAGTGGTAATTTATCCCAATGAAAAGCGAATTGACGCAACTGGATTCGATCGACTGGGCGATCCTGGGAGTTCTCCAGAGCGATGCCTCGATCCCGGTCCACGAAGTGGGCGACCGGGTCGGCCTGTCGAGCAACGCGTGCTGGCGCCGGATCAAGCGGCTGGAGGACAGCGGGATCATTGCCCGGCGCGTGGCGCTGCTCGATCCGGCCAAGCTGGGCCTGGCCACCACGGTCTTCGTCGCGATCCGCACCCAGCGCCATGATCCAGCCTGGCTGGAGGCGTTCAGCGCGGGTGTCGCCGGGATCGAGGAGATCAGCGAATGCCACCGCATGGCGGGCGACGTCGATTACCTGCTCAAGCTCGTGGTGCGCGACATTGCCCACTACGACCGCATCTACCGCAAGCTGATTGCCGCAGTGCCCGACATTGCCGATGTCAGTTCCAGCTTTTCGATGGAGCAGATGAAGGCGACGACTGCCCTGCCCCGCCCGGTCTGATCAGTCGCGCAGTAGCCAGGTGAAGATCTCGGGCAGGCGCCGCGCCCAGGCATTTTCCTCATGCTCCGCGCCGGGATAGACCTTGCCCTGCCAGTCGCGCCCTTGCTTCCACCCTGAACCGGCGACGGCCTGGCTGATCGCGGATTGATAGGGCGGATACGTGGCATCAAGCGTGGCCGTGCCATGGTCCATCCACAGCCGCCGCCCATCGGGCTTGCCAAGCCGCTGGACGAACCACGCCTGGTTCAGCGCCAGCCGCGCCGGATCGGCCTGCTCCCCCTCCTGCGGCATGACCAGCGGCCAGTGCGTCGAGACGCAGGCTGCGCGGCCATAGACCTGCGGCCGCTCGACAAAGGCCCAGCAACTCATCAGCCCGCCCATGCTCGATCCGGCAATAGCGGTGTGACGGCGATCGGGCAGGGTGCGATAGGTCTGGTCGACCCAGTGCTTGAGCGGGCCGGTCAGCCAGTTCAGATAGGCTTGCGACAGGACCGGGCCGTCCGCCAGTTTGTCCATCGCACCGCGCAGTTCGGGACCCGCAAGGTCATAGGCGCTGCGCGGCAGGTACTGGCGATAGCGATCATTGCCGGGGGCCCAGATTCCGACAATGATGTGCGGCGCCACCTTGCCGCTGGCCATGGCCGCCAGCATCGCCTTGTCGGCGGCCCAGACCTTGTTGAAATTGCTCTTGGCCGGATCGAACAGGTTGTGCCCGTCGTGCATGTAGAGCACCGGATAGCGCTGCGCCGAGCGGTCATAGCCGGGCGGCAACCAGATCGTCAGGCGTTGGTCGGGAAGCCCCGCCGCGGCCATCCGCTCGATCTCGACAAAGCGCCCCACATCGCTGGCCGCAGCGGCCGGCGCGGCCCCGGCCAGCAAAGCCAAGGCGAACGCCGCCGCGCCCAGCCAGCGCCGGATCACTTGACCTTCCGGAACCGGACCGCCGCGCCGCCGCCGGGGGCCAAGCGCAGGGTCATGGCGCCGGCGCTGCTCACCGCCTTCTGCTCGATCACGATCGAATGGCGCTTGTCGGTGCGATAGTCGGCATCATCCCCGTCGCGATAGATTTCCGCAACGTACTTCTTGCCCGGGGTCAGGAAGTCGAGCTTGAAGCTGACCGTGCGGGCTTCTTCGTCACCCACCGCGCCCAGATACCAGTCCTCGCCGCCACGCTGCTTGCGGGCAATCGTCGCAAAGTCGCCGACTTCGCCATTCAGCACGCGGGTTTCCTGCCAATCGGTCGGAACGTCGCGGATGAACTTCAGCGGGCCAGGATACTTGGCATAGTTCTCTGGCGTGTCGGCCAGCATCTGCACCGGCGAATAGATCACCACATAGAGCGCCAGCTGCTTGGCAATGGTCGACAGAATGTTGCTGTCGTCGCTGCCTTTCAGGCTCAGCACGCCGGGGGTGAAGTCCATCGGTCCTTCGAGCATCCGGGTGAAGACCAGATTGGCTTCGTGCTCGGGCGGGTTCTTGCCCGGCCAGGCATTGTATTCCATCCCGCGCATCCCCTCGCGCGCGACCCAGTTCGGATAGGTCCGCTGCAGGCCGGTGCCCTTGATCGGTTCGTGGCTGTCAAAGGCGATCTTGTACTTTGCGGCCGCTTCGGCGACCCGGACGAAGTGGTTCGACATCCACTGGCCCTGGTGCCATTCGCGGTATTTCGAGCCATCGGGATCGACCCGCTCGATCTGGCCCGCGTCGGTGACATAGCCGGTCTTGACCACCATGTAATTGTGATCGGCAGCGAACTTGAACGCCTTGTCAAATTGCGCCTCGTAATGGCTGGCAGCCCCGCCGGTTTCGTGATGGCCAACCAATCGCACGCCCTTCTTCTTCGCATAGGCGGCGAGCATCTTCACGTCGAAATCTTCGGTCGGCTGAGCAAAGTCCATGTCGTTGCCGTTGCCGAACCAGTCGCCGTCCCAGCCGACGTTCCAGCCTTCGACGAGGACATCCGGAACGCCGTTGGCGGCGGCAAAGTCAATGTAGCGCTTGACGTTGGCATTGGTCGCGCCGTGCTTTGGCCCGCGTGCCCAGGTCCATTCGCCCTTGATCATGTTCCACCACACCCCGGCAAACTTCCCCGGCTTGAACCAGCTGACATCGCCCAGCTTGTTCGGCTCGTTCAGGTTGAGCATCAGGTGGCTCTGATAGAGCCCCGCAGCATTGTCGGCGATGATCAGGGTGCGCCAGGGGGTGTTCCAGGCCCCGGTCTTTTCCACCTTGGGTCGGCCAGCCCCAGGATGCAGCGCAGCGCGCAGCGTGGTCCCCTCGGTCCGCGACACGGCCATGCCCGAATAGTCGACCAGCGCCGCCTCGTGCAGGGCGACGTGGGTGCCATCGGACAGCTTGATGGTGATCGGGGTATCGGCATTGCTGACCGACGAAAGCGCGGTCTTGTTGTAGAGGTATTCCTCGCGGTTCCACAGGAACGCAGGCTTCCACCAGGCCGTGCCGTCCTGGGCAAAGGTGAATTCAGTCAGCTCGTCGGCGATGTTGGCCTTCGCCATCTGCGGCTGCTCGGGAAACTCGTAGCGGAAGCCGACGCCGTCGTCATAGATGCGGAAAGTGACCGCAAAGACGCGCGCCAGCGCGGTCGTCTCGCGCAGGTGGACCTTCAGTTCGCGGTAATGGTTGCGGATGGAGGCCCATTCGCCCCACGGCTGGTTCCAGGTCTGGTCAAAGTCGCGCACCTCGCTGCCGGTCACTTCCAGGCGGCGGTCGATCTTGGCGACGTCGGTGAACAGGAAGCCCAGCCGCGACGGGGCAATGATCGTCGTGCCATTGCGGGTCACGGTATAGACCGCGCGGCCATCACCATCGGTGGTCAGGGCAACCGCAATCTTGCCATCGGGCGAGGTTGCCGAAACCGGCTCCTTTGCCTGAGCCAGAGCCGGAGCAGAAGAAAGCAGCGCGGCAACCGCGCCCAGCATGGGCATCATACGCATCAGACGTGTTCCTCAACCAAAATTGCACCGAACGGCGGAAGCTTTCCAGGGTCCGCACCGTTGACGGCGATCACCACCGGGCCGGTCGCGGCGACCGGGCAAGGGCGCAGCGATCCGGTAAAATTGAACAGGCCGACAAGGACCTGATCGCGAACCTGGCGCCGTATGGCCAGAACGCCGTCATCGGCATGGAGAACTGCAAAGCTTCCCCACCGCAAAGCGGGATATTGGCGGCGCAAAGCCAACAACTGCCGGGTCAGATTGAGCTGCGATGCGGGATCGCTTTCCTGCCGGTCGGCGGCGCGGGCCAGGTTGTCTTCACCCAGCGGCAACCACGGAGAACCAGCAGTAAACCCGCCATGCTCGTCCTGTGCGGTCCACGGCATCGGGGTGCGCGCCCCATCGCGCGACAGGGTCAGCGGCCAGTTGGCAATCGCCTCAGGATCCTGCAGCTGCTCGAACGGAATCTCGACCTGGGTCAGGCCCAGCTCCTCGCCCTGATAGACGATCGGATTGCCGCGCAGCGAAGCGAGCAGCACCACCTTCATCCGGGCAAAAGCCTCGCGCTCGTCCGCCCTGCACCAGCGCGACAGGGCGCGGGGTGCGTCGTGGTTTTCAAAGGCCCAGCTCGGCCAGCCCAGTCCGTCGCGGTCCGGCCAGTTGGCCTGGGCCTGGGCGACCAGTTCCGGGGTCAGGTGCTCGGCATAAAGGAAGTCAAAGCCATAGGCGCTGTTCAGCCGCGCCTGGCCCTCGGTATAGGCGTGCATTTCGGAAAGGGCATTGCCGCCGCCCACTTCGGCCATGGTGAACACCGCGCCATAGTCATCGCACAGGCCGCGAATGCGTTCGATAAAGGCCGGAATTGCGCCGTGCGACTGGTTGTGCAGGTGCAGCTGGAAATCGAACGGGCGGGTCCGCACCTTGCCATCGTCGGGAGCGGGCGGATTGTCGGTCAGCGCCGGGTTGTGCATCGAAAAGTTCAGGGCATCGAGCCGGAACCCGTCGACCCCGCGTTCCAGCCAGAAACGCGCGGCATCCAGCAAGGCGTCCTGCACTTGCGGCAGATGGCAATTGAGCTGCGGCTGGCCCGGCAGGAAATTGTGCAGGTAATATTGCCCGCGCCGCGCGTCCCAGGTCCAGGCCGGCCCGCCGAACACCGACTGCCAGTTCGACGGCGGCGAGCCGTCCGGCTTGGCGTCGGCCCAGACGTACCAGTCGGACTTTGCCCCGGTGCGGCTCTGGCGGCTTTCGGCGAACCACGGATGCTCGTCCGAGGTATGGGCATAGACCTGGTCGATCAGGACTTTCAGGCCCAGTTCGTGCGCCCGCTTAACCAGCGCGTCAAAGTCGGCAAGCTGGCCGAAGATCGGATCGACCCCGCAATAATCGGCCACGTCATAGCCAAAATCCTTCATCGGCGAGGTGAAGAACGGCGAGATCCAGATCGCGTCGATCCCCAGCGCGGCGACATAGTCGAGCCGGGCGGTGATCCCGGGGAGGTCCCCGATCCCGTCACCGTTGGAATCCATGAAGCTGCGCGGATAGATCTGATAGATCGACGCGCCCCGCCACCACGGTTGGCCGCTGGTCTCGACAGCAGAGGAACGAATTTGGGAAAAGCTGTTCATGGGAAGGGACGAAACTTACGGCTTGGCCGCACAGACGGCATAACCGAACGCGGGCAGGGTTATGGACAGCGAGCCAGGTGCAGAGGCCTGGACCGGGCATTGACCCGCCAGCGCGGTGAACGACAGGCTTTTGGGGTCGACTTCGACCTGAGTGGAAATCGGCTGGTTCGACGTGTTGAAGGCCAGCAGCACTTCCTGGCCGGTCTGCGGGTCAAACCGCGAAATCGCCAGGAGGCCGGGCTTTTCCGAGGCAGCCCGGATCTTTTGCAGCCCGCCCGTCAGCGCGGGTGTCGCGCGCCGCACTGCCGAAAGCTCGGCGATCAGGCGATAGAGCGGGTGGGTGGTATCGAAATTGGCCTGCGCCGTGGTCGCGTCGGTGCCGATCAGATCGTTGTCGTTGTAGACCGCGACCTGGCTGGGGAACATGTCCTCGCGCGCCAGCTGGTCGTTGCCATCCGAGACGAAGCCCTGCTCGTCCCCATAATAGATCGTCGGCACGCCGCGCAGGGTCAAAAGCATCGCGTGGCCCAGCTTTACCCGCTCGAGCAATTCTTCCTGCGAAATGCCGGGGTTGGCCTGCTTCACGAACATCGAGAACCGCCCGAAATCGTGATTGCCGAGGAAGGTCGGCAGGCGCAGCGCGGCCTTTTCGCCGCCGCGATAGAGCACGTCATCCTCGAACAGGCGGGCGACCTTGTCGGTCCCGATCTTGCCGCCAACCGCCTGCTGCAGTGCAGCGGCAAAGGCCATGTCGATCGGCGCGGAGAGGTGGGCGATGTGGCTCCACCGGGCCAGGAAGCCCGGATCGATCTCGCCCGTCGCCACTTCGGCAAAGACGTGGAAGTTGGGAATGCCCCGGGCCCGGGCCCGCTCGATCATCGCCGGTTCGAACGCCTGCCAGAATTCCGGATTGACGTGGCGCGCGGTATCGATGCGGAAGCCATCGATGCCAAAGCGGTCGATCCAGCTGCCATAAATGTCGATCATTCCGGCCACGACCCGGGGATGCTCGGTCGCGACATCGTCGAGCCCGACGAAGTCGCCATAGGTTGCGCTTTCGCCGAACCAGTTGGTGTTGCCACGGTTGTGGTAATAGATCGGATCATTGAGCCAGTCCGGCTTCTTCACCCGCTCTTCGCCCTTGGGAACATAAGGCGTATAGGCAAAGGTCGGGTTGGTCAGCTTGGCCCAGTTCTCCGCACCCGGCACGTGATCCCCGGCGAACCCGGCGTTGATCGGCGCGCCCTTGACCCCGCCCCGGCGCGAGAACGGATAGTCCGCCTTGCCGCGATAGGCATAGTCGCCCCCTTCGCGGTACTGGATCACGTCGGCGGTGTGGTTGACGATGATGTCCATGTAGACCTTGATCCCGCGCGCATGAGCCGCGTCGACGAAGGCCTTGAATTCGGCTTCGGTGCCGAAATGCGGGTCGATCGTGGTAAAGTCGGTCACCCAATACCCGTGATAGCCGGCGCTTTCGTCGCCCTTCGGCCCCTGCACCACCTTGTTCTTGAACACCGGCGCGAACCAGATCGCGGTGATCCCCATGCCCTGGATGTAATCCAGCCGCCGGGTCAGCCCTTTCAGGTCGCCGCCGTGGTAGAACCCCTTGGCGGTCGGGTCGAAGCCAGTCGCCAGCCGGTCACCCTTCAATCCGCCGCGATCGTTGCCGGGATCGCCATTGTCGAACCGGTCGGGCAGAACGAAGTAGATCACCTCCTGCTCGGGCGTGCGTGCGCGAAAATCGGTTGGCGCGGCAGCGGTCTGGGCCAAGGCGGCGGGAGCCAGGCCCAGCGCGGTCGCGGCGAGCAGGATGGAGCGGAGCAGAGGACGGTTACGCAGCATTCAGGGCCTCCGCAGCGCAGAACTGCGCGATAAAGTCTTGATGGGTGGGCAAGCGGCTGGCCGGAGCCGCGACGATCGTTTCCAGATCGCGCAGGAAGCCCGCCAGTTCGTCATGGGTGAGGACATCGGCCAGCGGGTGATAGGTTTTGGGCATGATGTTCTGCCCGATCATCACCTGGAGCCAGCCCACTTCGGTGAACAGTTCGTCCTGTTCGCGGAAGATCCGCCCGGTCGCCTTGAACAGGTCGATCTTGCGGCGCAAACCTTCGGGCAGTTCCATAGCGCGCAGCGCCTGCCAGAACGGCTCATCGCGCTGGTTGGCGGTGTAGTGGAGCACGATGAAATCGCGGATGCCTTCGAATTCCTGGGCGATCCGGCGGTTGTAGGCATCGATATTGGCAGCCGCGAAGCTGCGGTCCGGGAAGTGCGAGATCAGCCGGGCAATACCGTTCTGCACCAGATGGATCGACGTCGATTCGAGCGGTTCGATGAAGCCCGATGACAGCCCCAGAGCCACCACGTTGCGGTTCCACGCACGCTTGCGCATCCCGGTCTTGAACGTGATCGTCCGGGGATCGGCCAGCGGTTCGCCCTCGACCGTGTCGAGCAGGATCCGGGTCGCTTCGTCCTCGCTCATCCGCGCGCTGCAAAAGACATGGCCGTTGCCGGTGCGGTGCTGCAGCGGGATGCGCCATTGCCAACCGGCCGGATGGGCAATCGACTGGGTAAACGGACGCAGCGCGCCGACATTGGCAGTCGGCACCGCAATTGCGCGGTCGCACGGCAGCCAGTGGCTCCAGTCTTCATACCCGGTTTCGAGCGCCTGCTCGATCAACAACCCGCGGAAGCCCGAGCAGTCGATGAACAGTTCGCCCGCGATTTCCTCGCCCGAGGCCAGGGTGACCGAGCGGACGAAGCCGTTTTCCGGATCAAGGTTGACTTTGACGATCCGCCCTTCGATCCGCTCCGCCCCGTTGCGTTCGGAGACGCTGCGCAGGTAGCGGGCATAGAGCGAGGCGTCGAAATGGAACGCGTAGCTGATCCCATCAAGCTGGGTGCCCGGCACGCGCGAAACCCGCGCAAAGCGCCCGGCGCGCGCCGCCACCTGGTTGAAGGAATAGTTGCCCAGCCCGCTCGCCACGCCTTCCTTGCGGCCGCGCAGCCAGTATTGCCAGAATTCGATCAGGTCGAGGCTCTGCCCGATCTGGCCAAAGCCGTGCATGTAGCTTTCGCCGATCCGGCCCCAGTTCTGGAATTCGATCCCCAGCTTGAAGGTGCCCTGGGTGCGACGCAGGAATTCGTCCTCGTCGATGCCGACCAGGCCGTTGAACAGGCGGATTGCGGGAATGGTCGCTTCGCCGACGCCGACGATGCCGATCTCGTCGCTTTCAATCAGGCGGACGCGAAGCTGGTCGCCCATCGTGGCGGACAGTGCCGAGGCTGCCATCCAGCCTGCGGTGCCGCCCCCTACGATCACTACGTCACGGATGCGGCTGTCGTTCACTGTTCCGGTTCCCAGGTTGAGCGCGACACTCTTGGTTGTTTCAGTCAGGAAATAAAGGCGGGCCCGGCGCGAACCGGACCCGCCCAGAGGCATCAGAACTTGTAGGTGATGCCAGCCATGAAGTTGCGACCATAGTTCTGGTAGTCGCGAACCTGGCGCATATCGTCGTTCTGGTAGGTCATGAAACGCTCGTTGGTGAGGTTGCTGGCCTGCAGCAGGATCCCCAGCCCCTCGAGCGAACCGCTCTGGAAGGTGTAGCCGATCTGGGCATCGACCACGAATTCCTGGGCGGCCATGATCCGGTCACGCACGAGGCTGAGACCGGCGACTTCGGCCAGGAACTTCGAGCGGTAACGACCCGAGGCGCGCGCCTGGAAGCCGTTCTTTTCGTAGTAAACCGTGCCATTGACGACCCAGCGCGACAGCCCCGGCATCTTGATCGGATCGGCTGCGCCTTCGGTGACCTTGCTGTCGGTGTAGGAGGCGCTGCTCAGGAAGCCAAAGCCATCCAGTTCGGACGAGAAGGTGCTGAAGGGCAGCGACAGCGAAGCTTCAAAGCCATAGACCTTGCCCGACTTGCCGTTCTGCCACTGCGAAACGATGCCCTTGTTGAACGTCGGGGTGACGTTGCCCGGGGTCGGCGTTCCGGTGAAGTCGAACTCGTTGTTCTGGCGATAGATCCAGTTTTCGAGGTGCTTGTAGAAGCCGCCGACCGAGATGTAGGCACCGCGACCGAAGTACTTTTCAAGCGCCAGATCGAAGGTATCGGCCATCAGCGGACGCAGCTTGGCATTGCCAACGCTACCCGACCACGGCGAGCGGTTGATGCTGGCGCCCGGAATGTTGTTGGCAGCATTGAAGTTGTAGCCAACCCCGGGGTTCAGCTGGTCCATGCGGGCACGAGCCAGCATGCGGGCTGCACCAAAGCGGACCAGGGTCTGCGGCGCGACTTCGTACGACAGGTTCAGGCTCGGCAGGAAGTCGGTGTACTTGTCGCCATCGGTGATCGGCTTCGAGATCGTGCCGGAGCCGGGGTTCGAAGCAGCAAAGCCATCAGCCTGCTGGTCGGTGTGAACCACCTGGACGCCAACGTTGCCCTTCAGATTGCCGCTGTTGATGCTGCCCTGGACGTAACCGGTCAGGACCTTTTCGCGCACGACATAGCTGTTGGTCAGACGGCTCGGCGTCCACAGCGCTTCGCTGGTCAGCTTGTAGTTGCCGTCGTTATAGTACTTCCAGCTGTCGAACGAGACCATGCCGGGAATGCCGATGAAGTCGAGCGAGACCGGGCTGAACAGGTAGCTCGACGGAACCGCCGGGCTGGCCGGATAGTTCTTGTTGGTCAGCACGAAGCCTTCGTCGATCAGCTGCTTGCGGCGGTCCGAATAGTTCGCCCCGATCGTGACGTTGTCGAACAGGCCGCCGTCCAGCGCCTGAACAGCCTGAAGGCGGATCGACTGCAGACGATCCTTGATCGTCGGGCGGTTGACGAAGCCGTCCTGGCAGTTCGGCACGCTGCCACCGCAGCTGTTCCAACCCTGGGGGTCGGTGATCGTGAACAGGGTCGGATCGGCATAGTTGATGGTCGGCTTGAAAGTGATCACGCCGCCGGCGGCCGGCTGGACAAAGGCTAGCGTGTCAGTGGCGCCCACGCCGCCGCCACGACCGGTGCCGGTGTAGATTTCCAGGTTCTCTTCAACCTTCTTGAGCTTCGAGTAGCTCAGGTCGAGTTCGAAGGTCAGCGTGTCGTTGGCCTTGAACTGGCTGTTCGAGCCCAGCGCCCAGATTTCGGCGTCGCGGTGGACAACGTCGTTGCGCATCACGGCTTCAACCCCGCGGTAGGCTCCCGAGGTAACCAGGCCGTTGGCCGTGGTGTAGCCCGGCTGGAGCTGCGCACCCGACCACTGCAGCGGCAGTTCGATACCGCGCAGGCGCTGGTCGTCCTTGAACTTCGACCAGTAGCCGTCGAAGGTGGTGTGGAAGGTGTCGTTCGGCTTCAGCTCAAGCACGCCCATCAGGCCGTCGCGCTTCAGTTCGTTCGACTTGACGTAAGGCTTGGCCCCGCCAATCACCTTGGTCGTCGCGTTCAGGTCGGGATAGCCCCAGGCCTGCCAGCGCTCTTCCTGGGTCGGCGACTGCATGCGGGCATAACCGAATGCCCAGCCCACGGTCTCATCTTCGTTCTGGTCGACATAGAACACGTTGGCGCGGTAGCCCTTGTTCGAAATGTCGGGGTTCAGCTTACCCAGATCGTTCAGCTCGCCGCGCAGGCCGACCACGACCTGCTTCTTGCCATAGGCCAGCGGGCGAATGGTCTTCATGTCGATGGTGCCGCCCAGCGCCTGGCCGATCAGCTTGGCATCGGGGGTCTTGTAAACCACTGCGCCATTGAGCAGTTCGGTCGGATACTGGTCGAGTTCGACGCCGCGGTTGTTGCCGGCGCTGACCTGTTCGCGGCCATTGAGCAGGGTGGTGGTGAAGTCCGGGGCCAGGCCGCGGATCGACACAACGTTGGCGCGGCCGTCAAGCCGCTGGGTGGCCAGGCCCGGGAGGCGCGACAGCGCTTCGGCGATCGACAGGTCAGGCAGCTTACCCAGATCTTCCGGGGCAACCACTTCGACGATCGAGGTTGCTTCGCGCTTCTGCGCGGCGGAGGTGTCGATCGAGCTGCGGAAGCCGGTTACGACGATTTCGCCAGCGGCGTCATCAGCCGAGGCGGACTGCGCATTGGCTGCGCCCGGCAGCATGATCGCGGATACGGCGATCGCGAGGGCCGATGCCCCACGGCCGCCCAGAATTTTGGTGCGAAGCGTCACGATGTCTCTCTCCCTAAAACCAAGCCGGACAACAACTGGGTCCCCGGCATGCAGACCCCCATTTGCAAAGGGAATAGAGTCCAGTCCCCTTTTGCCAGACCCAGTCGAATAAGGCGGCTTGGGGGCAGTCAGGAAGAAGGCATACGTATACCAATTTATGCAGCGGCAGGACTGTGGCGCTGGAGACACGCTTTGGAACCTGCCACCTTTGCACACGTTGCAGCTTGCTCTCCAAGGGCCTAGTCTGCGCGCAAGGGGAGAATGGAATGGGTCGGAAGCGCTCCGCCAAACCGACAAGCTTTGACATTGCGTTCCTGGCCGGGGTTTCCCAGCCAACCGTCAGCCGCGCCCTGCGCGGCGCGAAGTCGGTCAGCCTGGCAACCCGCCAGCGGATCGAGGCCATCGCCCGCGAACTGAACTATTCGGTCGACAAGAACGCCTCGTCGCTCCGCTCGCAGCGGTCCAACACGATTGCCCTGTTGTTCTTCGAAGACCCGACCCCGGACGGTGCCAATATCAATCCGTTCTTCCTTGCCATGCTGGGCGCGATCACCCGGGCCAGCGCGAACCGCGGGCTCGATCTGCTGATTTCGTTCCAGAAGATGGAAGACAACTGGCACGTCCGGTACCAGGACAGTCACCGCGCCGACGGCCTGATCCTGCTCGGCTATGGTGACTATACGCTCTACACCCAGCGGCTCAACCAGCTGGTCGAAAGCGACACCCACTTCGTGTGCTGGGGCTCGGTTGGCGAGGACAACATCGGCACGACGGTCGGTTCGGACAATTTCGGCGCCGGTCGGCAGGCCGGAGAACACCTGATCGCGCTAGGGCGCAAGCAGATCGCTTTTCTGGGTCAGGCGGACGAGCACTACCCCGAATTTGCCGAACGCTATCGCGGCCTGTGCGCCGCGCTGAGCCAGGCCGGGCTCCCTTCCGATCCGGCCCGGCAGGTCAACGCCCTGTCCAGCGAGGACGACGGCCGCAAGGCGGTGGAAATGCTGCTGGCCAGCGGCGTCCCGTTCGATGCTGTCTTCGCGGCCAGCGACCTGATCGCGATCGGCGCGATCCAGGCGCTCGCGCACGTCGGCAAGCGGGTTCCGGAAGACATCGCCGTAATGGGCTTCGACAACATCCCTGCCGCCAGCATGACCTCGCCGCCACTGACCACGCTGATGCAGGACCTGAAGGCCGGCGGCGAACTGCTGGTCGAGTCTTTGCTGGCCCAGATCGAGGACCGACCGGCGCCGAACCAGACCATCCCCGCCCGGCTGGTGGTCCGCAAAAGCACCACAGGATAACCGCGCCGCGCCGGTTACGTATTCGTATGCCTCTTGCCCCTGACCCGCGGGCGTGCCAGCCCTCGGTAATTACCGGGAGAGCAAGACCACCATGGAAAAACCGCGCCAGAACTGGGCCGGACTGGCCAACATCAGCTTCGGGTTCTTTGGCATCCAGATCGGCTTTGCCCTGCAAAACGCCAATATGAGCCGGGTTTTCCAGTCGCTTGGCTCCAGCCTCGACGATCTGCCCGCGCTGTGGGTCGCTGCCCCGCTGACCGGCCTCCTGGTCCAACCGATCATCGGCCATATGAGCGACCGCACCTGGCTCGGCCGCCTGGGGCGCCGCCGCCCCTATTTCCTCGCCGGTGCGATCCTCGCCGCGTTGTCGTTGTTCCTGATGCCGTACAGCCCAGTCCTGCTGATGGCCGCAATCCTGCTGTGGACGCTCGATGCCAGTCTCAACATCTCGATGGAACCGTTCCGTGCTTTCGTCGGTGACATGCTGCGCAAGGACCAGCACACCGCCGGTTATGCGGTGCAGACCGCCTTCATCGGTGTCGGCGCCGTGGTCGGCTCGCTGTTCCCCTACCTGCTGGAACATTGGGGCGTTGCCAATGAACACCCGGGCGGCGGGATTCCCGATACGGTGCGCTATTCGTTCTGGGCGGGCGGCCTGGCAATGTTCGCTGCCGTATTGTGGACCGTGGTCACCACCCGCGAATATCCGCCTGAGGAAATGGCCGCGTTCGGTGCCGACGGCGACGATGCCAGCACCGCGCCTGCCAGCGCCGCCTTGGCCCAGCGCGACAGCGCGGCGCCATTCGGCTGGATCACCGCGGGCATTGCCCTGGGCCTGATCACCCTGCAGTTTGGGCTGGAAAAGGAAGTCTACCTGCTTGCCGGACTGCTGCTAGGCTATGGCCTGATCAGCCACATTGCGATCCGCATGGCGCGGGCCGGACGTCCGGCCTCGATGCTGACCGGGATCGTCGGCGACTTTTCCGGCATGCCCGAGATCATGAAGCGGCTGGCCGTGGTCTCATTCTTTTCCTGGTCGGCGCTGTTCATCATGTGGATCAACACCACCCCGATCGTCGCCAAGGACTTCTTCGGCGCAGCCGATCCGGCCAGCCCGGCCTATCAGGAAGGCGGCAACTGGGTCGGCGTGCTGTTCTCGGTCTACAACGGCGTTGCGGCCATTGCCGCGCTGACCCTGCTGCCGTTCCTCTCGACCCGGTTGGGTAAGGTCCGCACCCATATGTTCGGTCTGCTGTGCGGCGCGGCGGGCTATGCCAGCTTCTTCGTGATCACCGACCCGCACTGGCTGGTGCTGAGCGAGATCGGGATCGGCATTGCCTGGGCGTCGATCTTGGCCATGCCCTATGCGATTCTGGCGAGCAGCCTGCCGCAGGGCAAGCTGGGTATCTATATGGGGCTGTTCAACGTCTTCGTCGTCCTGCCGCAGCTGCTGGTCGCGACCGTGATGGGCTCGATCATGAAGGCGTTCTTCCCGGGCGAGCCGATCTGGACCGTGGCCTTTGCCGCGGGTACGCTGGTCCTCGCCGCCCTGGCCATGGCGCGGGTCACCGTTCCGGGGGAGCGCTAGGACCGCTCAGAAGTCAGCGACCAGCTGAAGCGTTGCAGCGCGCGGGGCGATGTAGGTGAAGCCGCCCGACGACGAGACGTTCCAGCCATACTGGTCAAACAGGTTGACCAGCACCGGCCGGATTAACCAGTTGCCACCCGCCAGCTTGAAGCGATAGCGTGCGCCCAGATTGACCACGGCGCGCGGCGGTGCGGCCAGGGTGTTGGCAGCATTGGCGGTGCGGCTGGACAGGCTCTCCAGCGACAGGTCGACCGAAACCGGCCCGCGACCCTGCTTGCTGCGCAGGTCCATGGTCAGGACTGACCGGCGGCGGATCTGCCCGACCGGACGCGGCCCGATCTGCGCGCTGTCGACAGCTTCGCCCGAAATCCGCGGATCGAGGAGCATGGTGCCACCAACCACGGTCAACCCGGGCCGGAGCTGACCGGTCAGCGAAAGTTCGACACCGCGATTGCGCAGATTGCCAAGCTGGCGATAGCGCAGTGCCGGATCGAGGTTGTAATACGGCTTGGTGATCGAAAAACCGCCGGCGATCAGTGTCAGGCGCGGGGTCAACGCATACTTTACACCCGCCTCGAGCTGGCTGGTATGGATCGCCGGGGGGGCCTCGTTCCGGTTGACCGCGACTTCCGGCGCAGCCAGCGCTTCTTCCATGCCGCGCGAAACCGCCGCATAGAGCGCGAGGGCCGGCGACAGATTCACTGTTCCGCCCGCGTTCCACATGATCGGCCCTTCCCGCGTCTCCGGACCGGTCAGGCGCGGGTCGGCAAAGTCGATTGCCTTGCGATAGCTGGTCTTGGACAGGCTGGCGTCAAAGCCATAGTGACCGGCGCGAACCAGCGAATAGGATGCGCCCCAGGTCAACTGCCGGACCTCGTCGAAGCTTTTCGGGCCGATCGTATAGACCGGCTCTGGCCGGATATCCGGGACCAGGATCGTGCTGGCACCCAGGTCAATCGACTGGCTGCCGCCAAAGCGGCGATCCCGCGCCCGGCCGCGAAGGCTGGCGACCAGGCGATGGTTGACCTCGCCATGTTGCCATTGTTTGACCAGCCGCGCCTCACCCGACAGCGAAGCGTCGCGGTTATTGCCATCGGCGATCACCCGGCGCGAACGGACGGATCCGTCGCTTTTCACTCCGAACAACAGGTCGGCAAAAACCGTATCCTGAGTCCGGCCATTGTAGAACAGGCCTGCCTCCAGCCCCAATCCGCCAAGCGGTGCCTTGACCACGGCGCCATAGGCCCAGTTGGTGGCGTTGCGCGGCGCCCAGGGCTGGCTCAGGTCCACCCCGCGCTCCAACTGCGGCGGCAAGTCCGTGCCGGCCGGATAATAGGTCGCGCGTGCCTCGTCGCTGCGGAAATAGAACGCGCCGCCGAACAGCAGCACGGTAACCCGGTCGGTCGGGCGCCAGCCCAGCGTCGCCCCGACGGTGCGATAGCGTGCCGTGCCGCCTTCCCAGCGATTAGCATTGCGCCAGCCAAAGCCGCCCGACAAGCCCAGGCGCGATCCGTCGAGCGGCTGCTTGAATTCAAACGAGCCGCCGATCCCGCCATTGCTGGTGCTGCCGTCTTCAAGGTTGAAGCTATAACTGGTTTCGCCGCGTGGCTGGGTCAGCGAATAGTCGACCAGCCCGGTCGGGGCGGGAAACGGATAGCGCAGCACAGCCGGTCCGACCCGGATGGTATTGCCATCGGAAAGCCGGGGCGAAAGTCGGTCGACCTGATCGAAATAGAGCCCTTCGAGCCGGACATTGCCGGCATCGACCGGATTGAATCCGCGGACGTCATCGCTGGAATAAAGCCCGGACTTGTCCTGCCCGACCGACCGACCGAAGGCATCGCTCGATTGCGTGGCCGCATTTTCGCCCGCACGCTGCGCCATCGCCGCTGGCGGCATCAGCCCAAGCGCCAGGCCGGCTGCGGTTCCGAGTTTCAAAACAAAACGCATCGCGTGCCATTAGCGTGCGCGCAGCGTTTGGGAAGAGGATTAGGCATCACCGCGTTCGGCGGGGTCCTCGTGCAGCCATGCGGCATGGCGCGGAGCGCGCTTGGTCACTGCCCATTCGTTGAGCATGGCCGGAGCAATCGCCCGCAATTCAGCGTGCTGATCAGGCGTGCCGATATTGCAAGCCAGTTCCAGCCGGTGCCCGTTGGGATCGAAGAAATAGATCGAACGGAAAATGCCGTGATAGGTCGGTCCGATCACGTCGATGCCCTGCGCTTCGATATGGGCCTTGGCTGCCAGCAGTGCGTTCAGGTCCTCGACCTCGAAGGCCAGATGCTGGACCCAGGCCGGAGTGTTGGGATCGCGGCCCATATCGGGCTGCTGCGGCAGTTCGAAAAAGGCCAGGACATTGCCGCCGCCGCAGTCCAGGAACACGTGCATGTAGGGATCATCCTCGCCGGTCGAGGGCACCTTGTCCTCGCTGAAGGCGGTGACGTATTCCATGCCCAGCACGCGCTGGTACCACTCGACCGTCTCCTTCGCGTCGCGGCAGCGATAGGCGACGTGGTGGATGCGCTTCAGGCTGGGCGCCCCGCTCATTGCTCCACCCCTTCGACCTGCAGCGCGCCGCGGCGGATCTGGTCGGCTTCGATCGACTTGAACAGGGCGGTGAAGTTGCCCTCGCCAAAGCCTTCGTCCTTCTTGCGCTGGATGAATTCGAAGAACACCGGGCCGATCATGGTCTGGCTGAAGATCTGGAGCAGCAGGCGCGGATCGCCGTGCTCGGTCGAACCGTCGAGCAGGATGCCGCGCTGGCGCAGTGCCTCCACCGGCTCGCCGTGGCCCGGCAGGCGCTCGTCCAGCATCTCGTAATAGGTTTCAGGCGGTGCCGGGGCGAAGGGCGTGCCCAGCGCCTGCAGCTTGTCCCAGGCGGCATAAAGGTCGTCGCAGGCAAAGGCGATGTGCTGGATCCCCTCGCCATTGTAGGCGCGCAGGTATTCCTCGATCTGGCCGCCCCCGCCCGCGCCTTCCTCGTTGAGCGGAATGCGGATCTTGCCGTCGGGCGCGGTCATCGCCTTGCTGGTCAGGCCAGTATATTCGCCCTTGATGTCGAAATAGCGGATTTCGCGGAAACCGGCGATGCGCTCATAGAACGCCGCCCAGTGCGCCATGCGCCCGCCATAGACGTTGTGGGTCAGGTGGTCGATCAGCTGCAGCCCCGCGCCGACCGGGTGGCGGTCCACGCCCGGGTGGTAGATGAAGTCGATGTCATAGATCGACAGGTCGCCCTGGTCCTGCCCTTCATAGCGGTCGATCAGGTAGATCATCGATCCGCCGATGCCGCGGAACGCGGGCAGGCGCAGTTCCATCACTCCGGTGCGGCTTTCGACCGGCTCGGCCCCGCGCTCGATCGCGGCGGCATAGGCCTTGGCCGCATCGCGCACCCGCCAGCCCATGCCGCAAGCCGAGGGGCCATGCTCCTGCGCGAAATAGGCCGCGGGACTGCGCGGTTCGTAATTGGCGATCAGGTTGATGTCGCCCTGCCGCCACAGGGTCACGTCCTTGGAGCGGTGCCGTGCGATCTCGGTAAAGCCCATCGCGGCAAAAACCGGTTCGAGCAGGCCTTTTTCCGGCGCGCAGAATTCGACGAATTCAAAACCGTCGAGACCCAGCGGGTTGTCGAAAAGGTCGGCCATGACAAAGAAGCTCCCGGAATCGGCAATGGTTTCATGTGAAACTATGTTGCGGGAGTGGGGAAGTCAACCTTCGGCCCGTCGCTTCGGCCTTGCGCAGAGCCAACTGGGCCCCGGCCTGCGCCGGGGTGACGGGTTTGGGGGTAGGTACGCGAAAACCCGCCAGCCCTGAGCTTGTCGAAGGGCTGTTTTTTCTTGTGCGGCACCTCCAGCGCCCAAGGAAAAAGCAATGCTTCGACAAGCTCGGCACGAGCGGATTTGGGGAAAGCTGGCGGCTCAGATCACCGGCATCTGCTGGCTGGCGCAGTGGAAACTGCCCCCACCCGCCAGGACCGCATCGGCGAGAATGCCCACCACCTCGCGATCGGGGAACAGTTCGGCGATGGCCGCCACTCCGTCCGCATCGTTGGCGGTGCCGTAAACCGGCACGACCACCAGCTTCGAGGTGATGGCAAAGTTCATGTAGCTGGCAGGTTCGATCCGCCCATCGGTTTCGACCCGGCCAGGCGAGGGAACTTCGCGCACGGTCACGCCGGCTGCTTTGGCGCGCGCCTTGGCATCGGCATAGATCGCCGCGTTGGGATCGTCCGCACCGGTCGCGCGGGGCAGGACGAGCACGTTTGGCGCGACAAACCGCGCCAGGTTGTCGACGTGCCCGTCGGTGTGATCGTTGATCAGGCCATCGCCCAGCCACAGCACCCGGTTGAAACCAAGGTCGCGGTCCAGTCGCGCTTCGATCTGGTCGCGGGTCAGCTGCGGGTTGCGGTTGGGATTGAGCAGGCACTGCTCGGTCGTGGCGACCAGCCCCGTCCCGTCGCAGTCGAGCGCGCCGCCTTCCACAATCCAGTCGGCAGCAGCGACCGGCAGGCCCGCGCTTTCCGCCAATTCCGCACCGATTTCCTGATCGCCGTCCATCAGGTATTTGCCGCCCCAGCCGTTGAAGCCGAACCGCTGGCCCAGCGCCTTGCCATCACGCCGCACCACCAGCGGGCCGGTATCGCGCAGCCAAACGTCGCCATAGCGCCGCACTTCCAGCTTGACCGCTGCCGAACACAGCGCGGCCGCCCGGGCACGGTTCGCCTCGTCGCGGACGATCAGGCGGACTTCCTGCCCGCTATCGGCCACGGCGCTGGCGAAAGCGGCGATCTGTTCCTGCGCCTGCCCCAGAAAGCCCGGCCATTCGACCGGATCGTGGGGAAAGCCGATCCACAGCCACTGCTGTGGATGCCACTCGGGTGGCATCCACACGGTCGGTTCGGTCATCGCCTTACTTTCCGCTGCGGCTCTTGTCGCGGATCAGGCGGAACTCGTCGGTCGGGTGCCAGTTCGGCCAGGCAGTGGTCATCGCCAGCATCCGGCCAAGGCGATAGAACAGCGCGGCATCCTGGGCCGGACCGCTCCAGTCCCAGCTCGGATCGTATTCGTCGCTCGGCTGGTGATAGTCGTTCTGTTCATAGCGTTCCGCCGCGGCATAACCGGCTTCCTTGCCGCCCTTGATCCAGTCGCTGCCCCGGCCCAGCGCGAACATCGGCACGCCCAGCTTGGCGAAGCTGAAATGGTCGGAGCGATAGTAAAAGCCCTTTTCGGTGCTTTCTTCGGGCGACTGGACCAGGTTCATGTCCTTCATCGCCTGCTGGACGTAGGCGGTCAGTTCCGACTTGTCCCCGCCAGTGACCTGGATGTCGCGCGCCGCGCTGCCCGGGGCGAGCGCATCCATGTTCACCCCGCCAACCGTCTGGGCCAGCGGATAGACCGGGTTTTCGGCATAGTACTTGGAACCGAGCAGGCCGGATTCCTCCATGGTCACCGCCAGGAAGACCTGACTGCGGTCGGCCGCACCGGCCTTGACGTTGGCTTCGGCAATCGCGGTCATCGCGGCAATGCCGGTCGCGTTGTCGACCGCGCCGTTGCAGATGTCATCGCCGGTCTTGTCGGGGTTGCAGCGGCCCAGGTGATCCCAGTGCGAGGTGTAGATGACATATTCGTCGGCGCGCTTCTTGCCTGGCAGGATGCCGATCACGTTGCGGCTGACGGTGGTCTTCACCGTATTGTCAAAGCCCAGGCTGGCCGTGGCCGCCAGCGGCACCGCCTTGAAGCCCTTCTGCCGTGCCGCTGCCGTCAGCGCGGCAAGGTCCTGGCCCGAGGCCTTGAGGATCGCTTCGGCCACTGGCTTTTGGATCCAGCCGTTCGCCTCGGTGTTGCTCATCCCGTTGTCGGCTGACTGAACGAACAGCTGCGGCCCGCTCCAGCTGGAATGGACGACGTTCCAGCCATAGGCGGCAGGGAAGGTGTCGTGGACGATCAGCGCCCCTGCAGCGCCCTGCCGTGCGGCTTCCTCGAACTTGTAGGTCCAGCGGCCGTAATAGGTCATCCGCTTGCCCTTGAACGGGCCGGTTTCGTCCTTGGCGTCATAGTCCGCGTCGTTGACCAGGATGACCGCGATCTTGCCCTTCATGTCGAGGCCGGCATAGTCGTTCCAGCCCAGTTCCGGGGCATTGATGCCGTAGCCGACAAAGACCAGCGGCGCATCGGCGAGGCGGGTCTGCGCCGTCGCGCGATAGGACCCGGCGACATAGTCATCGCCATAGGCAAAGCTCAGCGTCTGCCCGCCCACCTTGACGGTCAGCGGGGTATAGTTCGAACCGGTGATCTCGACCGTCGGTACGTCCTGGGTCCAGCTGCCCTTGTTGCCCGGCTGCAGCCCGGCCTCGGCAAAGCGCTTGATGATATAGGCCACGGTCTTGTCCTCGCCCGGCGTCGCCGGAGCGCGGCCTTCATAGGCATCGGAAGCCAGCTCGCGGGTGATCGAATCCAGCGTTTCGACCGAAATCTGCGGCGCGGCGACATGCGGGATGGCCGGGGCCGCGTGCTTCGCGCCGCTGGCCGAAGCCGTTCCGGCAAAAGCCAGGGCAGTGCCCAGGGCGGCGATCGAGACAAGCGTCTTGCGGGTGAGAATCATGGAAAATCCTGGCCTGTTGGGATGGAATTGCGTGACTGTCTGGCAAAGCGTCCGGCCCGGTGCAAGGCCCGTTCCGACGAACGACTTGATTGCCTCGGCACAAACCGGCATCGCCAGCCGTGATGAGCGCTCAGTGGACCTCTGCCCTCGACCGGGCCCGTGCCCATTCCCCGTTCCTGTCGCGGGGACTGGATCGCCACCCTGCCCTGGCCGATCTGCTCGCCGCCGGACAGGGTGAGCAGGCCATGGCCTGGGCCAAGGCCGCCGGTGGTGACGCGCCCGATACCGGCGCGGCGCTGCGGCGGCAGAAATCGGCGCTCGCCGTGGCGCTGGGGATCGGCGATCTGGCCGGGGCCTTCCCGCTGTCCCGCGTGGTCGAGGAACTGTCCGACTTTGCCGACCGCGCGCTAGACAGCGCGATTGCCGCCGCGATCCGCGCCCGCGTGCCCGATGCTGAGCCCGCCGGGTTCATCGCCCTGGCGCTGGGCAAGCACGGCGCGCGCGAGCTGAACTATTCGTCCGACATCGATCCGGTCCTGCTCTACGATCCGGCCACTCTGCCCCGGCGCGAACGCGATGAGCCGGGCGAAGCGGCCCAGCGCGTTGCCCGCACCCTGATGCAGCTGATGAGCCACGTCGATCACGAAGGCTATGTCTTCCGCGTCGACCTGCGCCTGCGCCCGGCCAGCGAGGTCAGTCCGCTGGCCCTGCCCTATGAAGCCGCCCTGTCGCATTACGAAAGCTCGGCCCTTGCCTGGGAACGCGCCGCTTTCATCCGTGCCCGCGCCTGCGCCGGGGACATTGCCGCCGGAGAAAGCTTCCTCGCTGCGATCCGCCCGTTCGTCTGGCGCCGCAGCCTTGATTTCGGCGCGATTGCCGAGATTGGCCGCCTGACCCAGCGCATCCGTGCCAACCATACCGGTCCGGCCCGGCCCGGCCCCGGCTTCAACCTCAAGCAAGGCCGCGGCGGGATTCGCGAGGTCGAATTCTTCGCCCAGACCCACCAGCTGATCCACGGCGGGCGGAACCCTTCGCTGCGCCTGCGCGGCACGCGGGCCAGCCTGGACGCCCTGGCCGAAGCGGGGCTGATCGACGCCGAGGATGCCATGGTGCTGGGCCAGAGCTATGACCGGCTGCGCACGCTGGAGCACCGGCTGCAGATGGTTGCCGACCAGCAGACCCATTCGCTTCCCACCGATCCCGCCGCGCTTGACAATGTCGCACAGCTTGAAGGCATGGCGGGCGGCGCAGAGCTGGTCGCCGAACTGGAGGAAATCACCGAGCGGGTCGGCACCCGCTATGACCGCCTGATCGCCCAATATGCCGAGGAAAGCCCCTCGCGCGCTGCGCCCGCACCGGGCGGCACGGCGCTGCAGGCGAAGCTGGCCGAACTGGGCTTTGCCGATCCCGCCGCCCTGTGCGAGCGGATCGAAGGCTGGCGTTCGGGCAAACTGCGCGCGCTGCGCAGCGATGCCGCACGCGAAGCTTTCGACGCGATGTTGTTGCCGCTGCTCGCCGCCTTTGCCAGGGGGCCCGAGCCGGAACGCGCGCTGCTCAGGTGGGAGCAATTGCTGACCAACCTGCCCAGCGCGGTAAACCTGTTCCGCTTGCTCGAAGCGCGGCCTGCCCTGGGCGAACTGCTCGCGCGCATCCTGGGCCTCGCGCCGCCGCTGGCCGATGCCCTGGCGCGGCGCGCCGACCTGCTCGACCCGCTGATCGACGCCTCCGCTTTCGACCTGCCTGGTTCGACCGAGGACCTGATCGCGCAGCTATCCAGCGGCGAGGCCGACGATGATTACGAGCGCCTGCTGGACCGGGTGCGCCGCCGGGTCGGGGAACTGCGCTTCAAGCTGGGCGTGCAGCTGATCGAGGGCAGCCGCGATCCGGTCGAGGTCGGACAGGCGCTGTGCCGGGTGGCAGAGGCCGCGCTGGTGGTCCTCGCCGCCGCAGCGACTGCGGAATTCGAGCGGGTCCATGGCAAGGTTCCCGGCGGGCAACTGCTGATCGTCGGCTACGGCCGTCTTGGCGGCGGGGTTCTGACCCATGCTTCCGACCTCGACGTGGTGTTCCTGTTCACCGGCGATCATGCCGCCGAAAGCGACGGGGACCGGCCGCTGGGGGCGACGCTCTATTTCAACCGGCTGGCGCAGCGGGTGGTCGCCGCGCTGTCGGTGCCGACGGCGGAGGGCGCGCTGTACGAAGTCGACACGCGCCTGCGTCCCTCCGGCGCGCAAGGCCCGATCTCGGTCAGCATCGACGCGTTCGCGCGGTACCAGCGCGAAAATGCCTGGACCTGGGAGCACATGGCCCTGGCCCGCGCCCGCGTGCTGTTCGGACCGGAAGCGGGGCGCGAACAGCTGGAACGGGTAATCCGCTCCGTGCTGGAAATGCCGCGCGATCCGGCCAAGCTACGGGCCGACGTAATGGACATGCGCACCACCATGGCCCAGCACAAACCTGGCCGCAGCCCGCTCGACATCAAGCTGGTCCGCGGCGGCCTGGTCGATGTCGAGTTCATCACCCACTACCTGCAATTGCGCGACCATGCCGGTCTGGTGCCCGCGCTGCCCGAAGCGCTGGCCGCACTGGTGCAGGCGGGCAAGCTTGATCCCGCGATCTGCGCCGCCCACCGCACCCAGGCCCGGTTCCTGGTCGCGGCGCGGCTGTTCATGCCCGATGGGGAAGAACCGCCCGTTTCGGCGCAGGCGGTGCTTGCCAGCGCCTGCGAAGCGGGTGATTGGGCGGGCCTGACTGAACAACTGGCCGAATCGCGCCGCGTCGTTGCCGCTGCCTGGCACGCGGCTTTCGGCGAAGTGTTGGAGATTGAACGATGAGCATTGCCCCCGGTGACAGCCTGCCCGACATTGCCCTGACTGCCCCCGATGGCGCCGCTGTGCGGCCCGCGGATTTCGTGGGCCAAAAGCTGGTCCTGTTCTTCTATCCCAAGGACGACACCCCCGGCTGCACCACCGAGAATCTCGATTTCTCCGCCCTGTCTGGCGAATTTGCCAAGACCGGAACCGCCCTGCTGGGGATCAGCAAGGATCCGCCGAGAAAGCACCAGAAATTCATCGAGAAGCACGGCCTGACCGCGCCGCTGGCGAGTGATCCGGAACCAGGCGGGCTGTCCGACGCGCTGGGGTTCTGGACCGAAAAGTCGATGTACGGCCGCTCCTACATGGGCATGGTCCGCTCGACCGTGCTGGTCGGCACTGACGGCAAGGTGGCGCAGGTGTGGAGCCCGGTGAAGGTCAAGGGCCACGCTGCCGAAGTGCTTGAGGCTGCGCGCGCCCTGTGACGACAGTCGCCGCGGCGATCCGCGCCGCCCTGCTGGAATCGGACCCGCGCGAAAAAGTCATGCGCACCCGGGCGCTGGTCCGGGCCTGGCGCAAGGGCCAACTCGACTTTGCCTTTGACGTCGCCATGCCGGATGAGCCGGGCCGGCCGGCTGCGCCCGAACTGCTCGCGCCCAGCCGCATGCCCAAACGCGGGCGCGGCGGATCGGAGCGGGCGCGGATCG
The DNA here is from genome assembly GCA_046566485.1 of Alphaproteobacteria bacterium. Lineage (GTDB taxonomy): Bacteria > Pseudomonadota > Alphaproteobacteria > Sphingomonadales > Sphingomonadaceae > Novosphingobium. Next base: position 53,031 of record JBKHWO010000026.1, on the reverse strand, counting down.
CGCTGTGGCATTCGCTTGCCCATATCGAATTCGTCGCGATCGACCTTGCGCTCGACATGGCGGGCCGGTTCGGCGCGGAAATGGGCCGCGGCTTTGTTTCCGACTTCCTGACCGTCGCAGCGGATGAAGCGATGCATTTCGCCCTGATTGAGCGCCACCTCGGCACGATGGGCGCGCATTACGGGGCCCTTCCCGCCCACGGCGGCCTGTGGGACGCAGCGCGCAAGACCGCCCATGACGTTGCCGCACGGCTCGCCGTTGTGCCGATGGTGCTGGAAGCGCGCGGTCTTGATGTCACCCCAGCGACGCTGGACCGAGTGGCGGCATCGGGTGATTCGCGCGGCGCACAGATCCTGATTCGCATCCTTGACGATGAAATCGCGCACGTTCGCTACGGTTCAACGCATTTCGTCGCTTTGGCGCAGGCGCGCGGCGAATCCCCGGAAAACCTATGGAAAAGCCTGGTTGCACGCCATTTCAGCGGGGCGATTAAGCCACCGTTCAACGACTCAGCGCGCCTTCAAGCCGGTTTACCGCGCTCTTTCTACGCCGGGGTTGTCTAGGGCGACCAAGCACGGCTAGGCCCCCTCTCGAGACGGCGGGGGGCTTACCGACCTCTCAACACATCAGTTGCCGGAATGGTTCCCGTTTCGGCCAACAGGGTTCGCTAACCCCGCATACGGGGTGAAGAATAAGGTAGTTTGAGTGGTTGTAGTTTCTTTCCTTGCCAAGGTTCGCACCATCGCCGGCACGCTCGCCGCGATGGCTGCCGTTGCCCTGGTCAACCCGGCCTATGCCAACAGCGCCGCCAATGCGGACGTGACGGCACCGCTCCGGGCCCAGCAGGCAGCCAAGGCGCCCCAGTCGGGTGACGAGGAATTCCGCCGCCTGTTCAATGGCTGGAAGTCGATGGACAATTCCAGCCAGCTCGCGATTGCCCCCGCTCGCGCTGCCACTGCAACTGCCGGTACGGCTGCACCGATCTTCGCCCCGCGCAAGGTTTCGGTCCCGTCGCGCATGCCGGTTGACAGCCCGGCCTTTACTTCCAGCTTTGGCATGCGCACCCATCCGGTTCTTGGCGGTCGCCGCGCGCACAAGGGCGTTGACCTGGCCATGCCGGCCGGCTCGCCGATCTACGCCACCGCTGATGGCGTGATCAGCCGCGCCGATTGGTACTCGGGCTACGGCCTTTATGTCGCGATCGAACATGGCGGCGAACTGCAGACCCGCTATGGCCACATGTCGCGCCTCAACGTCGAAGCCGGCCAGCAGGTCCGCAAGGGTGACATCATCGGTTACGTCGGTTCGACCGGCCGTTCGACCGGTCCGCACCTCCATTATGAAGTGCGCATTGCCGGTGAAGCGGTGAACCCGGTTCCCTACCTCAACGGTGGCGGCACGATGCTCGACACCAAGAACCCGGTCCTGATGGGCGGCGGGGAAGACGAATAAGGTTTGACGTCCGGTACCGGGCGCAGAATCCCGGACCGATTGGTTTCCGGGAGGATGCCGGAAGAAGGCGGCTCAGGCCGCCTTTTTCTTTGCCCACGATCCGCGCGGCGCGCTTCGCTGAAACCGGCTTACCCCGGGCTGGTCAAAACCGGGGGATAGTCACGCAGAGAACGCAGAGAACGCAGAGTGACAGTCTCTCTGCGTTCTCTGCGTTCTCTGCGCGAGCCAATTGGACCATTCCATCTCCCGCAATCACGAGCGCGTTACCGCACTTCTTTGTTGCACCGTTTAATCGGACGGTTAAACTCTCTGCCAAGTGGCAAACAGCCACATTCAGGAGAGTGATTCACCATGCATCCTTCGGTCTATGCGAAGAGCCATCCGAACAAGCCGGCCATCGTCATGGCGGGCAGCGGCGAAACGATCACCTATGGCGAACTTGATGCCCGTTCGAACCAGGTCGCCCAGCTGCTCCGCGCGCGGGGGATCCAGATTGGCGACACGGTGGCGCTGTGCATGGAAAACCACCCGTGGTTCTTCTGCCTGGCCTGGGGCTTCCAGCGCGCCGGGGTGCATTACGTCGGCATTTCCAGCCGCCTGACCCCGCCGGAAATCGCCTATATCCTGGAAGACAGCGGGGCCAAGCTGCTGTTCGGTTCGGCCTATCTGGCGGGCACGCTTGACGAAGTGGCCCGGCTGGCGCCGCAGGTCGCCCAGCTGCGCATGGACACGCCCGGCGAAATGTCCGCCGAGGCCGCGATTGGCGCGATGCCGGCCACGCCAATCAGCGACGAACGCGCCGGGGTCGACATGCTCTATTCCTCGGGCACCACCGGACGGCCCAAGGGGGTCAAGATCCCCCTGCCCGAAGACCCGGCGATCGATGCCACCAACGTCCTCGTCCAGCTGGCGATGATGGCTTACGGCATCAACGAGAACGCGATCTATCTGTCGCCTGCTCCGCTCTATCACGCCGCGCCGCTGCGCTGGTCGATGACCGTGCACAAGATCGGCGGCACCGTGGTGGTGATGGAGAAATTCGATCCCGAAGGTGCGCTGGCCACGATCGAGAAGTACAAGATCACCGACGGCCAGTTCGTCCCGACCCACTTCGTCCGCATGCTCAAGCTGCCGGAGGAGGTGCGCCGCAAGTACGACGTCTCCACCCTGAAGTGCGCGATCCACGCCGCGGCGCCGATCCCGGTTCCGGTCAAGGAAGCAATGATTGAATGGTGGGGACCGGTGCTCTACGAATACTACGCCGGGACCGAGGGCAATGGCTCGACCTTCATCACCAGCCAGGAATGGCTCAAGAAGAAGGGGTCGGTCGGCAAGGCGCTGTCGGGCATCCTGCACATCTGCGATGAAAACGGCGACGAGGTGCCGCGCGGCACCGAAGGCCAGGTGTTCTTCGAACCTTCCGACCCCAACCTGCCGACCTTCGAATACCATAACGACCCGGTGAAGACCGCGGAAAGCCGCAACAAGCACGGCTGGTCCAGCCTGGGCGACGTCGGCTACATGGACGAGGACGGCTATCTCTTCCTGACCGACCGCAAGAGCTTCATGATCATTTCCGGCGGGGTCAACATCTACCCGCAGGAGATCGAGAACCTGCTCGTCACCCATCCCAAGGTGGCCGACGCCGCGGTGATCGGTGCGCCCGATCCCGACATGGGCGAGCGCGTGGTCGCTGTGGTCCAGCCGATGGACATGGGCGAGGCAACGCCGGAACTCGCCGCCGAACTGACCGAGTACCTGTCCGGCCAGCTCAGCCGGGTGAAGATGCCGCGCCAGATCGATTTTCGCGAGCAGTTGCCGCGCGAACTGACCGGCAAGCTCTACAAGCGGCTGCTGCGCGACGAGTACAAGGAAGCCTATGAAAAGGCGCAAGCCGGCGCCGGAGCCAGCGCATGACCGGCCCCGTCGCCTCCCCGCAGGATGCTGCGGCCGTCATCGATCCCAAGTCCTATGCCGACTGGAACACCGCGCTCGACCTGTTCGACCGGCTGCGCGCCGAAACCCCGGTGGTGCGGATCGAAAGCCCGACCGGGGACCACGATCCGTTCTGGCTGCTGACCCGCTATGACGATGCGATGCGCGTATCGAAGGACAATGCCCGCTTCCTGAATGCCCCGCGCGCGACTGTATTCACCAACAAGGCCGGGGAAGCCCTGGCCCGTCAAGTGACCGCCCGGCAGGGCGAGGAGAGCCCGAACCTGGTCTCCTCGCTGGTCGCGCTCGATGCGCCCAAGCATCCCAAGCTGCGCCGCCTGACGCAGGAATGGTTCATGCCCAAGAACCTGCGCACGATCGAAGCGCAGATCCGCGACCTGGCCGCAAAAACCGCCGACCGGCTGGTGGCGGCGGGGCCCGAAGCGGACTTCGTCCCGCTGGTCGCCGCGCCCTATCCGCTCCACGTGGTGATGCAGATCCTTGGCGTACCCGAAGAAGACGAGCCGAAGATGCTGTTCCTCACCCAGCAAATGTTCGGTGGGCAGGACGAAGACCTCAACAAGACCGGCATGGCCAGCCTGACCCCGGAACAGATCAGCCAGATCGTGTTCGGCGCGGTGGCCGAATTCGAAACCTATTTCGAAGGCCTGGCCGCTCAGCGCCGCGCCAATCCAACCAGCGATGTCGCCTCGATCCTTGCCACGGCGACGATTGACGGCGAACCGATCAGTGCCCGCGACCGCGCAGGCTACTACATTATCGTCGCCGCGGCCGGGCATGACACGACCAGCGCCAGCACCGCCGGAGCCATGCTCGCCCTCGCGCAGGACCCGGACCAGTTCGCGCGGGTCAAGGCCGACCGCAGCCTGGTTCCGGGAATTGTCGAGGAAGCGATCCGCTGGACCAGCCCGGTTCAGCACTTCATGCGCACCGCGACCGAGGACACCCAGTTCGGCGACGTGACGGTGAAGGCAGGCGACTGGTTGATGATCAACTATGTCGCGGCCAACCACGATCCGGCGCAGTTCCCCAATCCCCGCCGCTTTGACGCCACGCGCGAAGGCAACCGCCACATCGCCTTTGGCGCCGGCGCGCACCAGTGCCTGGGCCTGCACCTGGCCCGGCTGGAAATGCGGCTGCTGTTCGAAGCCCTGCTCGACCGGATCGACAGCGTCGAACTGGCGGGCGAACCGAAGCGCGCCAAGAGCACCTTCGTCGGTGGGCTCAAAGCTGTGCCGATCCGCTTCAAAGCGGGTTGAGCACCGGGGAGCGACTGCTAAACGCGCACCTTGCGCCACTGCCCCGGCGCCAGCCCGTCCAGCGTCCAGTCCCCGATGGCCCAGCGCACCAGCCGCAGGGTCGGATGGCCCACCGCAGCGGTCATCCGGCGAACCTGGCGGTTGCGCCCTTCGCTGATCGTCAGGCGCAGCCAGCAATCCGGCACCGATTTGCGGAACCGGACCGGCGGATCGCGCGGCCACAGGGCGGGCGCTTCGATCCTTTCCGCCGCCGCCGGCAGGGTCATGCCGTCGTTCAGCATCACCCCCCGGCGCAATTGCTCCAGCGCGGCTTGTGCCACCTCGCCTTCGACCTGGACCAGATAGGTCTTGGGCAGCTTGAAGCGCGGATCAGCAATCCGCGCCTGCAAGCGGCCATCGTCGGTCAGCAGGAGCAGCCCCTCGCTGTCCCGGTCCAGCCGCCCGGCGGGGTAGACCCCGGGAATGGCGATATAGTCCGACAGCGTCGCCCGCGCCGACCCCGCCGTGCCCTTGTCCGTGAACTGCGACAGCACGTTCATCGGCTTGTTGAACAGGATCAGCGTCATCCCGGAAAGCCGCTGCGGCTCAGCCGTCGGCCAACAAGCGCCGGGCCATAGCGCGGACCTCGTCCGCCATGTCCTCGCGCTGCAGCGCCAGCGCCAGCGTCGCCTCGACAAAGCCGACCTTGCTGCCGCAATCATAGCGCTTGCCGCCAAACTTCACCGCGTGAAACGGCTGCTGGCCAATCATCCCGGCCATGGCATCGGTCAGCTGGATTTCCCCGCCCGCGCCTGCGCTCTGCTGTTCCAGCACCCGCATCACTTCGGGTTGCAGGATATAACGCCCGGAAATGATCAGGTTGCTGGGGGCATCCTCGCGCCGGGGCTTTTCGACCAGGCCGGTCACTTCGGTCAGATCGCCCTTGCGCTCGCCCGGGGCAATCACACCATAGCTCGACACCTCGTCCTCGGGCACTTCAAGCACCGAGATCAGATTGCCGCCGACTTCGTTATAAGCCTCGACCATCTGCTTCATGCAGCCGGGCGTGCCGATCATCAGCTCGTCGGGCAAAAAGATCGCGAAAGGTTCGTCGCCGACGATGGCCCGCGCGCACCAGATCGCATGGCCCAGGCCCAGCGGCACCTGCTGGCGCACGGCGACCAGGTTGCCCGGCTGGATCCGGGTCGGTTCCAGCACGTCGAGCGCCTTTTCCCGGTCCTTCATCGTGGTTTCCAGCTCGAAGGCCATGTCAAAGTGTTCGACGATCGCCGTCTTGCCGCGCCCGGTAACGAAGATCAGCTGCTCGATCCCCGCCTCGCGCGCTTCATCGACCGCATACTGAATCAGCGGGCGGTCGATGATCGGCAGCATTTCCTTGGGGATCGCCTTGGTCGCGGGCAGGAACCGGGTGCCCAGGCCCGCCACGGGAAACACCGCCTTGCGGATCGGCTTAGGCTTTGGAATATCAGTCATGCGCGCCCCTCACCATGTTCCTGTTACGCCTGCGTTAAAGCGGTTTCCACCATGTTGTGCAACGCCTGCGCCGCGCTTGGGTTGCCGCGCGGCGGAATCCCGCTAAATCGGTGATCCATGGACAAGATCATCATTCAGGGCGGCAAGGCTCTTTCCGGCACTATCCCGATTTCGGGCGCGAAGAATTCCGCCTTGACCCTGCTGCCCTGCGCGCTGCTCACCGACGAGCCGCTGACCCTGCGCAACCTGCCGCGCCTGGCGGACATTGACGGGTTCCAGCATCTGCTGAACCAGTTCGGTATTTCGACCACGATCGCGGGCAGCCGCCCAGAGGATTTCGGCCGGGTGATGACCCTGCAGGCCCCGCGCATCACCAGCACGGTCGCGCCTTATGAACTGGTCCGCAAGATGCGCGCCTCGATCCTGGTGCTCGGCCCGATGCTGGCGCGCATGGGCGAAGCGACCGTGTCGCTGCCCGGCGGCTGCGCGATCGGCAACCGCCCGATCGACCTGCACCTCAAAGCACTGGAAGCCTTCGGCGCACAGATCGAGCTTGCGGCGGGCTATGTCAAAGCAATTGCCCCCGACGGCGGTCTGCCAGGCGGAAGCTATACCTTCCCGGTGGTCTCGGTCGGGGCAACCGAAAACGCGCTGATGGCCGCGGTCCTCGCGACGGGCCGCTCGGTCCTGCACAATGCGGCGCGCGAGCCGGAAATCGTTGATCTGTGCAAGCTGCTGGTCGCGATGGGCGCGCAGATCGAAGGGATCGGCACCAGCGACCTGACGATCCACGGCGTGCCGCGCCTGCACGGCGCCACCTACCGCGTGATGAGCGACCGGATCGAAGCCGGCAGCTATGCCTGCGCCGCCGCGATCACCGGGGGCGAAGTCTTCCTGAAGCATGCGGTCATGGATGAAATGGACGCCACGGTTCAGGCGCTGCGCGATGCCGGGATCCATGTCGAAGCGAAGGAGGGCGGCATTCATGTTGCCGCCGACGGCAAAATGAAGGCGGTCACGCTGGCGACTGCCCCCTATCCCGGCTTCGCCACCGATATGCAGGCGCAGCTGATGGCGATGCTCTGCCTGGCCGAGGGCAGTTCGGTCCTGACCGAGACGATCTTCGAAAACCGCTATATGCACGTCCCCGAACTCAACCGGATGGGCGCCCATATCGAAACCAAGGGCCGCACCGCAGTGGTCCACGGCGTGCGCAAGCTGACCGGGGCCGAAGTCATGGCAACCGACCTGCGCGCATCGATGAGCCTGGTCATTGCCGGCCTGGCCGCCGAAGGGGAGACTCAGGTCCACCGGCTCTATCACCTCGACCGCGGCTATGAGCGGCTGGAGGAAAAGCTGGCGCTGGTCGGCGCGCAGATCGAACGGATCGGCGGGGATTGATCGCTTCTCCGGGGGCAAGCGCTGAACCGCAGGCGGCTTGGCGAGTTGTGCGTTGCGGAGGGGGCCAGGAGAAACGAACATGGCCCTGTTTAAAATGGCGGCGCTTGGCGTCGCAGCATACGCCGCCTGGAAATTCTACGAAAGCAACCAGTCGCGCGACGATTCCGTAGCCTTTGCCACAGGCGAAAGCACCGATGGCTTTGCCCCGGTCCGCAATGCGGGTCCGGATTCGATGCGCAGCGATCCCGACGAGTGGGACAAGGTCGACGAGGAAGTCGATGAAAGCTTTCCCGCCAGCGACCCGCCGCCGATGGGCAAACGCTAAGCCCCGGACGATGAAGGCGCCGCCAGCCGACTTGTAAGCTGCGCCACCAGCCACAGGCGAATGGCTCCGGCCAGGCCCGGTGGCTGCGGCGCCTTGATCCGTTCCGCATCGATCCGCGCAACCAGGGCGCTGATTGGCACACCTTCGGACTGTGCGGCCTGCTTGAGCAAGTCCCAGAACAGCGGCTCAAGGCTGATCGAAGTCTTGTGTCCGGCGATCTCGACCGAACGTTTCACCGGTGGGTGGAATGGGGTGGTCATGATACGATCTAGCCCCAATCGGCGCCGCGGACCTACGAAAAATTGGGGGTGGCTGCAGTTCATCGCTCCTCGTACATCCGGGGCATGAACCAGCGCCACTTGTCCCTGACCCACAAAGAAAAGGAAACGCTGCGCCTGCTGTTGCAGGGCTATGACGCCAAGTCGATGGCGCAACACCTGGGGCTGTCGGTTCACACCATCAACGAGCGGCTGCGCGATGCGCGGCGCAAGATGGGAACCTCGTCCAGTCGCGAAGCTGCCCGGTTGCTGCGTGAGGCCGAAGCGCGGGACCCCCATTTGCTAGGGGACAAAGGATTCGGGGATGCCGCGCGGCTCCCGGCAAGCCAGCAGGAGCGCCAGCCAGCTCAGCGTCGCGGCACGCTACGTCGCGCTGGCTGGATTGTTGGAGGTATTGTCATGCCCATTACAGCTGCCCTGCTGATCCTGTCCACGATGTCCGGACAGGATCTCCCCCCTACTGCTGCGGTACCCACCGCAACCGCCGTTTCCGCCACTCCGGCCAGCGAGGCAGCGGCAATTGCTGCAGCGCGCGCATTCCTTGCCCTTTGTGATCGCGACGACTGGGGCGCCAGCTGGCAAGCGACTCACAAATCATTCCAGTTGCTCAACACGGTTGACTGGTGGGCCGAAGCCTCGCGGGGAGTCCGCCGCGACGTCGGATCGGCACGATCGCGCGAGCTCCTGACGGTCGACTTCCGTCCCGCACCGCCCAACGGCTATTGGACCATCAAATTCAAGGCCGATTACAGCAAGAAGGGCAATGCGATCGAAACGCTTTCGCTCGCCTCTGAAAACGGCATCTGGAAGGTCGCCGCGATCAGCGTCGAATGATCCCGACGCCGGCTTAGAGCCCGCTCGGTTTTCCTACTTCGGAAAAGCCTGCGATACGATCTGCGGTCTTTGAAATCGTCGGTCACAGCAGCGCACAGGACTTTTCTTTCCCGGGCGCGGGGAAGCACAGGGGATCCGCCAGAAATGGCTGGAGTCAACTTACTCCAACACTGCCCACCCTTCCCCCTCGATGGGGGAAGGACGCCAAGACTTGGCGGCTCGGCTGCCTAGTCGCGGCTGGATGGGGGTGACAGGGGGCGTGCGACGATTGCTCTGTTCTTCACCCCCACCCAACCTTCGCCAGGTGCTGGCGCACCAGGCTGCGGTATCCCTCCCCCATCGAGGGGGAGGGGTCCTCTTGGCCCGCAGCTACACACCAGAGCGCGAACTTTTTTCTTCGCCCGCGCACGCAATTGCCCCGCCTCGCGCAGGAACTTCCCGTTTTCAGCCAGTTTCCACCTGTTGGAAGAAGCGGACACGGTGTCAACTGTGTCAACTTATCCCAACACGGTCAGTACATATGCTGGCCGCCATTGATGCTCATCGTCGAGCCGGTCACGAAGCCGGCATTGTCGCTGGTCAGGAAAGCGACGCCGCGGGCGATTTCCTCGGCATGGCCCAGTCGGCCGACCGGGATCTTGGCGACGATCTTTTCCAGCACCGGGGCCGGGACCGCCGCCACCATGTCGGTGTCGATATAGCCCGGAGCGATGGCATTGACGGTAATGCCGAACTTCGCCCCTTCCTGGGCGAGAGCCTTGGTAAAACCATGGATACCGGACTTCGCCGCAGCATAGTTGACCTGGCCGTACTGCCCGGCCTGGCCGTTGATCGAACCGATGTTGACGATCCGCCCCCAGCCGCGTTCCCGCATTCCCGGGAAGGTCGCCTTGGCCATGTTGAAGCAGCCGCCCAGGTTGATGCGCATGACTTCATTCCAGTCATCGAAGCTCATCTTGTGGAGCACGCCGTCGCGGGTCACCCCGGCATTGTTGATGACGATATCGATCGCGCCATATTCGGCGGCGATGTCGTTGCAGTTGTGAATGCAGGCTTCGTGATCGCCGACGTCCCAGCGGATTGCGGGAATCCCGTGGCGCTGGGTGAAGGCGCGGGCCTTTTCCTCGTTCCCCGCATAGTTGGCGATCACCACATGGCCCTGCTTTTGCAGCCGCAGGCAGATCGCCTCGCCAATGCCTCTGGTTCCGCCGGTCACGATTGCCACGCGCGCCATCTGCTGCCCTCCCTTGCGGATGATTCCGCTAGGGCAAGCTTATGGTGCGCCGGTCCGTGCGGCAAGCGCCGCGCATAGCTATTTCGAAGAGAAGATCAGAAGCGGAACTGGGTTCCAACGTAAACCGCCTGGTTGTCCTGCTTGCCATCGGTCAGCGGTCGGAGACGGTCCCGGTCAGACGTCACGCGGACTCCGGCGGTCACATCAAGATTGCGCGAGACGCGATAAGCGCCGCCAAGGCCAACCGTCTGGTCGCTCTGTTCGAAGGTTCGCGGGCTGCGGCCGGTCTTCTGGCGTTCGTCGAATTCGACCCGCGGTGCAAAACGCGACGGATTGTCAGGCGCAGGCTGGCGCGGCCGGAACGAGGCCAGATCCGGCATCTCCACCGGGCGAAACGACGGGGCGGGTGCCGAGGCTCCGCTCTGCGCGAAGCTGTGATAGCCCCGCGCCGCACCCAGGCTGTAGGCGGTCGGCGCGATGCCCAGGCTGCCCCCTTTGCCCGCGGCGGCTTCAACCGCGGCACTGGTTCGCAGGAACGAGCGTCCATCGACCCGGACAGCCACCGTCACCGCACCATCGGGACGGGTCGGCGTCGCGGCCGGAGTGAACCGGAAGGTCCGGTCCTTCGACAGCGCCCGGACCGTGATCGAGCGCGCCAGGCGCGGATCGACTGCAGCGGGTTGAAATCCCCCGTCGACCATCGGCGAGCGGGAGTGAAGCGCATCAAACCGGCTAGAGAAGGCCAGAACCGCAGAAGGCAGTGCCAACAGACCCACGGCAGCGAACAACAGCCCGGCCCCCGCGGCATTGCCGCTCTTGCGTTTGCCGGGAATCGTTGCGGCGGTCATGGACAGGCTTGTTCCCATAAAGCGATTGTCGCGCAATTCATGCGCAAGTCCAAGCAGGAAATGCCGGCTCCAGCCTGAATTGCAGCTTAATCGGCGCGGCGCACTTGCCATTCAGCCCGGGTTCACGCCGCGGACCGGTTATAGCGGCGCACAGCAGGCTTGCCGCGCCGCCTGCCTCGGCTATAGAGGCAGCGCACCAGCAAGCCGCGCTGGCCCAATGCAATTCAGGACCGGATGAACCGAATGACTGCCAGCACTTCTTCCCAAGCGAGCATCCTGGGCACTGCTGCCCGCGCCGGGTTTCTGGCCATTGCCGCCCTGTCGCTTGCCGCATGCGGAGGGAAGGACCGGCCCAAGGGGGACATGGCGGCCAGCAAAGTCACCACGATCGGGGTGAACTCCTACCTGTGGCGCGCCAGCCTTGAAGCCCTGTCGTTCATGCCCTTGCTTCAGACCGACAGCAATGGCGGCGTGATCGTCACGGACTGGTATGCCAATCCGAACAATCCCAACGAACGGATGAAGGTGTCGGTTACGATCCTCGACCAGGACCTGCGTGCCGATGCACTGCGCGTGGCGGCAAGCCGTCAGGTCAACCAGGGCGGCAACTGGGTCGGCGCTCCGGTTGCGGCGGCCAGCGTGCAGAAGCTGGAAGACGTCATCCTGACCCGCGCCCGCGACCTGCGCCGCCAGGCTTCCGCCGGGAAATAGGCGCGCCGCGCACTGCTTTGCGCCTGATCCGCAGCGATCCCGGCTTGCGCCGGAGTGCTGAGGCGCTAGAGCGGCGGACATGACTAGCGACCGTTTCGATCCAGCCAGCGCCGACCCGCGCTGGCAAGCCGCGTGGGACCAGGCCCAGACCTTCAAGGCCGACGATGCTTCGGCCAAGCCGCGCAGCTATGTCCTCGAGATGTTCCCCTATCCTTCGGGGCGCATCCACATCGGCCATGTCCGCAACTATACCATGGGCGACGTGCTGGCCCGGACCAAGCGGATGCAAGGGTTTGAAGTGCTCCATCCGATGGGCTGGGACGCCTTTGGCATGCCCGCGGAAAACGCCGCGATGGAAAAGGGCGTCCACCCCGGCGGCTGGACCCGCGACAACATCGCCAACATGAAGGCGCAGCTCAAGCGGTTGGGCTTCGCGCTCGACTGGAGCCGCGAGCTGGCAACCTGCGAGCCGGACTATTACGGCCAGGAACAGGCGCTGTTCCTGGATCTCTATCAGGCCGGGCTGGTCTATCGCAAGGAATCGGCCGTCAACTGGGACCCGGTCGACATGACGGTCCTGGCCAACGAACAGGTGATCGATGGACGCGGCTGGCGGAGCGGCGCGCTGGTCGAAAAGCGCAAGCTCAACCAGTGGTTCCTCAAGATCACGCAGTTTGCCGATGATCTGCTGGCCGGCCTGGGTGAGCTCAAGAACTGGCCCGAGAAGGTCCGGCTGATGCAGGAAAACTGGATCGGCAAGAGCCAGGGCCTGCGCTGCACGTTCCGCTTCGTCGACAGCAGCGACGGGATCGAAGTCTACACCACCCGGCCCGACACCATGTTCGGCGCGAGCTTCGTCGCGATCGCCGCTGACCATCCCTTCGCCCGCAAGATGGCGGAGAGCGTGCCGGAACTGGCGGACTTCATTGCCGAGTGCAAGCAAGGCGGCACCACGGCGGCCGAGCTGGAAACCGCCGAGAAGAAGGGCTTCAACACCGGTTACTCGGTCGAGCACCCGCTCAAGAAGTCGTGGCACCTGCCGGTCTATGTCGCGAACTTCGTGCTGATGGACTACGGCACCGGCGCGGTCTTCGGCTGTCCGGCGCACGACCAACGCGACCTCGACTTCGCCCGTAAGTACGAACTGCCGGTGACCCGCGTCGTCGCCGAAGGGGACGAAACCGACCCGGTGTTCCATGGCAACGAGGCCTATACCGGTCTGGGCCGCATCGTGAATTCCGAATGGCTCGACGGCCTGACCATCGATGAGGCCATGGCGGACATCATCGCCAAGGCCGCACACGAAGGCTGGGGCCAGGCCGAAACCCAGTACCGCCTGCGCGACTGGGGGGTCAGTCGGCAACGCTATTGGGGCACGCCGATCCCGTTCATCCACTGCGAAGCCTGCGGCGTGGTTCCGGTCCCAAAAAGCCAGCTGCCGGTGACCTTGCCCGAGGACGTGGACTTCAAGACCCCGGGCAATCCGCTGCTCCGGCATCCGACCTGGCGCCACGTCGATTGCCCGAAGTGCGGCAAACCGGCCGAGCGCGAGACCGACACGCTCGACACCTTCGTCGACTCCTCGTGGTACTTCTTGCGCTTTGCCAGCCAGCCGTCCGACCGCCCGTTCGATCCCGAAGTGATCAAGCAGTGGCTGCCAGTAGAGCAGTACATCGGCGGGATCGAGCACGCGATCCTGCACCTGCTCTATGCCCGGTTCTGGACCCGCGCGCTCAATCACATCGGCCTGATCGACGTGAAAGAGCCGTTTGCCAGCCTGTTCACGCAAGGCATGGTCACGCACGAGACCTATTCGCGGGTCGATCCAGCCAACGGCCAGCCGGTCTATTTCAGCCCGGCCGAAGTCGATCGCGGCGGCGACAGCGCGACGCTCAGGGCCGATGGCCAGCCGGTCGAGATCGGCCGGGTCATCAAGATGTCGAAGAGCAAGAAGAACGTTGTCGATCCGGACGACATTATTGCTCAGTACGGCGCCGACGCGGTGCGCTGGTTCATGCTGTCCGACAGCCCGCCCGAGCGCGACCTGCCCTGGTCCGAAGCGGGGATCGAAGGTTGCGCTCGTTTCGTCCAGCGCCTGTGGCGTCTGTTCGGACAATACGACGCCGCCGCAACCGGAGAGGATAAGGCGCTCGACCGCAAGCGCGACCAGACCGTCGCCGCGGTGGGTGAAGACATCGCCGCGCTCAGCTTCAACAAGGCCGTGGCGCGGATTTACGAACTGACCAGCGCGGTGGAAAAAGCCCGGCCTTCGGCCAGCCGCAGCGCCGCGATCCGCGTGATCCTGCTGCTGGTTGCGCCGATGATGCCGCACCTGGCCGAAGAAGCCTGGACAACCATCGGCGGCCAGGGCCTGGTTGCCGATGCACCGTGGCCCCCCGTCGATCCGGCGCTGCTGGTCGAGGACGAAGTGACCATCGCGATCCAGGTGCTGGGCAAGCTGCGTGACACCGTTACCGTTGCCAAGGGTTTGCCCAAGGAGGAACTTGAAGCGCTTGCACTGGCGAGCGAGAAGGTCCAGCGTGCTCTCGATGGCAAGCCGGTGAAAAAGGTAATCGTGGTGCCCGATCGTTTGGTCAATCTGGTCGCATGATGCGGTTCTTCGCTCTCGCGCTGGCCTTGCTGCTCTCGGCCTGCGGGCTGAAACCGATGTATGCGGGTGGAGCCACCGGCACAGTTGCGCAGGGCCTGACCGGGATCGACGTATCGACCATCGAAGGCAAGGCCGGTTGGCTGATGCGCAATGCACTGGTTGATCGGCTGGGCGCAGGGCGCGACGGCGGCGCCCGCTATCGTCTCGACGTGCGTCTCGACGACAAAGTTGAAGGCCTGGGCCTGCTGTCAGACGATACGGTGGCGCGTGAACGCCGCACCCTGCGCGCACGTTATCAGTTGGTCGATCTGGCCAGCGGCGAAATCGTGCTCGATGCCTCAGCCGGCTCTGATGCCGGGATCGACGTGGTGTCGTCTGAATACGCAACGATCGCGGCCGAAAATACCGCGCTGGAAAATCTCACCCGGCAGGTCGCCGACCGGATCGTCACCCGTGTCGCGCTCAAACTGCGCAGCGGCGGCCAGTGAAGGCGACCCAAAAGGATTTCAAGGCACTGGCTCCGCGCGCGGCGCAGGAGGCGCGTGTCTTTTTCTTTTGCGGTCCGGACGAGGCCGGGGCGAATGATGCAGCGCACACCATCGCCAGCTTGCTGGCCGATCCCGGCGAGCGGATCGAACTGAGCGGCGCGGAATTGAAGCGCGATCCGGTCAAACTGGGGGACGAAGCGCGGTCCACGTCATTGTTCGGAGAAAGCCGGCATATCTGGGTTCGCGCTGCCGGGGACGAGGTTCACGACGCGGTGCAAACTCTGCTGGAAGGCGAAGTGGAAGGTTGCCCGGTCCTGATCGTAGCGACTGGCGCGACGGACAAGTCGCGCACTGCCAAACTGCTGGCCAACCGGTCTGACGGCCTGGTCGCGATGTTCTACCCACCAGACCTGCGCAGCGTCACCGAAAGCGTGCGGCAGATGGCCGGACCAGCGGGTCTCAGGCTTGGCGGTGACTTGGCGGAGCGCATTGCCCGGGCCGCTGCGCTGGACACGCGGCTGGCCCAGTCGGAAGTGACCAAGCTGGCACTCTATCTCGATGCCAGTCCGGAAAGCCCCCGAAACGCAGACATCGAGGCCCTGGAAGCAATCGGCGCGCGGACCGAGGATGACGGCTTTGCCTCCCTGGTCAGCGTGGTTCTCTCTGGTGAAACGGGCAAGGTCGGAGCGGAACTGCACCGCGTCAGGGAACTGGGGCTCAATCCCGTCGGCGTTCTCCTCGCTTTCGAGCGCCGCGCGGCGCAGTTGGCACAGCTTGCCGGCAAGCTTGGACCCCGCGGCGATGTCCAGGCGCTGCTGAAAGGCGAAGTGGCGGCCCGCCGCGTGTTCTGGAAAGACGAACGCGAATTGGGCGTACAGCTGCGCAAATGGCGCGGCAAGCGGCTGGCACGTCTGATCGAGAAGCTGGTCGAATTGCATCGCACGCTGCTTGCCAATAGCCAGAATGCGGAACTGCTCCTGGCGCAAGGCTTGACCGAAATCGCCCGAGCCGCAGCGCCACGTGCCTGAATTTAAACGGTTTTTGATTGCGATCCACTTGCCGCAGTAGGCAAAGTCAGTCATGTTCGCATCTGGGTTTGCAACACGGCGTCGCAGTCGCAATGAACGAGCACGTAACAGCTGGTCTGTTGCCTGGTCCGGTCTTGAGGACCAACCCCATTGCGCGCCCCGTTGCCAGGTCCTTGGAGCGCCGTCGGCTGCAATGCTATCTTGCCCTGCTGCTGGGGGATATTATCGCGATCTACGCTGGGTTCCTGATCCCGGGTTCGCTCTATCTGGGTGAAACAGGTCCCGGCCAAGCAAGCCGGATCAGCGATCTCATTCTGCCACTTTTTCTGACCGTTGCGCTCTACAACGGGTCCTATTCGCACGAAGCGCTGCAACAGTCGCGGATCGGCGCGATGCGCGCGGTTCACGCCTTGGCAATCGCCGCGGCGCTGACGATCTTCATCGCCTTCTATACCAAGTCCAGCGCAGAGTTTTCCCGGGTTCTCTTCGGTTCGGGCACCATCGCGGCCGCAATCGCCTTGATCGGGCTACGCTACCAAATGGATCGGTTCATAGCCTGGCACTGCGGCGGTACGGTGACCAGCCAACTGGTGATCCGGGACGAAGGTCCCCCCATCGAATTGCCTGGGGCGCACCATATCGATCTTGCCACCTTCGGAATTGTCCCGGCGCTGAATGATCCCGTTTCGCTACACCGGATTGGCCTGCTTCTTGCCGGGGTTGATCGCGTGACCGTAAGCTGCCCATCCGGGCGCCGCGCAACCTGGGCGACAATTCTGCGCA
This sequence comes from Alphaproteobacteria bacterium, assembly GCA_046566485.1. Taxonomy (GTDB): domain Bacteria; phylum Pseudomonadota; class Alphaproteobacteria; order Sphingomonadales; family Sphingomonadaceae; genus Novosphingobium. Next base: position 36,350 of record JBKHWO010000026.1, on the reverse strand, counting down.
GCGTGAATATCGAAGGCGAAGTGACCGACGAAACTGTCACGCAACTGGCGGCACACGGGGCGAGAATCGCCAGCGGGCACGGCTTTCTGCTGGTGTCCGTTGGACCATTGGGATTGCGTTCCCGTGCCATCAAGCGCGGCTTCGACCTGGGTCTCGCCTGCCTGGGATTGCTCGTGTTCTTTCCGACAATGTTGTTGGCGGCGCTCGCAATCCGTTTGGAAGACGGCGGTCCAGTCCTCTTCGTACAGCGACGGGTGGGCCGCGGAAACTGCTTCTTCCGCATGTATAAGTTCAGATCGATGCGGCTCGCCGCCCTCGATCCGCACGGAACGCGTTCCACCCAGCAAAGCGATCCCCGCCTTACGCGGGTAGGAGCCTTCATCCGCCGCACCAGCATCGACGAGCTGCCGCAGCTGCTGAATGTCCTCAAAGGAGAAATGTCTATCGTCGGACCGCGCCCCCATGCTCTGGGATCACAGGCCGGGGCCAAGCTGTTCTGGGAGATTGATGACCAGTACTGGATACGTCATGCTCTGAAGCCGGGCTTGACGGGTCTGGCCCAAGTCCGGGGTCTTCGCGGCGCGACAAACGCCGAAAGCGATCTGATCCGCCGGCTTGGTGCAGATCTGGAATATCTCAACGGTTGGTCGCTTTGGCGCGATGTCGCCATCGTGGTTCGCACCCTGCGCGTCCTGATCCACCCAAAAGCATTCTGAGAGCCCTTGCCGATGGAGGAGCTTCGCTGTGCCGACTGCGTGGCGTCCGCCAGACCCGAACGCAGAAGACAAGCGTGTTTCGCCGCCGCTACGGTGCTGATCCTTCTGCCCCACTGCCAGGTTGATTATTCATTATGATTCATGCAATTAGATGCCTTGTCCGTTGCTGCGGCGGGGTTGCTGCTCCCGGTTTCGCAGCAACGGTTTGGGTCGTTTGGGAGTAGCAGGATTGACAGCTAGAGGGCGCCTGCAATTGCTCGCCTTGGCATGTACGGCCCTGTCTGCATGCCAACCCTCTTTGCAATCTGCGGGATTGCCAAATGGCGAAGCGGCCTATGCTATAGCGCCTCCTCTGAACGGATCGTCGCTGAAGCCGGCTTATCGTATCGGGGCGGGCGATACGATCAGTGTGCAGGTATTTCAGGAACCGGAACTCTCTAGCGACAAAGTCCAGGTCGACGATGCGGGGCAAATCCAGATACCGCTGGCCGGAAGCCTTCTGGCTGCTGGATTGACCGCGCCGGAACTGTCCAACGTCATCGCGGAAAGGTTGAGCCGCAAATACCTGCGCGAGCCACGCGTGGTGGTTGCGCTCGTCTCTCCGCGTGCGCAGACCGTTACGGTTGAAGGCGAAGTGAAGTTGCCTGGGGTGTACCGGATCGCACCGAACGACACCCTCCTTTCCGCCATAGCCCGGGCCCAAAGCCCAACCAATGTTGCAAAGCTGGACGAAATCATCGTGTTCCGCTCGGTCAATGGGCGAAGGATGGCCGCTCGCTTTGATCTCAACAAGATTCGCGCCGGCCGCGAACCGGACCCGCTGGTTGTGGCCGGCGACGTCGTGGTGGTGGGCTATTCCGCATTGCGCGGCGTCTACCGTGATGTCCTGCAGGCCGCCCCGCTGCTCAATGTGTTTTCACAGTTCTAGAAGGTTCAAGCGGATGGATTCGCAAATCGTGCCGCAAAATGTGATTCCAGCTGGACCTTACCTTGCGCTGGACGACATCCACCTCGAACCGCGCAGACCTTTGATTGACCTTCGCTATGTCGCTGCCGCTGTGCGGGCCAATCTGTGGCTGATTGCAGCAATGATCGCCACTGCGTTGACTATTGCCCTGATCGCAACCCTGATCACGACCAAACGCTACACCGCTACTGCATCGGTCCAAATCAATGACCAGTCGCAACGCGTGCTAGGCAACGAGATCGAAACGGAACCACTGGCAAACAACGGGTGGGATACGGATCGTTTTCTGCAAACGGAGCTGGACGTGCTCAAGAGTCGCGCCATCGCCGAGCGGGTTATGACGCGACTTCAACTCCAGGGTAACGCGACGTTCTATGCGCAAATGGAAGCCACGGCGCCAGGTCCGAATGCGCCATCTGCGGCTGTTCGCGAGACAACGCTGGCGCTGCTGCGTGGGAACATGGCAGCCAAGCTTCCGCGCAATTCCCGCATTGCCACCATTACATTTGAAAGCACCGACGCCGCGTTATCAGCCCGGATTGCCAATGCCTATGCTGAAGAGTTCATTCAGGCCTCCTTGCAACAGCGCTATGACAGTTCGGCCTATGCCCGCAGTTTCATCTCCGGTCAGTTGCAGGATGTGAAGTTGCGACTGGAGGAATCGGAACGCGATCTCAACAATTATGCCCGCCAGGTCGGGCTGATCCGACCGCGGCAGGGGTCTGCGGCTATCGCGCATGAACCAGCTGGTCCGGGTTCAGCCAGCATCATTGCGGCCAGCCTGACACAAGTGAACAGCGCTGCCTCGGAAGCCCGGGTCCGACGCATTGCCGCCGAGGGGCGGGTCAGATCCTTGACTGCGAAGCCTCTGCTGGTGGACCGCGAAGCATTGCAGAACCCGGCGGTACAAGCGCTCTTCACCCAGCGCGCGGAGGTTGAGGCCCGGCTCCAGGAGGAACTGACCAGACGGCTCGACGGCCACCCAGCTGTTCAGCAATTGCGCGCCCAGTTGGCCGCTCTGGACAGCCAGTTGAACCAAGCCGCACAGAACATGCGTAGCGCCGCCATGGCTGATTACGAAGCCGCGCTGGCGACCGAGACCAAGCTTTTCGCCGAGGTCGAGGCGCTGAAAGCAGCAACCTTGTCCGAGCAGGACCGCGCCGTGCAGTACAACTTGCTGGAACGAGAGGCCGATACCAACCGCGCTCTGTATGATGGATTGCTGCAACGCTACAAGGAGCTCAACGCCTCGGCCGGAATCAGCACCAGCAATATCGCCATTATCGACCGCGCGAGTCCGCCGATCCAGGCCTCTTCGCCCAACTTGATGAAAAATATCGCCTTTGCCTTGCTTGGTGGGCTGGGATTTGCCGCTCTGGCCACCTTCCTGCGCAGTCAATTCGACCAAATCATCCGCGTTCCGGAGGACATCGAGAACAAGCTGCGACTGGCCTTGCTCGGTGTGGTGCCGCGCACGCATGAGGCATCGCTTCGCGATGAACTCAACGACCCTAAGTCGGCCATTTCCGAAAGCTACAATTCATTGTGCAGTGCCCTGCTCTATTCGACCAGCAAGGGCCTGCCGCCAACCCTGCTCGTCAGCAGTGCGCAGCGATCCGAAGGCAAAACGACAACCAGTTGCGAACTGGCGCGGGGATTTGCCCGCATGGGCCGAAGGGTCTTGCTGGTCGATGTGGACTTGCGCCGACCAGGCATTCATCAGCAATTTTCTTTGGACAACGCGACCGGGCTCTCCACGCTGCTAACCCGGCAAGAGGGCTTGGACCAGGTCATCCGGAACAGTGGCCAAGATCGTCTCGACATTGTCTGTTCCGGGCCGGTGCCCCCCAGTCCAAGCGAATTGATTGCTGCCGAACGGATGGCGCAACTGATGGGCGAAATGACTGCCTGCTATGACGTGGTCATCTTTGACAGCCCTCCGATCCTCGGTTTGGCCGATGCTCCGCTGATATCCGCTCTTGTCGATGGGGTCGTGTTCATCGTTGAATCAGACCGGGGGCGCCACGGTTCGCTGAAAACATCTCTGGGGCGCCTGCGCGCAATGCGGCCCAACATCCTGGGAGCGGTGCTCACCAAGTTCGATCCCACCAAGGCCGCGCATCGCTACTCCGAATATTCAGACTACGAAGATGATCGTTTCAAGGTGAGAAGAAGAGACCCACGGTAATGCAGCCATGATGAGCTGGCATGTCTCGCTGCTGCTTGGCACGACCGCCCTTTTTTGCATCCGCATTGACCACGGTCCGGGAAAGCTTCCGCCGCTTGGCAATTCGAAGCCGCATTCACTGCCGATCGGGTTTGTCGCGGCTAAATGCCTAGTGTGGCCAAATAGCATCAATCATCGCGTTCCTTGCATTTAAAACAGAACCGCAGTTTGCAGCATGGTGCAGGTGCGAATATGGGCTAAGTAAATTCAGGGGAGACCAATCATGAATTTCCGTAAATCCATTTATCTAGGCGGCGCGCTGGGCGCACTTGCCCTTTCGCTTTCCGTGAATCCGGCTTCGGCGCAGAGCACTTCTGGCCAGAACGCATCGGAAGACGACGGCCAGGCGATTATCGTTACCGGTACGCGCCGCACCGACCGGACCGTGGCCGACAGCACCGTGCCGATCGACGTAATCAGTTCCGAAGCCCTGCAGAGCAGCGGCACGACCGAAACCAACCGGTTGCTCAACAACCTGGTGCCTTCGTTCAACTTCCCGCAGCCCTCGTTGACCGACGGCACTGACTCGCTTCGCCCCGCCACGCTGCGCGGCCTGGCGCCTGACCAGGTGCTGGTGCTGGTCAACGGCAAGCGCCGCCATCTTTCGTCGCTGCTGAACCTGAACGGTTCGGTCGGCCGCGGTTCGGCCGGTGTCGACATGAACACCATTCCTTCGCTGGCCATCGAGCGGATCGAAGTACTGCGCGACGGTGCGTCTTCGCAGTACGGTTCTGATGCCATCGCCGGGGTCATCAACATCCAGCTGAAGAAGCGCGGCTCGAACAAGGCCCAGGCAAGCTTCGGCAAGTATGTGACCACCATGACCGGCGTCGGAGAAGTCGCCTCGGTGGCCCCGACCACTGCGGCTACCGGTGACCCGGTGATCACCTTCACCGGCAAGGATCGCACCCGCCGCGATGGCGACACCTACACGCTGGCCACCAACCTCAACCTGCCGTTGGGTGACAATGGTTACCTCAGCTTCACGACGGAATACCGCGACCGCTCGCCGACCAACCGCTCCGGTCCGGACCTGCGCCGCCAGTACACGGCTGCGGGCGATGTTCGTGAAACCACGATCAGCCGCTACCTGCACCGCTTCGGTGACGGTCTGTCGCAGGACCTGAACTTCTTCCTCAATGGCGGTGCCGATCTCAGCAACGGCTTTGAACTCTATACCTTCGGCAGCTATGGCCACCGCGACGCCAACGGTGCCGGCTTCTATCGCCGCGCCAACGACGCTCGTAATGCGGACTGGGCCAATGGTGGCCAGCCGTTCTATCCCAACGGCTTCCTCCCGCTGATCGCCACTTCGATCACCGACATTGCGGCTGCTGCCGGCGTGCGCGGCGAAACGTCGGGCTGGAACCTGGACCTCTCGGTCAACTACGGTTCGAACCGTCTGGACTACACCATCGAGAACAGCTTCAACACGTCGCTCGGCGGTCTTGTCAGCCCAAAAACCTTCAAAGCCGGTGGCATGCGTTCGGGTCAGACTTCGGTCAACTTTGACGCGCAACGCGACATCGATCTGGGCGTCGGCGAAACCTCGCTTGCCGCCGGGTTTGAATGGCGCAACGAGAACTACAAGATCGTTCCCGGCGAACCGGCCAGCTACATTGCCGGTCCCTACACCTTCAGCAATGGCGCTGCTCCTGGCTCGCAGGTCTTCCCGGGCTTTGCCCCGAGCACGGCAGTCGACAAGTCGCGTGACAGCTTTGCCGGTTACGTGGAACTCGATTCCGACCTGAATGACATGATCAACGTCCAGGTGGCTGGCCGTTACGAACACTTCTCGGACTTCGGTGATACGGTGAACGGCAAGATCGCCGCTCGCTTCGAGCCGGTCGAGGGCCTGGCGCTGCGTGGTTCTATCTCCACCGGCTTCCGCGCCCCGGGGATGGCCCAGCAGTTCTTCTCGACCACCTCGACCAACAACGTCAACGGAACGCTGATTGAAATCGGGACCTTCCCGGTCGATTCACCGATTGCCAAGGCGCTCGGCGCACAGCCGTTGACCCCGGAAAAGTCAGTCAACATCGGCGGCGGTGTGGCCTTCAACATGGTCCGCGGGCTCAGCGTCACGGTTGACTACTACAATATCAAGATCAACGATCGCATCACCTTGACCGAAAACCTGACCGGTGCGGACGTCGTGGCGATCCTGACCGCGGCCAAGGTGCAGGGCACCTCAGCCCGGTTCTTCATCAACGGGATCGATACCCGTACCGAAGGTCTGGATATTGTCGGCAGCTATCGCATGCCCGATTTTGGTGCTGGCAAGCTGACCTTGACTGCTGGCTTCAACCTGAACCGCAACAAGATCACCGATCGCCGGACCTTCTCCGGGTTCACCGCGGCACGGCTTTTTGCCCGCGCGGAATCGTTCCGCCTGACCGACGGCCAGCCGTCGAACAAGCTGAACCTTGGTCTTGATTGGGAACTGGGCAAGTTCGCCATGACCGCCCGCGCCAACCGCTACGGCAAGGTGTTCCTGCCGGGTCCGAGCGGCGACATCACCATTGCCAAGGGCAGCGCTCCGGGTGATATCACCCTGACGCCGAAGTGGGTTGCCGATCTTGAACTGCGCTACAAGCTGCTCGACCAAGTTCAGGTCGCAGTTGGCGCGAACAACCTGTTCGACCAGTATCCGGACCGCCTGCCCTATGGCACGGTCAATGGTTACAACTATGGTCTTAACAACAGCTACCTGCCGTATTCGTCGCAGTCGCCGTTCGGCTTCAGCGGCCGGTTCCTCTACGGCCGGGTCACCTTCGACTTCTGATCGAAGGCATAACGCCAAAAAGAAACGGCCGGTTCGGGTTCCGAACCGGCCGTTTTCTTTGGTAGGAAGGGCGTTGATCAGGCGCTGAACTGCGCCCTGCGCGGCCCCAGATAGCCAAACAGATAAGCGGCGACCTTGCGCATCTGAATTTCCTCCGCCCCTTCAGTAATGCGATAGCGGCGGTGGTGACGATAGATATGCTCGAATGGTTTATGCCGCGAATAGCCGATCCCGCCGTGGACCTGCATCGCCCGGTCTGCAGCTTCGCAGACCAGGCGGTTCGCATAATAATTGCACATCGAGATCTTGTCCGAGAGTTTGTGCTCGATCTCCTTGTGCTCCATCTGATCCATTTCCCAGGCGGTCTTGTAGATCAGGGTGCGAAGCATTTCGCATTGGGTGGCCAATTCCACCAGCGGGAACTGGATCGCCTGATTGCGGGCAAGTTCCTGCCCGAATGGCTTGCGTTCCCGCGCATACTTCACCGACTCTTCGACGCAGTAGGTCGCCGCACCAAGCGAACTGGCCGCCTGTCGAATGCGGTTCTGGTGGACGAAAGACTGGGCAATCGCCAGTCCGCCGTCGATCGGCCCCAGGATCGCGCTGTCCGGCACCCAGACATTGGTAAAGCTAACCCGGGGATGATCGGTCGGCATATTAAAGGTCCAGAGGTATTCCTCGATCACCAGGCCGTCGGTCGGGTTCGGGACAAGAAAGCAGGTAATCCCCTTGGCATCACCATCCTTGCCACTGGTCCGGGCGAAAGTGACGCAATGCGTGGCGACGTGCATCCCAGTGGTCCACATCTTTTCGCCATCGATCCGCCAACCCGAAACGCCATCGCGGGTTTCACGCACCGCGCGGGTTTCCATATGGGTCGCGTCGGAACCATGATGCGGCTCGGTCAAGCCAAAGGCAGTGCGCCTCTCACGCGCAAAACCGCCCAGGATGAATTCATCCTGCTGCTCCTGCGTGCCAAAATGTTCGAACATTGCCACGAACGGGAAATTGCCGACGATCGAGTGTTCGTTCTGCAAATCGTTGTGCAGGCCCAGGCCCTTGGCCGCAAAGCGGTCGCGGATCACAGCCATCCACAGGTTGGATCCATCCTTGCCGCCATACTTCTTCGGTGCGGAAAAGCGCCAATGTCCTGCCTTGTCGGCACGGATCGAGGCTTCGCGCAGCAGTGCCTCCCATTCGTGCCGGGGCAGGCCGCCGTTTTCGAAATCGGTTCGGGCCCATTCACGGCGGTGATCGAAGAAACGGATATTGTCATCTTGATGCTCAAGCGGCTTGATCTCGCGGGCGATAAAATCGTCCAGTTCGTCAAGGTAGGCCAGCAGGTCCTTGGGGAGCGCAAAATCCATTTCAGTTTCCTTCCCATTTGACCCGCGCCGCAGCGAGGGCAGGGTATTTCGGCATGTCTGCGGAAAGCTTGTCGAGCGCCATCCGGCGCAGCCGGGCAAGCAGGCCGGGAGTTGTCAGGTCTACGGTCCCTGCCAGCAGATCGGCGGAAAGCGCCGCATCCGAGGCCACCGGGCGCTGCACAATCTCACGCGCGACGATGCCCAGGGCATTGCGGGCAACCGCCAGGTCGAACTTGCCCCGGCCAGAGACGAGCGGCTTGATCTCGCTATTCAACCATTCCGATATGGCGGTGAGAATTTCCGCGCCGCTTGGTTCCCCCGAACCGGGTTCAAGCGGGACCTGCGCGGGAGCCAGCGGACGATGGCGCTCCTCCTCCGGAGCAAGTCCTTCCAGCAGCAGCAGGAGGTCAAGTTCCTGTTCGGCCGTGCGGCGGGCAACCACGACCCGTTCGACCGAGCGATCATGTCCGGCGCGCCAGAAACCGCCCATCTGCAGGCAGCCGAGGGCCCACCAGAACGTGCGATAGATGGTCCAGAACTGGAACCGGGCCGGATCGAATTTCGCGCCCCCCGCCTCTTCATAAGCGGCGGCGAGTTCCTCGACCGTGGTCAGGCCATAGCCGGGCCGATCAGGCCGGGAGAAACGCCACACAGTCATGCAGCCGAAGGCCAGGTCCTCGTGCCAATCCCCCAAGTGCGCCAGTTCCCAATCGAGCACGCCGGTAACCCGGCCGTTCTCGAACATCAGATTGCCCAGACGGAAATCGCCGTGGACCAGGCTGGGCGTAACCGGCGGCGGGATGTTCGCCTCAAGCCAGCGCAGCGCCAGCGCGAGGATCGGACGATCGCCCCCATAGGCCATGAAGCGGCTGCGCAGTTCAGCAAGCGCATCGGCCGTGTCCATGACTGGCACGGGCAGTCCGCTGCATTCCGTGTGGTGCGTCGCGACCAGTTCGCGGGCAATGTCGCGGATCGCCAGGTGCGGATCGGCTTCGGCGAGAAATGCGTTGGGATCGGGGGACCCTGACAGGGCTCGCATCACGTAACCCGAACCAATCCCGTCTTCAGGTTGCAGCTCTACCAACACTTCGGGCGCCATCACGCCTGCGGCGCGAGCTGCGCGGATCAGCGCGGCTTCGGCAGCATGATCCATCGGGCGACCGGCCATCATTTCGAGAGAGGGAGCGCGGCGCAGAACGCAGGTTTCGTTACCCGCCGTAAACCGCCAGCTTTCCATGTTCGCGCCGCCGGAAAGGCGTTCCAGTGCCTCCGGCGCGGGCAAGCCGATCCGCTGGAGGGCCGTGGCAAGCCCATCTGACAAGGAAATGCTCAAGGTCTGTCTCTCCCGCCAGTCTTCCCGGCTGGAGCGAAGAGTTAATCGCGCGATTAAACGAGTCAAGCAGGCAAAAGAAAAGGGCGCGAAGGAAAACTCCCTCGCGCCCCGATCCGGTTTGCCTGAAGGCGAAGATTACATCTTCTTGGCAGCTTCGTCGGCAGCAGCAGCGGCTTCCTTGGCAGCGTCTTCGGCAGTCTTTGCGGCATCGTCAGCAGCGTCTGAAGCGGCGGCAGCGGCCTCAGCGGCAGCATCCTTCACGTCGGCAGCGGCGTCAGCGGCGTCGGTGGCGACGTCCGAAGCAGCTTCCGTAGCGGTAGCTTCGTCAGCGCCGTTCGAGCAGGCCGACAGAGTCAGAGCAGCACCGGCAACGGCAGCAGCGAGAATGATCTTGCGCATGAATAAATCCTTGAACAGTTTGTGGACCACGCACGGACCCCACGCCTTTGGGACATTTGGGCCCGTACGGAAAGCCTACCTTAGAGGTAGACTTCACCTGCCATTTAGTTCCGTTGTGGGAGTGATGCAAGCGAAGGATAGCGGCGATACGACCGGCCGAAGCGCAGCGTTGACCTTTTCGCGTTGCCCACAGTGCCCACAGTGCCCACAGTCCGGTTTCGCCCAGGCCTTACCCTGCGACATTCATACTGCTAGGCTTGACCCATGGAGCCCAAGCAGCATCTCTATCTGGTCGACGGATCAGCATACATTTTCCGCGCCTATCACCGCCTGCCGCCGCTGACGAATCCGCAAGGAACTCCGGTCGGCGCAGTCTATGGCTATACAACGATGCTGTGGAAGCTGGCCGAGGACCTGAACAAGGCTGATGGCCCAACACACCTTGCGGTAATTCTTGACGCTTCAGGCACCAGTTTCCGCAATGAGATCTATGATCAGTACAAGGCCAACCGCCCTCCTCCACCGGAAGACCTGAAACCGCAGTTCCCCTTGATCCGCGACGCGACGCGGGCGTTCAGCCTGCCCTGCATCGAGGAAACCGGGCTGGAAGCGGATGACCTGATCGCCTCCTATGCCCGCGCCGCCACGCATCGCGGGTGGGACGTCACGATTGTCTCGTCGGACAAGGACCTGATGCAGCTGGTCGGCAAATGCACCGCAGCGGAAGGCGGCGAGGCGTGCATCGACATGCTCGACACCATGAAGAACCAGCGCATCGACGTGCCGGAAGTGATCGAGAAGTTCGGCGTACCGCCTGAAAAAGTGGGCGACGTTCTCGCTTTGATGGGGGACTCGGTTGATAACGTCCCCGGCATACGCGGGGTTGGACCCAAGACCGCGACCAAGCTGATCCAGGAGCATGGCAGCCTGGAAGCCGCGCTTGCTGCGGCTCCGGCGATGAAGCCATCCAAGCTGCGCGACAACCTGATCGAGCACGCCGAGATGGCACGGCTAAGCCGGGTGCTGGTTCAGCTGAAGGAAGATTGCCCACTGCCAATGGCATTGGATGACTTCAAGCTAGGCGCGATCCCGCCAGAACCACTCTCGGCATTTCTACAAGAGCACGGCTTCCATTCGCTGCTCAAGCGATTGGGTGATGGCAAGGGCAGCCCTGATCGGCCAACCCAGCTTCATCCGGCCAAGCCAGTTACCGCTGCGGCGGGCACCGAGGTGGGCAGCGACCGCCAGCCGCTCGCTCCCTTGCCGCCAATCGACCGCACGCTTTATGCCTGTGTGCAGGACGAAGCGACATTGCAGCAGTGGATCGAGCGCGCGATGGCCGCCCATGCGGTGGCTTTCGACACCGAAACCAGCGCGCTTGACGCGATGCGCGCGGACCTTACCGGGATCAGCCTTGCGCTCGGGCCGGGCCAAGCGTGCTATATCCCGCTGGGTCACGGCGGGACCGACATGTTTGCCGAGCGTCCGGTGCAAGTGGAAAAGGCGCGTGCACTCGCCCTGCTCAAGCCCCTGCTGGAAAGCGATGCGGTGCTGAAAGTCGGGCAGAACTGCAAATACGACCTCAACATCCTCGCCCGCCACGGCATCCACGTCGGTCCGATCGACGACACCATGGTGATGAGCTTCGACCTTGATGCCGGACGAAGCACCGAGGGGATTGGCGGCGGGCACGGCATGGACGAACTGTCGACCCGACACCTTGGCCACACCACCCTAACCTTCAAGGACATCTGCGGCAGCGGCAAGAAGGCCATTCCGTTCGGCGAGGTGCCGTTGGACCGCGCGACCGAATATGCTGCCGAAGACGCCGAAGTGACCTGGCGCCTCCACCGCCTGCTCAAGCCGCGGCTGGCCGAGGAAGGCGCAACCCGGGTCTATGAGCGGGTCGACCGCCCCCTGGTGCCGGTCGTCGCGCAGATGGAGCGCCACGGGATCAAGGTCGATCGGGAGCGGCTGGCCGGACTTTCCGCCACCTTCGCCGATGAAATCGCCAGGCTTGAGGCGCAGATCCATGCATTGGCCGGACAGCCCTTTACCATTGGCAGTCCCAAGCAGCTGGGCGAAATCCTGTTCGACAAGCTGGGGTACAAAGGCGGGCGCAAGGGCAAGACCGGGCAATATTCGACCGACCAGGCAATCCTCGAAGGACTGGCCGGAGAAGGCGCGGAGATCGCTACCAAAGTGCTGGAATGGCGCCAGCTGTCCAAGTTGCGTTCAACGTACACGGAAGCCTTGCAAGAGGCGATTAATCCGCAGACCGGCCGCGTCCACACCAGCTATTCGCTGGTCGGCGCGCAGACGGGGCGCCTGTCTTCCACCGAGCCGAACCTGCAGAACATTCCAATCCGCACCGAAATCGGGCGGCAGATCCGCGATGCCTTTGTTGCCGAGCCGGGCAATGTCCTGCTGGCCGCCGACTACAGCCAGATCGAGCTGCGTCTAGCCGCGCATATGGCCGATGTGCCGGCGCTGAAAGAGGCCTTCGCTGCTGGCGAGGACATCCACGCCCGCACCGCGCAGGAGATGTTCGGCGAAGTCAACCGCGACACCCGCGGCCGGGCCAAGACAGTCAATTTCGCGATCCTCTATGGCATCAGCCGCTGGGGCCTCGGTTCGCGCTTGGGCGTACCCGCCGAAGAAGCCCAGGCGATCATCGACCTCTATTTCCAGCGGTTCCCGGGCATCCAGCGCTATATCCACGATACCCTGGGCCAGGTGCGGGAACGCGGCTATTCCGAAACGCTGTTCGGCCGGAAATGCTGGTTCCCGCGCATTGGCTCGCCCAACCAGGCCGAACGCCAGGGCAGCGAGCGCGCCGCGATCAATGCCCCGATCCAGGGTACCTGCGCCGACATCATCAAGCGCGCGATGGTGCGGATGATGCCGGCACTGGAAGCGGCGGGTCTGGGCCACGTGAGAATGCTGCTACAGGTTCACGACGAACTGGTCTTCGAATTGCCCGAAGCCGATGTGGGTGCGGCAAGCGTGGTCATCCGGCAGGTGATGGAAAGCGCCGCACGGCCTTCGATTGACCTAAGCGTTCCCCTGGGGGTGGAGATTGGCACCGGTCTATCGTGGGGAGCGGCGCACTGATGTTCATGGCTTCCGCATTGCCCGCGACCGAAACAGTCATCGACTGGTCCGAAGCCCTGACCCGGACGGCAATCCAGGGTGGTATCGCCGTGGGTATCGCCATTGCCGTGCACTTCACCGTTTTCGCCATACTCGCTCGGGCTTCGCGCTTCTCTGCGTCCGAAATCGACGATCTGGTCTTTGCGCGCTTGCGCCGACCGGTCCTGTTCTCGGTGGTTGCGGTGGCAATTTCGATAACCGCGGAAAACAATGCCTTGATCGCAAAGATCTGGCACATTGCCGGGCGCTTCGTCGAACCCGCGCTGTTCGGTTGGGTGCTGTTCACGCTGGTCAAGGCCTTTGCCCTGGCCCTGGAAGCGCGCACTGCCAACCATGAAGACGAAATGGAAGCGCGCAGTCGTCGCACCCGTATTGCGATCTTCTCCCGCACGGCAGGTTTCCTGATCGTTTTCATGACCGTGGCGCTAGTCCTGTTCGGCATTCCCGCCGTGCGCAGCATCGGCACCACCCTGTTGGCCTCTGCCGGTGTCATCTCCTTGGCCTTCGGCGTTGCTGCCCAGCCTGCGCTGAAATCGCTGATCGCCGGAATCCAGATCGCCATTACTGAACCCATCCGCATCGGCGACTTCGTGGTGGTCGAAGGCGAGAGTGGCCGGGTCGAAGACATCCGCCTCAGCTATGTCGTCATCCGCACCGGCGACGAGCGCCGCTTGATCGTGCCGACCTCCAAGTTCCTCGACGGCAGCTTCCAGAACTGGACGCGCGCAGGCGGTGGGATCAACGGTTCGGTGGTCCTGCCGGTCAAACCGGGCAATCCGATCCAGCCGATCCGCGACGCCTACGAAGCGCTGCTTGCGGCCAATCCGGACTGGGACAAGCGCACCGGCGCGCTGCAGATTTCCGAAGTCCAGGTCGGGTCAGTCGAACTGAAGCTGGTGATGAGTGCCGCCGACCCGACAGCCCTGGCACGGCTCCGTCCGGCAATGCGCGAGGCCATGCTGGAATGGCTGCGCGAGAACATGCCGGACGCGCTTTGCACCGAAGTTTAGCCTGACCACCTAACCGTGCTTCTTCTCCCGGGTGGGGTTGACCATGCCAGGTGCCAGGAAGCCGACCGGAGCAGGATTGATCGCAGCGGCGCGCTTTTTCAATTCGCCCTTCATCCGGTTGTATTCCGCCTCCATGTCCTCGGTCACCGTGGCCCGGGAATCGGCCAGCGCAGCGCGGAAATCGGCACCGGTCACCTGGTCGACGCCAGCCCCTCGAGCCCGGATCGCAATCATCCCGGCGCGGCGAGTAAGGTCTTCCAGGTCGGCCCCCGTGAAGCGTTCCGCTTCAGCCGCAATAGCGGGCAGGTCGACGTCGTCGGCCAGCGGCATGTTGCGGGTGTGGATCTTGAGGATGTGTTCGCGCCCTGCGGCATCGGGCGTGCCGACATAGACAAGCTCGTCAAGGCGACCGGGTCGCAGTAGCGCCGGATCGACCAAGCCTGGGCGGTTGGTCGCCCCGACCACCACGACGGACGACAGTTCCTCCATCCCGTCCATCTCGGCCAGCATGGTATTGACAACGCGGGCAGTAACCTGGGGCTCGTTCGCTCCCGAACCACGAGCCGGAACCAGGCTGTCGATCTCGTCAATGAAGATCACGCAGGGCGCCACCTGCCGTGCGCGGGCAAACAGGCGGCTGATCTGCTGTTCGCTTTCGCCGTACCATTTCGAGAGCAGGTCGGACGACTTGATCGAGATGAAGTTCGCCTCGCTCTCCTTGGCCACGGCCTTGGCCAGCAAGGTCTTGCCGGTCCCGGGCGGGCCATAGAGCAGGAAACCCTGCGCCGGGCGGATGCCCAGACGGCGGAAAGCATCCGGATTCTTGAGCGGTAGCTCGATGCCCTCCTTCAGCTTTTCCTGCGCCTCGTCCGCACCGCCGATGTCCGCCCAGCCAATGTTCGGCACCTCGACCATCACTTCGCGCATCGCCGAAGGCTGGACGCGCTTGAGCGCGGAGAGGAAATCCTCGCGGGTGACGTTCAGGTTTTCCAGCACGTCGGCTGGGATCGTCTGCGCCGCAAGGTCAAGCTGCGGCATGATTCGCCGCACGGCATCCATCGCCGCTTCCCGGGCCAGGGCGGCAATGTCCGCGCCGACAAAGCCATGCGTGGTGCGAGCGAGTTCATCCAGCTCGACGCCCTCGGCCAGCGGCATGCCGCGAGTGTGAATGCCCAGGATTTCGCGCCGACCACTTTCATCCGGCACACCGATCACGATCTCGCGGTCGAACCGTCCCGGACGCCGCAAGGCTTCGTCCAGAGCGTCTGGGCGGTTGGTTGCGGCCATCACGACGATATTGGACCCAGTATGAAGGCCGTCCATCAGCGTCAGCAGCTGTGCAACCAACCGCTTTTCCGCCTCGCCAGGGGTGCCGGAACGCTTGGGCGCGATCGAATCGATTTCATCGATGAAGACGATCGAAGGCGCCGCCTTGGCCGCTTCCTCGAACACGTCGCGCAGGCGCTTTTCGCTTTCGCCATAGGCGGAGCCCATGATTTCCGGACCGTTGATCGCGAAGAAGCTGGCGTCGCTTTCGTTGGCCACGGCGCGGGCCAAGCGGGTCTTGCCGGTTCCTGGCGGACCGTGGAGCAGAACGCCTTTTGGCGGGTCAACGCCCAGGCGGGTGAACAGTTCGGGATAGCGCAGCGGGAGTTCGACCATCTCGCGCAGCTGGCGGATCGTATCGCCCATGCCGCCGACATCGTCATAGTTCACATCGCCGCGGCCGGCACGGGCTTCTTCGTATTCTTCGCGCAGTTCGACTTCGGTGTTTTCGTCGATATGGACGATGCCCTTAGGCAAGGTCGAAACCACAGTGAGACGGATCTGGGTGAGCGCAAAGGCCGGGACGTTGAGCATCCGCGCCACTTCCGGCGGCATGTCGCGAACCTGCTGCTGCCCCGCCGTCGCGACAATATCACCTGCGACCAATGCGCGGCCAAAGAAGTTGCGCTTCAGCGCCTGCCCAGGCCCCTGCAGGCGCATTTCCTTTTGCGCCGGGGCAAAGACCACGCGCTGCGCAGGGCGGCTTTCCGCCTTGCGAACTTCGACATGATCGCCCGAACCCGCTTCGGCATTGCCGCGCTGCAATCCATCGAGGCGGATGACCTCAAGGCCTTCGTCCTCGGCATAGGCGGCCATGACGCGCGCGGTCGTTGCACGCTTGCCAACGATTTCGATCACGTCACCTTCGGTGACACCGAGAGCCGATAGCGCAGAACGCGGCAAGCGGGCAAAGCCGTTGCCGCTTTCTTCCTGGCGCGCTGCGGCAACTTGCAGCCTCACCGAGGGAATTGTTGAGATGTCGGCCATGAAAGTCCCATCCTGCTATGAACTCAACAGCTAGGAACTGGTTGCGGGATTTTCAAAGGGGAGAGCCGGAAGGGCAACCGGTGCGCGGCTGACGCCGGGAATTGGAATAAAAAAAAAGCCGGGTCGTTTCCGACCCGGCCTTGGGAAGTTTTGGGAGAGGATGCCTGAAAGGCAGGCTCCAAATGGGGTAAGGGCGCTTTTTGTGCAAGTGCGAAAAGCTCATTTCTTGTTGCAAAATATGCAACTGACGTTGCGCAATACAGTCAAAGCACCAGAAAATCGGGGCTTTTGCACATCCCTCTGAAGCAAACCTTCCCTTTGGTGAATACCAATGCAAAACAAATGCCGCAGCGCACAAATTGCGGCGGCATCTGTTTTAACGGCTTGGTTCCGCTTGCGATCAGTGCGCTATAAGCAAGGCCGGTCCGTTCGGGCGTTCCAGAAAATAGCGCGACACGCCCCCGAACACGAATTCACGCAGGCGGCTATGGCCGAACGCGCCCATGACCAAAAGCTCTGCCCCCAGTCGTGACACCGCCGCGGCGAGCGTTTCCTCAATCGAACCCGCCTTGGTCAGTTCGTGCAATTCCGCCTTGATGTCGTGACGCGAAAGATAGCGCAGCGCATCGGTTGGAGGAAACCCGTTCAGCTTGTCCGAAACAACAGTAAGCACGTGGACGTCGCTGCATCCCCACAGCAAACGCGTACAACCGCGCAGTGCAGCGGCAGCCTCGTCACTTCCATCCCAAGCAATGCAGGCGGTCTTAACCGGGAAGGCGATCCGCTGGTCCGATGGAAGCACCAGGACCGGACACCTAGCCTCAAGCGCCAGATCACCGGCATAACCGCAAGTACGCGAAACGACTGCAATATCGGCCAGCCGCGCAGCGGCCAGCATGGCTTCAAGCGGTTGGGTTTCAAATTGCATCACGTCGAACGGAACATCATCGCCCTCGAGCCGTCCGGCAAAGGCTTCAGCCAGGGCATCATCGGCGGCCAGCGCGGAATCAAGCGCCTCCCGGGCCACGTAGGTGCCGCCATAAGGATCGATGGTAACGAACCGGTCGATCGGCGTGTCGATAACGATAGTGACATGGCCTTCGTGCGTGCGGGCCAGATCAAGCGCGGTGTCGAGCCGCGCAGTCATGGCCTGATCGCGGCCGCCCTGGACTAGAATCGAACGCATCGGTTTTCTCCCATTGCTGATCATCCCTTAAACCGGTTTTCCGGCACCGACCATGACCTGCATCAAATGAAAGCACCCTTGCGCTCTTGACGCCGATAGGCCACTTCGCCGCGAACAGCCGGGGAGGATCAAAATGGCACAGGCGGATTTCAAGGCAGTCATCTTTGATTTCGGCGGTGTCATTACCGCATCGCCGTTCGAGGCCTTCAACCGCCTCGAGGCCGAACGGGGCCTTCCGGCAAACTTCATCCGCACGGTCAACGCCACCAATCCCGACAGCAATGCCTGGGCCCTGTTCGAACGAGCTGAAATCGACGCTGCTCGCTTTGATGCCCTGTTCGCGGAAGAAGCGGGTGCATTGGGCCATAAGCTTGATGGGGCCTCGGTCTTGGCGGTTCTCTCTGGATCAATCCGCCCGGCGATGGTTGCCGCGCTCGATACGCTGCTGGGCGCAGGATACCGTCTCGCTTGCATCACCAACAACGTTCCCGCCGGACACGGCGCAGGCATGGCGCGCAGCGGCGACAAGCGCGATGCTTACGAACAGGTCTTTGCCCGGTTCGAACACGTGATCGAAAGCTCGAAAGCAGGCGTGCGCAAACCCGACCCGCGGATCTACCTGATGATGTGCGAACATCTCGGCCTGGAGCCAGCCCAGTGCATCTATCTCGATGACTTGGGGATCAACTGCAAGCCGGCAGCCCAGCTTGGCATGCACGCGATCAAGGTGAGCAGCGGCGAACAAGCTCTGGCCGACCTGTCTGACGTGCTTGGGCTCGCCCTGGCCTGATCAACTGATCCGCAGCGCTTCAGCCCGGCGGTAAAGTTCCAGAATAAGGGGATCCTGCTCCCCAGCTCTGATCGCAGCTTCAAACGGAATGAACTGTTGCGGAGGCGGGAGAATCTCAACCAGCCTTCCTTCCATAACGACGTCGCGCACCATGGTGTCTGGAAACAGACCCGCACCAGCGCCCGCAGCCACCATGGCAATCATGGTCTGGACATTGTTGCAGATATTCACGGATCGGCAGGGCAAGCCGCTCGCCACAGCATCTTGCAGGACGCGGTGGATCGGGGAATGGGCGCCCACCGACCAAAGTGGGAGCGGCTGCGCAAACCCGCCCGCGGCAAGAACCTGCGGCGCCGCCAGCCAGCGCAAAGACACGGCTCCGATCGGCTGCGCCTGGACGCCCGGGCTGGCGATAGGTCCGGCAAGGAACACCATGTCCCGAGTCCCGGACAGCAATTGCTGCAACATGCGCGCGGTCAGATCGAGTTCGATCTCCAGCGTCACCCCGGGCAAGTCCCTTGCCACTTCCCCGACGAACTGGGGCAGAACGCTTGCCGCAGCAATTTCCCCAGCACCGAGCCGCACCACACCGGTTACACCAGACAGATCGCCAGCCTGCATCAGGGCCCGCTCGAACCCGGCCAGCAAGGGTTCGCAATCCTGAACCAGTTGACGCCCGCGCGCCGTCAGCACCACGCCGCGCCCTTCGCGGCGGAAGATTTCGACGCCCAGCTGGCTCTCAATTTCGCGCACCCGTGCGGAGATAGCCGGCTGCGTGGTATTAAGCCGCTCTGCCGCAGCCCGGAACGTGCCCAGCCGGGCAATCCATAGCAGGGTTTCAAGGTGATAGATGGCAAGCTTACGCATAAGAATCTTTTATCAGATAAGGTAAGAAACAATCATTAGTCGGGATAAGTGATCCACGCTAGTTCTTCGTCGATCCAGTGGGAGGAACCATGGCCCAGAAAATCTACCCCGATGCCGCCAGCGCCCTTGATGGACTGCTCAAGGACGGCCTGATGATCGCTTGCGGCGGCTTCGGCCTGTGCGGCATTCCCGAACGGCTGCTTGATGCAGTGCGCGATTCCGGGGTCAAGGACCTGACCTTTGCCTCGAACAATGCCGGGATCGACAACGAAGGCATCGGCAAGCTGCTGCGTACGCGCCAGGTCAAGAAGATGATCGCCAGCTATGTCGGCGAGAACAAGGAGTTCGAGCGCCAGTACCTGTCGGGCGAACTGGAAGTCGAATTCTGCCCGCAAGGGACCCTGGCGGAACGGATGCGCGCTGGCGGGGCCGGTATCCCCGGGTTTTATACCAAGACCGGCGTTGGTACCCTGGTGGCCGGGGGCAAGGAAAGCAAGATCTTTGGCGGCGAGGAGTACATCCTCGAACAAGGCATCTTCGCCGATCTTGCTTTGGTCAAGGCCTGGAAGGCCGACACCACCGGCAATGTCGTGTTCCGCAAGACCGCGCGCAATTTCAACGTGCCCGCCGCGACCTGCGGCAAGGTCTGCGTGGTCGAGGTGGAAGAGATCGTCCAGCCGGGCGAACTCGATGCCGACGCGATCCACCTGCCGGGGGTCTATGTCCACCGGCTGATCAACGGCAGCCCCTATGACAAGAAGATCGAATTCCGCACCACTCGCACCACGGATGTCGGCTGATGACCATGCACGATAACATCGCCCAGGGCTGGAGCCGCGACCAGATGGCCGCCCGCGCCGCGCAGGAACTGCGCGACGGTTACTACGTCAACCTGGGGATCGGCATCCCTACCCTGGTGGCCAACCATGTCCCCGCCGGGATGACCGTGACCCTGCAATCCGAAAACGGAATGCTGGGCATTGGCCCCTTCCCGACCGAGGAAGAGATCGATGCCGACCTGATCAATGCTGGCAAGCAGACGATCAGCCAGCTGCCGCATTCCGCCTATTTCGACAGCGCCCAGTCGTTCGCAATGATCCGCGGCGGCAAGATCGACCTGACCGTGCTGGGGGGCATGGAAGTGTCAGAAACCGGCGACATCGCCAACTGGATGGTGCCCGGCAAGATGATCAAGGGCATGGGCGGCGCGATGGACCTCGTCGCCGGGGTCAAGAAGATCATCGTCGTGATGGAACACTGCGCCAAGGACGGCAGCCCCAAGTTCATTCCGCAATGCACCCTGCCGCTGACCGGACGCAACGTGGTCGACATGGTGATAACGGACCTTGCGGTTTTCAAGCGCGACGACCACACTTCGCCCTTCAGGCTGATCGAACTGGCCCCGGGCGTTTCAGCGGACGCGGTCAAGGCAAGGACGACAGCCCATTACGTGACCTAGGGAGACAGGCCAGATGACGATCCGTGTGCACCATTTGAAAATATCGCGCTCAACACGGATCATCTGGCTGATGGAAGAGCTGGGCCTGCCCTATGAGCTGGTCCAGCACACCCGCGGCGCGGACTTTCGTGCACCGCCTTCGCTTTATGACGTTCACCCGCTGGGCAAGGCTCCGGCGGTGGAAGTCGACGGACGGGTCATGGTCGAAAGTTCGGCCATCATCGAATACATCGTCGACCGTCACGGCGGCGGCAAACTGCTCCCCCCTGACAACGCCCGCGCCGAATATCTGGAATGGCTGCACTTTGCCGAAGGCACGCTGGGCATGCCGATGCTGATGCGCCTGCTCGGCCCGCGCCTGGGACTAGCCGCGCCTGCCCTGGGCTTCATGGACGCGGAACTGAAGAAGCAGCTCGACTGGATCGAGGGTCAGCTGGAAGGCAAGAGCTTCCTGTGCGGCGCGGTCTTCACCGGCGCCGACATCAATCTGGAATACCTGCTGGAACATGCCGAAACGCTGGACCTGCTTGCGAGCCGCCCCAACCTTACCCGCTATCTCGCCGCACTGAAGGCCCGCCCGGCCTATGTGAAGGCCATCGAAATCGGTGGCCCCATCACCCTGCCGCGGAGCTGACACCATGAACAACGACCTGTGCCGCATGGTCGGCTGCGACTTTCCGCTGTTTGCTTTCAGCCATTGCCGCGACGTGGTGGTCGCGGTGAGCAAGGCGGGCGGCTTTGGTGTGTTCGGTGCCGCTGCCTATACCCCCGAACAGTTCGAGGAAGAGCTCGCCTGGATTGACGCGCATATCGACGGTGCACCCTACGGCGTGGACGTGCTGGTGCCGGAAACGGTCGATGCGCGCGTCACCGGCTTTTCCAGCAATGCCGAACGCGCGGCTGCCATTTCGGACGAGCACAAGCGCTTTACTGCCGACCTGCTAGGGCAATATGGCGTGCAGATTCCGGCGGACCAGCAGACCCGTATCCGCGAGGGGGCCGGGATTACGCCCGAAAACGGGCAGAAGCTGATGGAAGTGGCTTTCCGCCACCCGATCAAGCTGATCGCCAATGCCCTGGGCATCGCTCCCCCGGAAATGATTGCCGAGGGCAAGAAACGCGGCATTCCGGTCGCCGCATTGGTTGGGGCCAAGGAACATGCGCTGCGGCAAGCGGCAGCGGGCGTGGACATCATCGTCGCACAGGGCGGGGAAGCAGGCGGACACTGCGGCGAAGTTTCAACCCTGGTGCTGGTGCCCGAAGTCGTCCGCGCGCTGAAGGCTGGCGGGCACACCATTCCGGTCCTGGCTGCAGGCGGGATCATGACTGGCGGGCAGATGGCCGCAATGATGGCGGCGGGCGCCCAAGGCGCCTGGTGCGGCTCGGTCTGGCTCTGCACCCCCGAAGCCGAAACAAGCCCGGCTTTCCGCCAAAAGATGGTCGAAGCACGCAGCCGCGACACGGTCCGATCCAAAGCGCGCACCGGCAAACCTGCGCGCCAGCTCAAGACCGCCTGGCACGAAGCCTGGGACAGTCCGCAAGGCCCCGGCACCCTTCCCATGCCGCTGATGGGCATGGTTTCCGAACCCAGCTTTGCCCATATCGAGAAAGCGGTGGTCAACGGCAACGAACAGGCCCGCGAACTGGTCTCTTACTTCGTCGGACAAGGCGTCGGGCTGGTCGAAGCGGAACGGTCATGCCGCCAGGTCGTTCAGGACTTCCGCGAGGAATTTGCCGAAGCCGTTTCGACACTCGCGGCGACACTGGAGTAAAGTCAATGCTAAGGTCAGCGGTGCGGAAGCGCTATTTCGATGTGCTGGCCTCGATCTACCTCTACAACGAACATCGCGGCTACACGTCGCTTGACCGCGTCCTGGAAGCCGTGCGCCTGCATTGCCCCGAAGATCAGGAATTCATCGCCGAGGTCGAAAAGCACCGCGCCGACGAGCGCAAGCATTACGTCATGTTCCGCCGCTGGTTTGAACGACAGGGGCGCATGCCGCTGCAAGTGGATCGCGGCGTGGGCCATATCGACCGCTTTATCCAGTGGATCTTTCGTTGCACGATCGAGGAACTGGATACCGGTAAGATTGTCGCCAGCCCGGACCAGTTCGAGCAATTGTGCCGGGTGATCATGCTGACTGAGCAGCGCGGTTATGCGCAGGTCCAGATCATCCTCAAAAACCGCCTGATCATGTCCGATCCGATCATGAAGAAGATCTTCGAAATCATCCACCGGGACGAACCCGATCATTTCCTGCCCTATCAGCGCTGGCTGGAACGGCAGGGCCGTGCCACGGCGCGGTGGAACGAGCGCGCGGCGGATTGGTGCATTCACAAGATCCTGATGCTGGCCAAGCTTCCGGCGCTGTTCCTCGATCGGGGTCGGCCTCGGCTCAGCGTCTGGCCGGACCAGGCCGAACCGGCGCTTGCGGGCGTTAAGTCCCTGCCATAGGGTGAAAATATGACCTATACCCTGATCACTGCGAACCGGAATTACTCAAGTTGGTCGCTTCGCCCTTGGCTCTTGATGAAAGCGCGTGGCATTCCTTTTGCGGAGCGGTTCGAGCCGTTTACCAAACCCGACAATTACGAGGACTTTCGCAAGTTCTCTCCGACCGGGCAGGTCCCGGTGCTGCTGCATGATGGCCGCACAATTACCGATTCCCTGGCGATCACCCTCTACTTGGCAGACCGCCATGACCGGGTCTGGCCTGCTGATGAAGAGGCGCGGATCTTTGCCCAGGGCGCCGTCTGCGAAATGCATGGCGGGTTTGGCCATTTGCGCAACGATTGCACCATGAACGTGGGCGTGCGGGTTAAGCCGAAACCAATGAGCGAAGGTCTGAAGCGCAATCTGGCGCGCGTTCAGGAAATTTTCGAACAGGGTCTGGACCGCTTCGGTGGTCCATGGCTTGCCGGCAGCGAATTTTCAGCGGTCGACGCCTTCTATGCTCCCGTCGCTTTTCGAATCCGCACTTACGGGCTCGACGTCGGTGCGGGCCAGCGCTGGGTCGATCACGTTCTGGCCCATCCAGCCATGCAGCAGTGGGAGGCCGAAGCCCTGGCCGAGGAATGGCGCGAGGAAACCCACGAAGCGGAACTTGCCGCGGCAGGGGTCATTACCGCCGACTTCCGCCGGGGCTGAACCCGTCCAGAAATCAGGAAAGGGCAGCGCAGTAGATCAACCCAGCGCCGTCTTGAGATCCTCGACCAGATCAAGCCGCTCCCACGGGAACAGGTCGCCTTCGGCCTTGCGCCCGAAGTGGCCATAGGCTGCGGTCTTGCGATAGATCGGCTTGTTCAGACCGAGGTGCGTGCGGATTGCGCGCGGGGTCAGACCGCCGAGCCGGGGCAACGAGAGCAACGCCTGCTCGATCCTGTCCTCCGCCACCTTGCCGGTATCGTGCGTGTCGACATAGAGCGAGAGCGGTTCGGACACGCCGATCGCATAGGCAATCTGGATCGTGCAGCGCGTCGCCAGGCCGGCAGCGACCACGTTCTTGGCCAGATACCGCGTGATGTAGGCGGCTGAGCGATCGACCTTGGTCGGGTCCTTGCCGCTGAACGCGCCGCCGCCATGCGGAGCCGCTCCGCCATAGGTATCGACGATGATCTTGCGTCCGGTCAGACCTGCGTCGCCATCCGGACCACCAATCTCGAAAGCACCCGTCGGATTGATGTAATACTTCGTTTCCCGCAGCAGGACCGGGGGAATCACTTCAGAAACCACCCGCTTCACGTAGGCTTCCAGCTCCGCATATTTGGTTGCGTCGGCATTGTCGCCGGTCAGGCAATAGCCCGGCTTGTGCTGAGTCGAGACGACCACGGCAGTCGCAGCAACCGGCAGGCTCCCTTCATACCGCAGGGTGACCTGGCTCTTGGCATCGGGTTCCAGGAACGGTGCCGCGCCCGAATGTCGGTCTGCCGCCATCCGCTCGAGAATCTTGTGGCTGTAGTAGAGCGTGGCCGGCATCAGGTCGGGCGTTTCGTCGGTCGCGTAACCGAACATGATGCCCTGATCGCCGGCGCCTTCGTCCTTGTTGGCTGACGCATCGACACCTTGGGCAATTTGCGCCGACTGGCCATGCAACCGATTGATGAATGCGAACTGCTCCCAGTGGAATCCATCCTGCGCATAGCCGATGTCCTTCACCGTCTTGCGCACCACCTCTTCGATTTCTTCCTTTGCGCCGGGCACCCACTCGCCGTTCTCATAGACGCCCTTGCAGCGAATTTCCCCGGCCAGGACCACCAACTGGGTGGTGGTCAGCGTTTCACAGGCGACGCGTGCTTCGGGATCCTTGGCCAGGAACAGATCGACGATCGCATCTGAAATCTGATCGGACACCTTGTCCGGGTGCCCTTCGGACACGCTTTCGGAAGTGAAGAGATAATCGGTGCGCATTTGGGAATCCGATATAAAGGAAACTTTATGTCACCTTCTCTACCTGCCTTGGCGGCGACACGCAACAACACTTAGGGCAAGAAGAAGTATGGCCCAGGCAAGCGAAAGACCATTGCCCAACCGGGCGAACGGCGTGGGTTCGGCGGCAGGTGGAACCATGCCGTCGCGGCGCGCTGCCCGGCGCAAGGGAATGGATTGCCGGATCACCCCGTCAGAATCGATCACCGCACTGATTCCCGTGGTGGTCGAACGCAGGACTGGCAAACCTTCCTCGATCGCCCGCAACCGCGCCTGTGCAAGATGCTGCGGTGGGCCCCAGTCGCCATACCAACCATCGTTGGACGGGTTGAAGATGAAGTCCGGACGGCGGCCGGGCTCGGTTACCTTGCCGGGAAAAATAATCTCATAGCACAGCTGCATGCCGATCTTTCCCCAAGCGCCCAGATCGATCGTGCGCGGTCCGGGCCCAGGCCAAAATTCGATTTCGCCGGGCACCAACCGGTCGATCCCCAAGGGCACCAGCAGCCATTTCATCGGCACATATTCACCATAGGGAACCAGATGCGCCTTGTCATAGGTCGCCCGGATCTGGCCCTGACCATCGATTGCAGTAATCCCGGCACGGGCACCCACGACCCGGCCATTCTCCAGTTCCAAACGGTCATTCCCGGTGATCAACAGACTGCCAGGCCCGATCAGCCGCCCGATCCGTTCGCGCGCCAGCAAGGGATCGCCGCCATAGGTCGTGCTGGCATACCAGCCCGCCGGGTAGCCGGCCTGCAGGTAATCCGGCAGGGCAGATTCAGGCCACAGCACCACCCTGTTCTGGCCGCGCACCGCAGCCTGGCTCAGCCCCATCGCCCGTTGGAAGGTGGCTTCGAACCGGGCGGGGTCGTGCAAGTCATCCTGACGCGCATCTGGCTGGACCAGGGTGTAGGGAAGCTTTCCCTGCGGTTGTACTGCAGGTGCGGTGGGAATCAGGAACAGGACCGGCGGAACCATCACCAAGGCCGCCGCACGCCAGTCCCTGCGACCGCGATGCAATGCCAACATCCAGGCACCGGCAAGCAACACGACAAGACCGGACAAGGCATAGGTACCCAGCCCTTTGGCCAGATAGGCAAGATGCGGGTCTGCGTCCGATATCAGCGTCAGTGCGCCAAGCGGATTCCAGGGAAAGCCGGTGAATACCCAGCCGCGCAGCCACTCGCCAATGATCCAGCAACCCGCCATGGCCAGAACCAGAGCATGGCGCCGGCCCCGCGCAATCCGCCAGGCCGCCATCATGGCCAGACCGCACCAGACCGCAAGATAGAGCGATAGCCCGACCTCGGCAATCCAACCCAGCCAGCCTGGCATGGCCGCCTGATAGCCGAAGGCTGTGACAATCCAGTTCAGACCGATGACGAAATGGGCCGCACCGAACAGCCAGCCCAGCAAAAAGGCGTCGCGCGCCTTATCCGCGCGGGCAATCAATTCGAGTTGCAGCGCAATCGCAGCAAGCGCCAGTGGCCACAGACCCAGCGGCTCAAAGCCAGTCGCGGCCAAACCGCCAAGCGCAAGAGCCAGCTTGCGCGGGTGAGTCAGGAGCCGCTGCGCTGCGTGCATCACGCTGCGCGCGTCAGTTCACCGATTCGAGCGCTTCGCCGGGATCGCCAGCTGAAGGCTTGCGGCGAGTAACGCGCTTGCGCGGCTTCGACTCGGTGTCGGCGTCATTATCGCCTGATGTCGAGATAGCAGGGGGCAATGAAGCTGGATCAAGGCCCGCCGGCTCGTCGCTGTCTGCCTCGCGGCGCGGACGGCGTTCGTCCCGCTCGCGGCGCGGACGCAGACCCGTGCGCGGACGGTTCTCGCGAACGAAGGGATTTTCCGGGGGCTCGTAAGGATTGGCGTCACCGTTATCGTCGGCATGCGCTTCGTCGCTGCGCTCGGCCGATTCCTCGCGTTCATCGCGGCGGGGGCGCTCCTCGCGCGCAGGGCGGCTGAAGTTCGGCTGTTCGAACGAAGGAAAGTCACCGGCACCGGCGAACTCCGCGCCATCATCGCCATCGGCGCCTTCGTCCTGCCACCGTTCGCCATGGGGGCGGCTGCGCTGCTCTTCCTGGCGCTGGCGCTGATCGGCGATCACGCGGAAATAGTGATCGGCAAACTGCAGGTAATACTCGGCCTGCACGCGGTCTCCATTGAGATGCGCGTCCTGGGCCAGCTTGCGGTATTTTTCCAGCAGCTGCGGCGCATTGCCGCGGGCGCGGCTATCGATGCGGTTGAGCTGCTGACCACCGTTGTTCTGGCGATTACCGCGGCCCCGCCGACGGTTATTCCCACGAGTATTGTTCAAAGGGTACGTTTCCCTAATGCGCGGCCTGCCTGGCTGTGCCGGACTTTTCGGCCGCATGACGCTATACCCGGGCACCTGCTGGCAAACCGGGACCCGACATCTGCAAGCGGGAGGTCATGACCGTGACCCGAAACGCAAATGTTGGAAACGGCC
Organism: Alphaproteobacteria bacterium; assembly: GCA_046566485.1. Taxonomy (GTDB): domain Bacteria; phylum Pseudomonadota; class Alphaproteobacteria; order Sphingomonadales; family Sphingomonadaceae; genus Novosphingobium. The sequence goes on along the minus strand of JBKHWO010000026.1, from coordinate 8,879 downwards.
TGCGGGACACGACATGCGGCGGTCCAGCGCTGGCCTGACACCGACTTAGGCGCTCGCACCCGGCTTGCCAAGGGGAATCTGCAATTCAAGCACGCGCGGTCGTCCGCCAAGGTCTTGGTGCAGCCGGCATTCGAAACCTGCCCCCCGTGCAATCGCTGCCACCGGTTCTGCCTGGGTGTGCCCGATTTCGATCAACGCCGCCCCATCCGGCGCGAGCAGATCGGGCAGCTGCGGGAGCAACACCCGGTAGGCGTCGAGGCCTTCGATCCCGGCAAACAGCGCCCCCGCAGGTTCGTAAGCGCGAACCGATGGAGCGAGTTCCGCCGTCTCTTCGACATAGGGCGGATTGGCGAGGATCAGATCGAAGTGCCCAAGGCCTGCCGACAAATCCGCCTGATCCCAGTCCGCCATCCGCATTTCGGCCCGGTCGGCCAGGCCGGTGGTCTCGGCATTGCCTCTGGCGACTGCGAGGGCCTCCGGGGAACGGTCTATGCCAATCCCGATGGCCCGTGGAAGGTTTGCCAGAACGGCAAGCAGCAAGGCACCCGACCCGGTCCCGCAATCGAGCACGCGCTTGGCATTGGGCCTCGCTGCAAGGGCAGCCTCAACCAGCACTTCGCTGTCGCCGCGCGGGATCAAAACTGCTGGCGAAACGGCCAGTGTCAGGCCAAAGAAATCCTGCTTGCCAACGATATAGGCAACCGGTTCGGACGCAGCACGGCGCTCCACCAAGGCTGCAAAGCCTGCTGGTTCCGGATCGCGCATGTGCCTTAGGAACAGGTCGGAGCGCGATACGCCAAAGGCATGCGCCATCAGCACTTCCGCATCGAGCCGCGCGGTGTCGCTGATCGCGGACAAGCGCTCTGCAGCAGCGCGGATCGCTTCGCCCGCGGTCACTCGCCCAGGGCGGCCAGACGTTTGGCCTGGTCCTCGGCAATCAGGGCATCGATCAATTCAGCAAGGCCTGGCCCTTCAAGGATTTCGGGGAGGCGGTGAAGGGTCAGGTTGATCCGGTGGTCGGTCACCCGCCCCTGCGGAAAGTTATAGGTGCGGATCCGCTCGGAGCGGTCGCCCGATCCGACCATGGCCTTGCGCGCGGCGGCTTCTTCGCCCTGGACTGCTTCGCGCTGGGCTTCGAACAAGCGGGCGCGCAGCACCTGCATCGCCTTTTCCTTGTTCTTGTGCTGGCTGCGCCCGTCCTGGCAGGTCACCACGGTGCCGGTCGGCAAGTGGGTGATGCGCACGGCGGAGTCGGTCGTATTGACGTGCTGGCCACCCGCCCCGCTGGCCCGGTAGACGTCGATCTTGAGGTCCTTGTCCTCGATCGACACGTCGACTTCGTCCGGTTCCGGCAGGACTGCCACTGTCGCCGCGCTGGTGTGGATACGCCCGCCGCTTTCGGTAACCGGCACGCGCTGGACCCGGTGGACGCCGCTTTCAAACTTCAGCTTGGCGAACACGCCATTGCCATTGATCTGCGCGACCACTTCCTTGAACCCGCCAATGTCGCTGGCATTGGCGCTGACCAGTTCGAAGCGCCAGCCCTGCTCAGCCGCATAGCGTTCGTACATGCGCAGCAGGTCAGCCGCGAACAGCGCCGCTTCGTCGCCGCCCGTCCCGGCACGGATTTCCAGCATTGCAGAGCGCGAATCCGCCGCATCGCGCGGCAGCATGGCAATTGCCAGGCGATGCTCTGCTTCAGGCAGCTCCGCTTTCAGTCGGGCGATTTCCTCTTCGGCCAGCTCGCGCATGTCGGGATCGTCGAGCTCGGCCAGGCTGGCAAGCTCGCCGCGCATGGCAACGACATCGGCGGCAACCCGCGCGACCGGTTCGAGTTCCGCAAAATCACGGCTTGCCGCGACAAAGTCCTTACCCTCAAGCGTACCCGAAGCCAGCCGCGCCTCCAGCTCGGAAAAGCGCGCTGCAATCTGGGCAAGGCGGGCGTCAGAGACACTCACGCTTCAAGCGATTCCAGCAGGGCCGAGACGCGCACGGCATCCTGCGAATAGCCGGACGAACGAGTGTTGCAGACCACCTTGCCGTCACGGAAAGTGACGCCGACCAGAATGTTCGCCCCAGCCTTGGATGCTTTGTCGAACCGCTTGCGCGGGGAACCGGATGCAATCATGTCCGCGGACATTCCGGCACTGCGCAGCGCCTTCAGCGCCTTGGTCCCAAAGCTGATTGCAGCGTCGTCCTCGATCGCCAACATCACGTCGAGCGCATCGATCTTCACCGCGCCCGCATCGGAAACAAGCATCGCCAGCCGCTCGATCCCGGCCGCCCAGCCGACCGCCGGGGTGTGCGGACCGCCGAGGCTTTCCATCAGGCCGTCATAGCGTCCGCCGCCCAGCACGGTGCCTTGCGCACCGAGCCGGTCGGTGACGAATTCGAACGCGGTGTGGCGATAGTAGTCGAGGCCGCGCACCAGGGCCGGAGCGCGGGTCCAGGCGACGCCTGCCGCGTCGAGGCCCGCAGTAACCTTGGCAAAGAAATCCTGCGCCTCGTCCGACAGGAAATCATCGATTTTCGGCGCGGCCTCGGTGAAGGCCTTGTCGCGTGGGTCCTTACTATCCAGGATGCGCAGCGGATTGCGCTCCAGCCGGTCCTGCGAATCTTCCGACAGCTGGTCCTTCACGCCCCGGAAGTAATCGATCAGGGCCAGGCGCCAGGCTTCGCGGCTGGGTGCATCGCCCAAGGTGTTGAGCATCAGCGTCACGCCGTCGGCGATGCCCAGTTCCTTGAGCAACTGGTCAGCCATGACCAGCAGCTCGACATCGGCCTGCGGCTCGCCCGCGCCAAGGATTTCGGCGTCAAGCTGATGAAACTGGCGATAGCGCCCCTTTTGCGGGCGTTCATAGCGGAACAGCGGTCCATGCGTGGCGACCTTCAACGGCGCATGCTGCTGCCAGCCGTTCGAAAGGAATGCACGGCAAATGCCGGCAGTGAATTCCGGCCGCAGGGTCAGCGATTCGCCGCCGCGATCCTCGAAGCTGTACATTTCCTTGGACACGACATCGGTCGTCTCGCCGATCGAACGGCTGAACACTTCGGTCTTTTCAAAGACCGGCATTTCGGCGCGGCGAAAGCGGTACAGCCTGCGCACCCGCTCAAAGGTCTCGACGACATGGGCGAAGGCCTCGGCTTCGGGGCCAAAGATGTCCTGGGTTCCGCGAATGGCTTGTGGCGTGCTCATGGCGCTCGCCCCTACCTTGTTAGCACTCCGTCGAAAAGGGGCAGGCGGAATCTTGCACCCCCGACGACTTGCCGCCACAACCTGTGTCCTATGAAAAAGATGACCGGGACTGCTCTCGCCGTGCTGGCGCTCGCTCTTGGCGCGCCGGCTTTCGCTTCCACCCTTTCCGCACCGACCGCTGCCGTTGTGCCGCAGAATGTGCCCGACGCTGCCGACACGCCCTATCCGGGCGGGACGATGCAACTCGACATCGACGCGACCGACATAACCCGCGGCGTCTATCGCGTGACACAGACGATCCCGGTTGCTGCGGGCACCACCCGCCTCACCGTAATGCTGCCGCAATGGCTGCCGGGCAACCACAGTCCGCGCGGACCGCTGGCCGAACTGGTCGACCTGCAGTTCTTTTCCGGCGATCAAAAGCTGAACTGGAAGCGCGACCCGGTCGAGGTCTTTGCCTTCCATGTCGACGTCCCGCAGGGGGCGAAGGACGTGGTGGCCAAATTCATCCATACCAGCCCGCTGCAAAGCGCTGAAGGGCGCATCACCATGACGCAGGAAATGCTCAACCTGCAGTGGGAGAAGATGAGCCTGTACCCCGCCGGTCACTATGTCCGCCAGATCAAGGTGGTGCCCAGCGTCACGATTCCCGCCGGGTGGACCGCGGCTGCGGCACTCGACGGTGTGCAGCAGCAGGGCAACAAGCTGACCTGGGGCGAAACCAGCTATGAAGTGCTGGTCGATTCGCCGATCTTCGCGGGCAAGTATTTCCGCAAGTGGGATCTGGGGCAGAACGTCACGCTGAACGTGGTGGCCGACAAGCCCGAACAGCTGAACGCCAAGCCGGAGCAAATCCAGCTGCACCGCAACCTGGTGACCGAAGCGCGCCTGGCCTTTGGCGCGAACCATTTCGATCGCTATGAATTCCTCCTCGCCCTGACCGACCGCATGGGCGGCATCGGGCTGGAACATCACCGATCGAGCGAAAACCAGCTGGAGCCTGGCGCGTTCCTGGAATGGGACAAGTACGAGTTCGACCGCAACCTGCTGCCGCATGAATACGCGCATTCGTGGTCGGGCAAGTATCGCCGCCCGGCGCGGCTGTGGACCCCGGACTATCGCCAGCCGATGCAGGACGACCTCTTGTGGACCTACGAAGGCCAGGACCAGTTCTGGGGCACCGTGCTCGCCGCGCGGTCGGGCCTGCAGAGCAAGGACATGGTTCTGGGCATGCTGGCCAGTTGGGCGGGCAACTTCGCCACCCAGCCAGGCCGCCGCTGGCGCTCGGTCGAGGATACGGGCCACGACCCGATCTTTGCCAACCGTAAGCCCAAGCCCTACGCCTCGCTGTCGCGCAACGAAGACTATTACACCGAAGGCGCCCTGGTCTGGCTGGAGATCGACCAGATCCTCCGTGAAAAGACCGGTGGCAAGAAGAGCATCGATGATTTCGCCAAGGCCTTCTTTGGCATGAACGATGGCGACTATGGCCAGCTGACGTTCGAAGTCGACGAGATCATCACCAAGCTGAACGCCATCGCACCCCATGACTGGGCGAAGTTCATCGATACACGGATCAACACCCCGGGCCAGCCGGCGCCGGTCATGGGCATCGAAAAGGGCGGCTATCGGCTGATCTGGAAGGAAGAGCCAAACCCGTTCGACAAGGCCCGCTTTGCCGATGCGAAGGTCGTCAATCTGACCTATTCGCTGGGCATCTCGCTGGACAAGGACGGCAAGGTTACCTCGACCCAGTGGGACAGCCCCGCTTTCAACGCCGGGATCGTGTCCGGATCGAAGGTACTGGCCGTCAACGGCAACACCTATGACGGGGACGGCATCAAGGACGCCGTAACCGCAGCAAAGAGCGGCGCCCCGGTGCAACTGGTAGTCCAGCGCGGCAACCGCGTGGAGACCGTTTCGATCGCGTACAAGGATGGCCTGCGCTATCCGTGGCTGGAACGGGCCACGCCGGGCAAGGCCCCGACCGGGCTGGACTTGCTGCTGATGCCCAGGCGCCCCGGCGCAAAGAAGTAGCGGCAATGGCCAAGGCGGGGAAAACGATCGGCAACCGGATCGCCCCGCCCGCTTCGTCTGGTTCGGAGCCTTGCTGCTGTGCGGGTCTCTCCTGTAGCGTTTGGTTTTGAAAGCGGACGCACGCCAGCGAGAACGACGCCAACCGGCCCCTAGTCCTGCTGGTCGCCCCAGCCCCGGCGGCAGTTGTCATGGCGGCGATGTCGGCGTGATCGCCTTCACCAGCAACGCACTCGGCTGATTAATTTGACATTCGGCCCTGGTCGCTGTTGCGGTGCAACAAAGCGCCCGCTATGGGCGCGCCCACTATGCGCATCGAAATGATCCCTGTGGGCGATAATCCGCCTGAAAGCCTTAATGTCATCATCGAAGTCCCGGTCGGCGGCGAACCCGTAAAGTACGAGTTCGACAAGGAATCCGGCGCTCTGTTCGTGGACCGCATCCTCCATACGCCGATGCGCTATCCCGCGAACTACGGCTTCATCCCGCACACGCTGTCGGACGATGGTGACCCGCTCGACGCGCTGGTCATCGCGCGCTCGCCCTTCGTCCCGGGCTGCGTCGTCCGCGCCCGTCCGATCGGGGTCCTGAACCTGGAAGACGAACACGGCGGCGACGAGAAGCTGATCTGCGTTCCGGTCGATTCAACTTTTCCGTATTATTCGGATGTGGGCGAACGCAAGGATCTGCCCTCGATCGTGCTCCAGCAGATCGAGCACTTCTTCACCCACTACAAGGATCTGGAAGCCGAAAAGTGGGTCCGGATCGGCAAGTGGGGCGATGCCGAGGATGCCAAGCGCATCGTCCTGGAATGCATCGACCGCTATCAGAAATCCAAAGACGCTCAATAAGGCTTCCCTGACCCCTCCGGCCTTCACCGCGAGGGGTCAGACGTGCAGCGTCAATCGCCGGCTACGGTCATCCCGTCGACCCGGATGGTCGGCACGTTGAGCGAGCGATGCCATTCCAGATCGTTGGCCACGGCAAGCTGCCGGAACATGTCGAGCAGATTCCCCGCCACGGTGAATTCCGCTACGGGTCCGACAATCTCCCCCTTCACGATACGGAAACCGGAAGCCCCGCGACTGTAATCGCCGGTCACGGCGTTAACCCCGTGACCGATCAGCTCATTGACGAACACCCCTTCCGCGATATCGGCGATCAGTTCAGCAACGCCAACCGAGCCTGCGGCAAGATGAACATTGCTGGTTCCCACGCCAGGGGATCCGCCCGCGCCGCGCACCGCATGACCGGTCGGGGATGCGCCCAACTGCCGCGCGGCCGCGCTATCCATCAGCCAACCGGTCAGGCGCCCATCCTCAACCAGAGCACGCGGCGCAGTGGGCAGCCCTTCGCCGTCGAAGGGACGGGAAGACAGGCCGCGCCTGCGCAGCGGATCGTCGTAGATCGCAATACCGGGTGCAAAGATTTGTTCATCTTCCTTGCCCAGCAGGAAGCTGGACCGGCGTGCAATCGCATTGCCGCTGATCGCACCGCACAGATGGGAAACCAGCGAGCCACCCACGCGGGGATCAAACACCACCGGCATCGGCCCGCTCTTCACCCGCCCTGGATTGAGACGGTGCACCGCGCGTTGCCCGGCAATGCGGCCCAGCTCTTCCAGCGATGGCAAGTCTTCCAAATGGTGCGCGATACGCCACGCATAGTCGCGCTGCATATTGCCGCCCTCACCCGCAATCGCCGTGGCACTGACGCCATGCATCGTCCCACCGAAAGATCCGGCAAAGCCATGGCTGGTCACCAAGGCAAAGTTGCGGTGAGACAGACTGGCATTGCCGCCTTCGGAATTGGTCACTCCCGGCACCGCACACGCGGCATCTTCGATTTCCAGGGCACGCTCGCGCAATTGCGCAGGCGACAGTTCGACCGGATCGGCCACGTCAAGTTCGGGGAACGGCCCCTTGAACAGCAGCGCCGCATCGGCCAGCCCGGCGAACTGGTCTTCCGGGGCCGCACGCGCCATGTCCACAGCGCGGGCCGCCAGTTCTTTTAGAGCTGTGTCGGACAGATCGCTCGAACCAATCGAAGCCGAACGGCGCCCACAGAACACTCGCAGATCAAGATGTTCGCTTTCGGAACGCTCCACATCTTCCAGCTGACCCAACCGCACCGACACGCCTTCGGAGGACGATCCGGAATAGACCGCATCAGCAGCATCGGCCCCCGCCGCACGCGCGAATTCAATCAGGGCGGCGGCGCGGTCCTGGGCGGCGGAAGGGGTCAGCATCGGTCTGGCGTCTCCATTGGCAGAGCCGCCGATCTAGGGATTCGCAGCGAGAAAGCAATCAGCCGAGGAGGCGCGCCATGCCAAAGAACAGACCCGAGACGGCAAAGGGCAATCCGACCGCGAGGCTCCACAGCCAAATCCGGTCGCGGCGGTAATAGACCGCGTACTGGGGATCGGCAGACTGCGCATCGCTCAGCTTGTTCCAGCGCTTCTCAAACCGGCGACAGGCCGGAATGATGGCGGCGACCAGAATGATCAGCGCGAAATAGGGAAGAAGCGAGCCACCCTTGCGTTCGAGCATGCCCATCGTGACGAAAATCTGGAGCGCGGTGTAAACCAGCAGCGCATAGGCGATGTTGTCGCTCATTCGCTTGCGCCAGTCGATCGGCTTGCTCCGCCCGGACGCCGGTACAATCCCGCTCCACGCTTTCGCCATGGCTTATCCTCTCAATCCCCGTTGGATTGAGTAAATCACCGAAGGTGCAATCGATCAAGACCTGTTAAGCATAAGCTGCAATAGGTATGCACGAATCCTGCCAAATTCGACCAACGACGCTTGCCGAGGTCCCCAAGGAGCCTTACGAAAGGTGCCATTATGAGCGAAGTCCAGCACCTCGTTTCGCCAAACACCATGGCGATGCAACCGATTCCCCAGGGCGGCCTGGAAGTCATCTCGATCGCCAAGTCCTATGACAAGCGCGCCGTGCTGACCGACATTTCGCTGTCCGTCGGCAAGGGTGAAGTGCTGGGTTTGCTGGGCCCCAACGGCGCGGGCAAGACGACTTGCTTCTATTCGATCATGGGCCTGGTCAAGCCGGACAGCGGCCGCATCCTGATGGACGGGGTCGATGTCACCGCCCTGCCGATGTACCGCCGCGCGATCCTTGGCCTGGGCTATCTGCCACAGGAAACCAGCATCTTTCGCGGGATGACCGTGGAGCAGAACATTGCCTGCGTGCTCGAACTGGCCGAACCCGATCCAGAAACCCGCAAACGAGAACTGCAGCGCCTGCTCGACGAGTTCGGGCTCGACCGGCTTCGTTCGAGTCCGGCCATGGCGCTATCAGGCGGCGAGCGCCGGCGCTGCGAGATTGCCCGAGCGCTGGCCGCCAACCCGTCGATCATGCTACTCGACGAACCGTTTGCCGGGATCGATCCGCTGTCGATCAGCGATATTCGCGATCTGGTGAAGGACTTGAAGCAGCGCGGCATCGGCGTGCTAATCACCGACCACAACGTGCGCGAGACGCTCGATATCGTCGATCGCGCCTGCATCATCTACGGCGGCCAGGTCCTGTTCGCCGGCAGCCCGGAAGAACTTGTTGCCGACGAAAATGTCCGTCGCCTTTATCTTGGCGAAGGCTTTACGCTCTAGATTTGTGAACCATGGCACTGGGGGCG
>JBKHWO010000025.1:0-11534 GCA_046566485.1 Alphaproteobacteria bacterium | reverse complement strand
AGCGGGTCGCCGTCCTTGCTCAGCCGCTCCAGGTGCTCCGCCAGCGAAAACAGGCTGCGTGAGTGCATCAAACCTCTCCGTCCAATGCACAGAGTGAATCAGATCATGGCCCCAAACGCGAGGGGTTTTTGCGGGTGTCCAGGTGGAATAGAACACCGTCTGGCCCGCTTGACAACCCGTTTTAATCGAGTGGTTAGATTCCCGACCTAAGAACTCGCCATGAGCGGAAATCCGCTGCTTTCGGCAACTTCAGCCAGACTGACCGCCCAAATTCATTACATTACTGTAATGATCTTCGCTGGTTGATCCGATATGCTAGGTGCACCCGCCCGCAAATTGCGGCGTCGAAGCCTTGCGGACGTCGCCGTGCCTTGCGCCAAGGAATCGGTCAGGCGTTCACATCGGCATAATGGCTGGGCGGCTGGATGACCTCCATCCGTTCAGCCAGCAGGGGGCGGAAGCTGGGGCGGCTTTTGAACACCGAGTACCATCCTGCCGCCTGCTCGTGGCCAGCCCAATCCAGCCCGCCCAAATAGTCCGCAACCGAAATCTGCGCTGCTGCCGCCAGGTCCGCGAGACTCATCGTCGGCCCCGCCAGCCATGGGCGATGATCGATCAGGTGGTCGATGTAATAGAGGTGCTCGTGCGCCAGCTTCATTGCTTCGCGCAGGACCCGGCTGTCGGGAGACTGGCGGTAGACCAGCCGTTTCTTCATCCGCTCGTGGAGCAAGGGCGCCGTGACGTCGCCATAGAAATTCTCGTCGAACAGCGCGACCAGCCGGCGGATCTCGGCCCGATTGGTGGCAGTTCCGTTGATCATCGGGGTCTTGTCGACCGTTTCCTCGAAATATTCGCAGATCGCCCGGCTATCGACCAGGGCAATGCCTTTGGCCGGATCGTGCAGCACCGGGGTGCGCCCGGCCGGATTGAGCGCCAGAAACTCGTCGCGCCCGTCCCACGGGTTCTCCCGCATCAAATCATAGCCGATGCCCTTTTCGCTGAGCAGCAGGCGGACTTTGCGACTGAATGGACAAAGCGGAAATTGGTAAAGTTGCCACATGACGGTCCCCCTTGCCGGAGCGCGAATCACGCTTCAACCCATCTGCGCCCAGCCGGGCCGAGAAGAGGTGGAAAACTCTGCCGTGCACTGGAGCAATCAATCTGCCCCTTGGCGAAACCCGGGATAATTGTAAGCACTGCGAACCATCTTCCAAAGGAATGCCGCAATGAGCGCGCCAGATCGGATCGAGCAGACGCTGAGTTTTCATCTTGGCCAGGCGCGTGCAGCCAGCAACCGGCATTTCGCCGAGACCGCGGCGCTTGCTGGCCTAACCCACAAGCAGGTCTGCGCGCTTTGGCTGATCGCGGATTATCCCGGAATTGCCCAGATCGATCTGGGCCAAAAGCTCCAGATGGACCGGGCAACCACGATGGGCGTGGTCAACCGGCTTCAGGCGCGCGGCCTGATCAGGCGAGAGAAATCGAGCCGCGATGCCCGCAAACAGGCCCTTCACCTTGAACCACAGGGGGAGACTGCATTGCACGGCGCGCGCCAGGCCATGCGCGAACACGAGGCGTGGCTGGCGCGCCGTTTCACTGCGGCCGAGCGCAGCATGCTCGCCGATCTGCTGACGCGCTTGCACCAATAGCTCGGCCCCCGGTCCGGCAGCGATTGACCCAGCCGAGCCAGCGGATAAAAGTGGCGAATCGCAACCGAATAAGGAGAGGCGGCATGTACAGCCACAACATGGTCGGATCGAACGATCTGGCCAAATCGAAGACCTTCTACGACGCCATTTTCAAGGCAATTGGCGGCAAGGAAGCCGTTCAGGACGACAAGGGTCGCCTGATCTACATGCACAACGGCGGCTTGTTCATCGTCACCGCTCCGATCAACGGCGAACCGGCGACCCACGCCAACGGCGGGACGATTGGGTTTGCCATGGACAATCCGGCCCAGGCCGATGCGTGGCACGCGGCTGGCGTGGCCGCAGGCGGCACCACCTGCGAAGACCCGCCGGGCGTGCGCGAAGGCGGCTTTGGCAAGCTGTACCTCGCCTACCTGCGCGATCCGGACGGCAACAAACTGTGCGCCCTGCACCGCATGGGTTGATGTGAATTGGGCAGCCACCGGTGCCCGGCGCCGGTGGCTGTCTGCCTAGCGTGACAGCAGGAATACGGCGTGCTCGGCGCGCCAGGTGGCAGCAGCCGGGCCGATTTCGCTATCCCCGCTGAGAAACCACTGCCCTTCGATCCGATAGTCCTTTTCCGCCACCAGTTCGCGAAAATCGCGCACGGTCACGTGGTGAATGTTGGGCGTTTCGTACCAGGCAATCGGCAAGAGCCGCGTCACCGGCATGCGCCCGTTCCAGAGCAGGCTGAGCCGGACCTTCCAGTGGGCAAAGTTGGGGAACGAGACAAACGCCTTGCGTCCGACCCGCAGCAGCTCGTCCAGCACTTGGTCCGGTCGCTTGGTCGTCTGCAGCGTCTGGCTGAGGATTGCATAGTCAAACGCCGCGTCGGGATAGTCCGCCAGGTCGGTATCCGCGTCCCCCTGCATCACCGAAAGCCCGCGGGCGACGCATTCGGCCACGCCGTGCGGATCAAGTTCCATGCCGCGCGCATCGGCCTGCTTGCCATCACGCAGCGCCGCCATCAGCGCGCCATCACCGCAGCCGATATCCAGCACTCGGGCGCCCCGCGCGACATTGGCGGCGATGATCGCCAGATCAGGGCGAAGTTGCTTCATTGGCCCAGGAACCCGGCGATGACCCGGTCCTGCGCCGGAACGTCGAGCAGGAAACTGTCATGGCCAAATGGAGCGCTGAGTTCGACAAAGCTGACCGGCGCCCCCGCGGCATTGAGCGCGTGAGCAATCACCCGGCTTTCCGCCGTGGGATAAAGCCAGTCGGTATCGAAGCTGACCAGGCAGACCCGCGCGGTCACTCTGGCAAAGGCATCAGCCAGGCGTCCGCCATGCTCCTCGGCCAGGTCGAAATAGTCCATGGCCCGCGTGATATAGAGATAGGAATTGGCGTCAAAGCGATCGGTGAAAGCCAGCCCCTGATGGCGCAGATAACTTTCGACCTGGAAATCGGCATCAAAGCCAAAAGTCTTGGTCGTGCGGTCCTGCAGCCGCCGTCCGAATTTCTCGGTCAACCCCGCTTCGGACAGATACGTGATGTGCGCGGCCATGCGGGCTACGGCAAGGCCGTTTTCCGGCCCCTTGCTCTTGCCATAGTAATCGCCGCCCTCCCATTTCGGATCGGCCATGATCGCCTGGCGTCCGACCTCATGGAAAGCGATGTTCTGGGCCGAATGGCGCGCGGTCGACGCCAGCACCAGCACCGCACGCGTCCGCTCGGGCCAGTTGGCGGCAAAGGACAGCGCCTGCATCCCGCCCATCGATCCGCCGACGACGGCATGAAGCTGATCGATCCCCAGGGCATCGAGCAGCGCGACTTCGGCCCGGACCATGTCGCGGATCGTGATGACCGGAAAGCGCATGCCATAGGGCTTGCCATCGGGCGCAAGGCTGGCCGGTCCGGTCGTGCCCATGCACGAGCCCAGCACATTGGCGCAGATAACGAAGAAGCGGTCGGTGTCGATCGGCTTGCCCGGTCCGACCGTGCGCAGCCACCATCCGGCCTTGCCGGTGATCGGGTGCGGACTGGCCACGTACTGATCCCCGGTCAGGGCGTGACAGATCAGGATCGCGTTCGACTTGTCCGCATTAAGCGTGCCGTAAGTCTCATAAGCCACTTCGACGCGCTCCAGGCTCTGCCCGCCGTCCAGCGGCAGCGGCACGGGAAGCACCAGCGTAGCGTTTGCGATGTTGAGTTCGGCGGCTGCCATTGCTGCCGATTGGGGGAGGAGAAGCGGGCTGTCAATTCCCAGCAAGCCTGCTAAGGGCGGCGCGCGATGACTGCGAGCCCGACACCCAAGCCCTGGATCGCCGCGATCCACACCTATGTCCCCGGCAAGAGTGCCGGTGCGGACGGTCGTCCGCTGGTCAAGCTGTCCGCCAACGAAAACCCGCTGGGGTGCAGTCCAAGGGCGCTCGCGGCAAGGGCCGAGGCGGTTCATCCCGCGCTTTATCCGGATGGCGACAGCACGGCCCTGCGCCAGGCAATCGGCCAGATGCACGGGATCGAGCCGAACCGCGTGATCATGGGTTCCGGTTCGGGCGAGCTGCTGTATCTTGCCGCCAGCGCCTATGCCGGTCCCGGCGACGAAGTGCTGTTTTCGCAGTATTCGTTCTCGCTCTACGACATCGTCGCCCGGCGCTGCGGGGCTGAACCGGTCGAAACACCGGCGCGGGACTATGGCACCGATGTCGATGCGATGCTGGCTGCGGTCACGCCCCGCACCCGCGTCGTAATCGTCGCCAATCCCAACAATCCCACCGGCACCTACCTGCCGCGCGGCGAAATCTCGCGGCTCCATGCGGGCCTTCCGGCTGACGTCCTGCTGGTGCTCGACCAGGCCTATGCCGAATATGTCGCGCCGGAACTGGACGATGGCTCGCTGGACCTGGCCGCCAGCCAGCCCAACGTGCTGGTCACCCGCACTTTCTCCAAGGCCTATGGCCTGGCGGGAGAGCGGGTCGGCTGGGGCACGGGTCCGCTTGGCGTGATCGAAGTGCTCAACCGCATTCGCGGCGCGTTCAACGTCTCGAACGAAGCGCAGGCCATGGCGCTGGTCGCTCTGGCCGATCAGGACTTCGTTACCCATTCACGCCTGCACAATGCCAAGGTGCGCGGCGAATTCGTCGCGGCGCTGGAGGCGCTGGGCAACCACGGCATCAGCGTGGTGCCAAGCGAGGCGAACTTCGTGATGACCCTGTTTGAAGGCAAGTTGACCGGCGAAGCGGCCTACAACGGGCTGGCCGACGCGGGTTATATCACCCGCTGGCTGCCGAGTGCTGGCCTGGGTCACGGCCTGCGCATCACCATCGGCACTGAGGAGCAGATGCAGGCTATCGCCGCGATCCTGCGCGATCTGGCGGAGCAGGCGCAATGAGCTTTGGCAGCGTCGCCATTGTCGGTCTGGGCTTGCTGGGCGGTTCGGTGGGCCTGGCGCTCAAGGAGCACCTGCCGCAGGTTGCCACCACCGGCTATGACGCCGATCCTGCCACCCGCGAGCGCGCGGCAGAGCGCGGGCTGACCGGGACCGTCTGCGACACGATCGGCGATGCCGTACGTGATGTCGATCTTGTCATCCTGTGTGTGCCGGTCGGCGCGATGGGGGCCGTGGCGGCAGAGATCGCTCCCTATCTGAAGCCGGGCGTCGTCGTCAGCGATGTCGGTTCGTCCAAGCAATTCGTTGCTGAAGCCCTGGCGGCCGCCCTTCCCGGCGTTGCGGTGATCCCGGCCCATCCGGTCGCCGGGACCGAACGTTCCGGGCCCGACGCAGGCTTTGCCGCGCTGTTCCACAACCGCTGGTGCATCATCACCCCGCCTGCCGATGCCGATCCCGCCCAGGTACAGGCATTGGCGGACCTGTGGCAGGCAATGGGCGCAAAGATCGAGGTCATGGATGCGCGGCACCATGACATGGTTCTGGCAGTCACCAGCCACCTGCCGCACCTGATCGCCTATACCATCGTCGGCACGGCTTCGGACCTCGAAGGGGTGACCGAAAGCGAAGTGATCAAGTATTCCGCCGGCGGTTTCCGCGACTTTACCCGTATCGCCGCTTCGGATCCGACGATGTGGCGCGACGTGTTCCTGTCCAACAAGGATGCCGTGCTCGACATGCTGCAACGCTTTACCGAAGATCTTACCGCCTTGCAGCGCGCCATTCGGATCGGAGATGGGGAACAGTTGTTCGACCATTTCACCCGCACCCGCGCAATCCGCCGCTCGATCATCGAGGAAGGCCAGGATGATGCGCGGCCCGACTTTGGCCGCAGCGACCACGGCTAGGACAACAGGAAAACCCCGGCGACGATCCACATCACCAGCGTGGACAGCCACCCGCCAAATTCGAGCCACCCCTTGATGGCGTATTTGCCCATGACCTTGCGATTGCGGGCGATCAGCATGGTCACGACCATCAGTGGCGGGGCAAGCAAGCCATTGACCACAGCAGCCCAATAGAGCGCCTTCATCGGATCGATTTCCGCGAAGTTCAGCGCCAATCCGCCAATCACCGCGGCGACGATCGCCCCATAGAAAGCCTTGGCCTCGCGCGGTTTGCGATCCAGGCCTTCCACCCAGCCAAAGGCCTCGCTGACCGCATAGGCAGCGCTGCCGGCCAGAACCGGCACGGCCAACAGGCCCGTGCCGATAATACCGGTGGCGAACAGGGCAAAAGCGAAATCGCCTGCAATCGGACGCAGTGCTTCGGCAGCCTGCGCTGCACTTTCGATATCGCGCACCCCGTTGGCGTGAAGCGTTGCTGCCGTAGCGATGACGATGAACATGGCGACCAGATGGGAAAATCCCATGCCGACCAGGGTGTCAGTCCGGATCCGCTTCAATTCTACCCCGGCGCGGCGATGGCTGATGTACAACGGTTTGACATGGCGGCGGTGCTGTTCCTCCACCTCCTGTCCGGCTTGCCAGAAAAACAGATAGGGACTGATCGTTGTGCCAAAGATCGCGACCAGGGCCATTGCGTGGTCGCGGTCGAAGGTGAAGCGAGGGATCAGAATTCCACGCCATGCCTCGTTCCACGGCACATCGACCACGAATAGCACGCCGACATAGGCGAACAGCGACAGGGTCGCCCACTTCAGGATACGGGCATACTGCGTATAGCTGAGGAACACTTCGAGCAGCACGCTGAGCAGAGCAAAGCCGACCGTGTAAAGCAGGATCGGCCCCGGCAGGACCAAGGCCAAAACCGCACCCATCGCGCCCAGGTCTGCTCCCAGGTTGATCACGTTCGCTACCAGCAGAAGCAGCACCACCCCGCGGAGCAACCAGGGGGAATAGTGCTGGCGCAGATTCTGCGCGATTCCCTTGCCGGTCGTCGCTCCGATCCGCGCGCAAATCGCTTGGATCGAAGCAAGCAGCGGATAGCCAAAGAACAGGGTCCAGGCGAGACCATACCCGAACTGGGCGCCGACCTGGCTGTAAGTGCCAACGCCGCTTGGATCATCGTCTGCCGCACCGGTCACCAGACCCGGGCCAAGCACCTCTCCGGGCGAACGGCGATCGTCTTGCCCCGTCACAAAGTGGCTTCGGGATTAAGCGCATTTATGGCTCTGCGCACGCGCTGTTCCAGCTCGTCGCGCGGCAGGCCGGGCGGGACCACCTCGACCACCCGATAGGTGATCACGCCGGGACGTTTCCACCAGCGGTGGTATAGCGGACCAGAATCGACTGCGATGGCCACAACGGGAAGCCCCAGCAGCTTGTAGATGCCGGCAAAGCCTGCCTGGAGTTCTGGCGCATGGCCGTGCGGAACGCGCGTTCCCTCGGGGAATATCACCAGAGGCCGGCCTTCTTCACCGCTCAACCGTTTGGCCGCAGCCATCATGTGGCGCAGCGCCTTTGCCCCTTTGTCGCGCTGGACCTCGACCAGGCCGTAACGGTCGCCCACCCTGCCCCACAGCGGAATCCGCATCAATTCGGCTTTGGCAAAAACGCCCGGGCGGTTGAGCAACCGGGCCAGATCAATCGCTTCGAAGAAGCTTTCGTGCTTGATCGCTACAAAGATACGGCCGTCCGGGATTTCGCCTTCCATGCGGACCCGTTGCCCCAGCAAGACCCGCATGCACAGGCGGTGCCAGCGCGCCCAACTGTCAACAGTCCGGCGGAAAGTCTCGCGGCTGCCCAGCAACGCGATCAGACAGGCCAGCACGATCAGGATGCTGCCGCTGTAAAACACCAGGTAGAATGCGATCGAGCGCGGAATATCGAACAGTCTGCTCATTTCAACCACCGTAGCGGGCGAACCGCCTGCCGTGCCAGCATCTTGTGATATTCAAGAAAAAGCATCTTGAGGCTGGGATTGGTCCGCACCGCGTCCGGCACGATTTCGACCCGGGGGCTGGCTCGTTTCACTTCGGCAACGGCGCGGCGCATATGCCAGTCGCTGGTGACCAGCCGCACCGACTTGAGATCCTGGGCCCGGATCCAGGCTGCCGCTTCGCTGGCGTTGCTGGTCGTATCGGTGGCCGCAAAGCCCAAAGTGACGCAGCAGGCCATCTGCAGGCTGCCGATGTGGTATTCGACCGCGAATTCGTGCGGCTTCACTTCGGGGTCAACACCGGAAACGAACAGCCGCGGCGCCCAGCCGCTGCGCAGCGCCTCAAGCCCGCGATCGATCCGCCCTTTGCCTCCGGTCAGAACGATTACGCCGTCGGTTTTCTCCTCGCCCGCCGGTTGCGGCAAAGCCACCGCAAACCACAGGAAACCAAGCGCCCACAGCAAGGTGATTGCGGCGAAGATCCGGCCGAGCATGGTCTAAAGCATCCTCTTGAGCGCACGCATGACCGTCACCCGTGCAGTGAGGATGGCCAGAATCATGCCCGCGATCGGCACCAGAACAAGCAGGCCCCAGTCCCAGGGTCCGAGCGCACCGGCAGAGACCAGCCCGGCCCCCAGCCCGTCAAGGCGCTGCCCCAGCACCAGCACCACCAGCAAGCCCAGCCCGAAACCAACCGTACCGCCTGCAGCCGCGTCGAAGCCAACCGAGCGTTGAAAAATCCGCGCAATCTGGGAATCGGTGCCCCCCAGCAGATGGATAATCTCAATGGTGCTGCGGTTGGCGCCAAGAGCATTGCGCACGGCCAGCAACACGGCAGCTGCCAACGCCGCCCCAAGCAACGCGACCAAGGCCGCTGCCAGCCATTGCAGCGATTCAATGGCGCTGAAGACGGGTTTCAGCCAGGTCGATTGCGCATCGACCCGGCCCGCCGGCGCAACCTGCCGCACGCGGTGCCGCATCTGGCCCAGCTTCTCGCCACTGATGGGTCCAGTCCAGCGCACATCCACCAGCGCTGGAACCGGAATCTCCTCATCGCCGATCCGCACCCCCAGCCATGGTTCGATCAGCCGATGAATCTCGTCCTGTCCGACGATGTGAACCTGGGCCACACCGGGCATGGCCTGGACCACCCGCGCAGCCGCGCGGGCCTGGCGGTCGCGCTCGACCGGATTGGCTTCAACGACCTGGATGGTCGCCCCGCCGGACAAGGCGTCCGACGCAGTCCGGGCCGTATTCGCAAGCGCCAGACCGGCCCCGGCCGCAATCACGGTCAAGGCCACCATGATCGCGATGACCCAGGGCATCGGATCGGACAAGCGGCCTTGCTGCACCAATTCCGGCGCACCCGCGCCAGACAGCGAACGCAGCCGCCGCGTGATCCGGCCCGAGCCCGAACGTGCCTCTGCCGCCAACATCTAACCCTTCGCTCCAAACCCGCCGTGCGGGCGCGGGGGATAGCGCAGTGCGCCGGTCGGGTCAGACAAGTGGCCTTTGTCCAGGCGCATGATCAACGATTCGGGCACTTGTTTGAGCAGATGCAGATCGTGGGTCGCGACTACCACGGTGGTGCCCATGCGATTGAGTGCTTCGAACAGGCGCAGCAGCTTGACCGCCATTTCCGGATCGACGTTGCCGGTCGGCTCGTCGGCAATCAGCAAGTCGGGGCGGCCGATCACCGCCCGGGCAATCGCGACGCGTTGCTGCTCTCCGCCCGACAGCTGGGCCGGAAAGGCGTGTTTGCGTTCGCCCAGCTGGACCCAGTCGAGCATGTCAGCCACGGGGTTGGCCAGTTCGCGCTCGGCAACCCCGGCCACACGCAGCGGCAAGGCCACGTTGTCGTAAGCAGAGAGATGGGGAACCAGGCGGAAGTCCTGGAAGACGACACCCAACCGCCGGCGCAAGGCTGGCAGCCGGTCGCGCGGCAAGGTAATCGCATCGGTCCCGAACATGCGGATCATTCCGCGCGAGGGGCGCTGGGCCAGATAGAGCAGCTTGAGCAGCGAGGTCTTGCCAGCGCCGCTGGCGCCAGTGAGGAAATAGAAGCTGCCCGGGAAGAGCGTGAAAGAAATGTCGCTCAACACCTCGTTTTCCGCGCCATAGCGCAGCCCGACATTATCGAACTGAACAATTTCCCCGTCGGCGATGTTGGTCATGGATCTGGGGCTATCCGCTGATGGCTGCGCTTGGGCCGGGCTATAGCCGCCAATCCATGTGGAAAAAAGGGAATAGGGGCAAAACTATCCCCGGCTGATGCTTGCCGGATGGTGGCTGGCCATGTTTAACCACAGCCATGATCATTGCCTGTCCCGCCTGCAGCACGCGCTATGCCGTCCCCGACGCGGCAATCGGCGTGGACGGCCGCACAGTCCGCTGTGCCAAATGCCGCCATTCCTGGTTCCAGGAAGGCCCGGAACGGGCGGTTCCCGGAGCGGCCACACCGGCGCCAGCCCCAGCCCCCTCTCCGGTCGCCCCGCCGACCCCGCGCCCGCTGCCGGCTCAGTCTGATGCCGCCGTGGCAACGCCAGCTCCGATGCCCGCGGCGGCGACCCAGGAACCGGACCCTCCGGCACCACCGGTCTATTCGGACGACCCGCCGCCGACGCGATCGGACGATACCGGGAATTATTACGATCAAACGCACTCGCAGTTCGATCACGAACCGCCGTTTCGTCCGCGCCGCAACCCGGCCCGGATGTGGACGATTGCAGCGGCCCTGTTCGCGATTGTCGCCCTGGGCTCGGCCGCAACGATTGCCTGGTACGGCCTGCCCAGCTGGGTTCCGTTTGCCAAGCCGATGTTCGCCGAAGAACGACCCGGGCTGAAGCTCGACTTCCCGGAAAACCAGCAAGCACTTCGCGAACTGGCCGACCGCTCCTGGTTCTTCGAAGTGAACGGGGCGGTCAGCAACATCTCGCAAACGTCGCAGAACGTCCCGGCGATCTTGGTCGTGCTGCGCGATGCTCGCGGGCGGATCGTCTATACGGGCGAGATCACCCCGCCAAAGCGCGCGCTTACCCCGGGCGAAACCATGCCCATCAGCCAGGCCCTGGTCCCTGTCCCGCGCGGCGCCTTGAAGGCGCAATATGGTTGGAAGCCGGGTCGCTGACTGCTCGCACTGGGCGCTGGCGGATGACTAATCGGCGATAACCCGTTTCCGTGCTTGCAGCCCCCCGGACCCTTTGCTAAGGGCGCGCTCCTACCCCCCCGGGGCGCCCGAGGCACCCCGATGATTTAGCGGTCGTGGCGGAATTGGTAGACGCGCAACGTTGAGGTCGTTGTGGGCGAAAGCCCGTGGAAGTTCGAGTCTTCTCGACCGCACCATTTGACCGGCCCCCACTGAGTGGTCCGTTCGGTTTGTTAGTGCATGATTGCCTCCTGCGCCATGGTTGGCCGTAGGTGGAGCGAAGCGGAACCGGAGGGCAGCCATGGCGATGGCGCTGTTTCTGGGGCCGGTGGCCGATAACCGAGCGAGCTGTGCGGCCGGACGGTGTTGTAGTGCCGCCGCCAGGCTTCGATCAGGATCTTTGCCTCAGCCAAGGTGTAGAAGATCTCGCCATTCAAGAGCTCGTCGCGCATCGAGCCATTGAAGCTTT
>JBKHWO010000024.1:0-6531 GCA_046566485.1 Alphaproteobacteria bacterium | reverse complement strand
TGGCGGAGAGGGTGGGATTCGAACCCACGGTACGGTTGCCCGTACACCGCATTTCGAGTGCGGCGCATTCGACCTCTCTGCCACCTCTCCGCGAGATCGCCGTGCGAGCCGGCAGCGCCGGTCCGGTCGAAGAAGCGCGCGGTTAGCCGATGGAATGGCACTTGCCAACCCCTTGCACAGCAAATTCCGGTAACTTCTGCTGCCGTGCCGTTGTTTCGCAGCCGCGCTGCGCCTATATCGGCTGCATGGAACGCGCTTCCTTCTTTTCTCCGCAGGCGGGCCGCGACATTGACGCGCCGCGTTTTGTCCGTGCCCGCTTTGGCATCGGCGACGTGGTGCGGCACAAGGTGTTCGATTTCCGCGGCGTGATTTTCGATATCGACCCGGTCTTCGCCAACAGCGAAGAATGGTACGAGTCGATCCCGAAGGAAGTGCGACCGAGCCGCGAACAGCCGTTCTATCACCTGCTCGCCGAAAACGGCGATTCAAGCTACATTGCCTATGTCAGTCAGCAGAACCTGCTGGCCGATTCAGAGGCAGGCCCGGTCGACCACCCCAATGTGGCCGAAATGTTCGAAGAGTTCGACGGCGCACGCTATCGCCTGCGTCGTTCGATGACTCATTAACACAAGCGCCGGTTCAGCTCTTCAGTTTCCAGCCACTGCGCAGCAGGGCGTAGAGCACCGCTCCCAGCACAATATTGAGCAATCCAAGGCCCAGCGCCCCTTGAAGCACGGCCAGATTGGTGCTGCCAATATCGCTCTGCCCCAGAAAGCCGAAGCGGAATCCCGAGATGACATAGAAGAACGGGTTCATCCGGCTGATCGCCTGAAACAGCGGGGCCAGATTATCGATGACGTAGAAGGTCCCCGACAACAGCGAGAGCGGCGCAATCACAAAATTGGTCACGGCCGCGTTATGGTCAAATTTCTCGGCCCAAAGCGAAGTGATAAGCCCAACGATCGATAGCATGACCGAACCCATCAGGCCGAACCATGCCACTGCCCAGGGATGTGCAATTTGCAGGTGAACGCCGGGCCACAACAGCATGGCCGCATAGACCGCAAGGCCGACCAGCACTGCGCGGGTTACCGCGGCGGCGGTCATCGCCAGCATCAGTTCGCCTTCGGACAGCGGCGGCATCAGATAGTCGATGATCGTGCCCTGGATCTTTCCGGCAAGGAAGCTGAAGCTGGAATTTGCGAAGGCATTTTGCATCATGCCCATGACGATCAGCCCCGGCGCGACGAAGGTTGGGAAGTTGACGCCCAGGATGCGCACTTCCGCGCGGCCCATCGCAACACTGAAGATTACCAGGAACAGCAGGGTGGTTATCGCCGGTGCCCAGATCGTCTGGGTCTGGACCTTGATAAAACGGCGGACCTCCTTCATATAGAGGGTCCACAACCCCAGCCGGTTGATACCGGTAAAGTGGGATTCCCCCTGGGCCGGAAAGTTCATTTTCCCGCTGCCGCTTGCGGTTGGGGAAGACTTTGCCCCTTCCGGGGCGGGAAAAGATTGATCGGCCATGCTGTGGCGACTATCCGCAGCTAGCGCCATTGGCAAGTTTGCGGCACGATGCCGCAGAGGAAAGTGAAGCATGAGCTGGACCGACGAACGGATCGAAAAGCTGACCAAGATGTGGGAAGGCGGCGCGACTGCCAGCCAGATCGCCGAAGAACTGGGCGGGGTCAGCCGCAATGCCGTGATCGGCAAGGCCCACCGGCTTGGGCTGAAGGCCCGTCCCAGCCCGGTTAAGCCGAACGACAAAGAAGCCGGCACACCCGCTCCCAAGGCACCCAAGGCCGACGCGGCACCGCGTCCGGCACCGGTCCCACGCCCTGCCCCGGCTGCTCCGCGTGCGGCTGCCCCGGCGGCTGCGCCCGCAGTCGATCCGGCGACGCCTGCACCAACCCCCGGTCCGCGGATCGTTTCGGTCGGCCCCGGCGGGTTTCTGCGCCAGGGTCCGGGCGATCAACAGGCTCCGATCCCGCCCGCCCCACCGCGCCGACTGGTTCCCGCCAAGCCGAGTCCGGAAATCGCGGACAAGACCAGCCTGCTCGATCTCAATGACCGGATCTGCCGCTGGCCGATGGGCCATCCGGGCGAGCCGGATTTCCATTTCTGCGGCGACAAGGTGAACCCCGGGTTCCCCTATTGCGTGGAACACTGTGGCCGGGCCTATCAGGCACAGTTGCCGCGCGGCCATCGTCGCCCCCCGCCGCCGCTCCCGTTTGGCGGACCACGGGTTCGCTAATTCGGTCTGATTTGAGCGGCCTTTTGCCCCGCTAGCCGACGCTGTCGCGGGCAAGAGGGAGACGCACGACCGCTTGGGTGGTGCCAGAGGCCGTGCCCAGTGCAAAGGTCCCGCCGCACTGCCCTGCCAGCGCGGAAGATAGCTTCAAGCCCAGGCTCTGCGTCTGCGCCATCGAAAACCCGAGCGGCAGACCGTTGCCATCGTCGGTCACGCAGACTTCGATCCAGTCCCCATCGTAACGCGCCTGGACCGAGATAAGACCGCCGCGGTCGGGAAAGCCGTGCTCGATAGCATTGGCAACCGCTTCATAGACAATAAGCGAGACAGGAATGGCCTGCTCCGGACGCATGTCCAGCGCCGCGTCCGCATCGACTTCACAGACAAGATCATCGCGTCCGTAGCTTGCCAGGCAATCTTCCACCACGCGGTTTAGAACACCAGCAACTGCCAGTTGTTCGCCATCGGGATTGTACAATTGCCGCTGGATCTGACCGATCAATTGCACCCGGTCGGCCGCTTCCTCGAGAGCATCGATGGCCGCAGGATCGGAAAGCTTGCGCTTTTGCAACGAGAGCAGGGCACTGACCACCTGCAGATTGTTGCCGACCCGGTGCTGCAATTCGCGAAACAGGGTTTCCCTGCTCTCCGCCAGTTTCCGGCTCTCTTCCCGCGCTGCATTGGCCCTTTTCAGAGCCAGTTGGAGAAAACGGATCAGCAGCAGGCTAATCGCAATCACCGCAGAATAGAGCGCCAGCGCGAAGGGCACACCCACGCCGAGGGCAAAGCCCACTCCGGGAAGGAAGAAATACCAGGCGA
Source organism: Alphaproteobacteria bacterium (assembly GCA_046566485.1). Taxonomy (GTDB): domain Bacteria; phylum Pseudomonadota; class Alphaproteobacteria; order Sphingomonadales; family Sphingomonadaceae; genus Novosphingobium. Next base: position 3,458 of record JBKHWO010000024.1, on the reverse strand, counting down.
GCAGGACGCCGATCACCCCGGACAGCACGCCAGCGCGAATGCCGAACAGCACCGCTGCTGCCACAATCGCCGGATAAAACACCACGAAGGGCAAGCCGGTTGGTGCGAGCGGAAGCATCAGGAGCCGCAGCGCGAAAGCGACAGCCATCAGGGCTATCGACCACAGCATCGCCCGCCACGGCCTATCTTGCGCCAGCGGCAGACGTTCCCACCATTTCTGGGTTTCAGCCAATCATCCTCGCCCAAAGAAAAGGGGCCACGCTTTCGCGCGGCCCCTTCCTTGTATCAGACTTGCGCCAGGGCTCAATCGTCGCCCTTGAGGAAAGCCGGGATGTGGTCCGGATTGCCGCCTTCGCCGCCTTCGCTGCGCTCACGGCGCGGGCCACGGTCGTCGCGGCGCGGACCACGGTCGCCACCACGGCCACCACGATCGCCGCGCGGACCACGCCGGTCGCCGCCACGGTCGCCACGCTCGCCGCGCGGTTCACGCGGTTCGCGGGGCGGACGGGTGTCTTCCAGTTCCTCGCCGGTTTCCTGATCGACAACGCGCATCGACAGGCGCACCTTGCCGCGCGGATCGATCTCGAGAACCTTGACCTTTACGGCCTGGCCTTCGGAAACGACGTCGGTCGGCTTTTCGACACGCTCGTTCTTCATTTCCGACACGTGGACGAGCCCGTCCTTGCCGCCCATGAAGTTCACGAAAGCGCCAAAATCGACGATCGTGACAACCTTGCCGTCATAGATCTTGCCGACTTCCGGTTCTTCGACAATGCCGAGGATCCAGTTCTTGGCCGCTTCGATCTGCGACAGGTCGGACGACGAGATCTTGATCAGGCCTTCATCGTCGATATCCACCTTGGCGCCGGTTTCAGCGACGATCTCGCGGATCACCTTGCCGCCGGTGCCGATGACTTCGCGGATCTTCGACTTGTCGATCTGCAAGGTTTCGATACGCGGAGCATGGGCCGAAAGTTCGGTGCGGGCCGAACCCAGTGCCTTGGTCATTTCGCCCAGGATGTGAGCGCGACCGTCCTTCGCCTGGTGCAGCGCCGCTTCGAAGATTTCCTTGGTGATCCCGGCCACCTTGATGTCCATCTGCATCGTGGTGATGCCTTCGCTGGTGCCAGCCACCTTAAAGTCCATGTCACCCAGGTGATCTTCGTCACCCAGGATGTCGGACAGCACGGTGAACTTGTCGCCTTCGAGGATCAGACCCATGGCAATGCCCGAGACCGGACGGGTGAGCGGCACGCCGGCGTCCATCATCGACAGCGAACCACCGCAGACAGTGGCCATCGACGACGAACCGTTGGACTCGGTAATGTCCGAGACAACGCGGATCGTATAGGGGAAGTCGTCCTTGCTGGGCAGCACGGCCTGGAGGGCGCGCCAAGCCAGCTTGCCGTGACCGGTGTCGCGGCGGCTGGGAGCGCCGAAGCGGCCCACTTCGCCGACCGAATAGGGCGGGAAGTTGTAATGCAGCATGAAGCTGGAATACGACAGGCCTTCCAGACCGTCGATCATCTGCTCGGCATCCTTGGTGCCCAGGGTGGTGGTGCAGATCGCCTGGGTTTCCCCGCGGGTGAACAGCGCCGAACCGTGGGTCCGCGGCAGGAAGCCTACCATCGATTCGATCGGGCGAACCTGATTGACCTTGCGCCCGTCAATGCGGGTCCCGTCCTTGAGGATCGCGCCGCGAACGATATCGGCTTCGACCTTCTTGACCGACTTGATCGCAACCATTTGGGTCTGCGCGTCTTCGTTCGCAAAGGCTTCCTTGGCCTTTTCACGGGCGGCATTCAGCGCATTCGAACGGGCCGACTTGTCGGTCAGCTTGTAAGCGGCTGCAATGTCCTTGCCGATCAGGTCCTTGAGCTTGGCCTTGATTGCCGAGTTGTCCGAAACTGCAACGTCCCACGGATCCTTGGCCGCTTTTTCGGCCAGGTCGATGATCAGGTTGCAGACCTTCTTGCACTCATCGTGAGCGAACAGCACCGCATCGAGCATGACTTCTTCCGAAAGCTCGCGGGCCTGCGATTCAACCATCATCACGGCATTGCCGGTGGCGGCTACGACCAGATCGAGGGCGCCAGCGGCGGCCACGTCCTGACGCGGGTTCAGCGTGTATTCGCCATCGACATAACCGACCCGGCATGCGCCGATCGGGCCCATGAACGGAACGCCCGAGATGGTCAGCGCGGCCGAAGCAGCGATCATCGCCAGCACGTCGGGCTCGCACTCGCCGTCAAACGACAGAACCTGCGCGATCACGTTGATTTCGTTGTAGAAACCTTCGGGGAACAGCGGGCGAACCGGACGATCGATCAAACGGGAAACCAGGGTTTCCTTTTCGGTCGCACCGCGTTCGCGCTTGAAGAAGCCACCCGGAATACGACCGGCGGCAAAGAACTTTTCCTGATAGTGGACGGTCAGCGGGAAGAAGTCCTGACCTTCCTTGACGCTCTTGGCGGCCGTGACGGCGCAGAGCACGACAGTTTCGCCATAGGTGGCGAGGACCGCGCCGTCAGCCTGACGGGCAATGCGGCCGGTTTCGAGGGTGAGGGTCTTTCCGCCCCACTCCATTGATACGGTTTTAACGTCGAACATTTCATTTCCTTCAGCCCGCAGGCCCTATTGCTTGCGGGGTTTGCTGCCGGGTTAATCCGTCCCGGTCCGGTTGGGGGCACTTTGGGCCCCGCGGGGCGTTCGCCGAATTGCGAACGATACCCCAGATGCAAGAAGCGGCCCGCTTGGGGCCGCTCCAGCTTGGTTACTTGCGCAGACCGAGCTTTGCGATGAGCGCGTTGTAGCGGTCCACATCCTTGCGCTTGAGATAGTCAAGCAGGCTGCGACGCTTGTTGACCATCATCAGCAGACCACGGCGCGAGTGGTTGTCCTTGTGGTGATCCTTGAAGTGACCCTGCAGCGTGTTGATGCGGCTGGTCAGGATCGCGACCTGAACTTCCGGCGAACCGGTGTCACCCTTGGCGCGGGCGTTGTCCTGGATGATTTCCTGCTTCTTTTCGGCGGTAACCGACATATCATTTACTCCGCGACATCGGAAAGGTTGAAACCCCGGACAACTTTGGCTTCACCAGAGAAAATCTCCAGCAGCGCGACGGGAATGGTCCCCGCCCTCGCCCAGTAAAGCCCACCATCCTGGGTCAGTCCGGTCAGAACCCGGCCCTGGCGGACCATGCTTGCCTGTTCCGGACCGAGGTCAAGAGCCGGGATGTCGACCAGCCCTGCCTCCAGCGGCAAGAGTACGTTCTCAAGCGACGGGCCATTAGCGATCTGGTTCAATTTGTCCAGCGAAATCGCCTGCTCGATCCCGAACGGCCCGGCCTTGATCCGGCACAGCATCGTGACATGGCCCACCGTTTCAAGGGCACGGGCGATATCGCGGGCAAGACTGCGAATATAAGTGCCCTTGGACACGTGCGCGACCAGGGTGA
>JBKHWO010000023.1:0-6694 GCA_046566485.1 Alphaproteobacteria bacterium | reverse complement strand
CTCGGGCTTGGGGAGACCCGCTGCTTTCCAGTCAAAGCTGTCCACCGCATCGTTGACGGCCAGCATGCCATAGATCGGCGCCTCATAGCGTCCGGCCAGCTCTGCCGTGACCATGGCCGCACCGCGCCCGTCGCGGCGGAAAATCACCGGGCTACCCGGTTCTATGCTCGCCGTGACGAGATCGCCCAGGGCAATCAGCTGACCTGTGGGCGTTGCCGCCACCGGAGTTGCTGCTAGCGTGGCGGACCACTGGCGCTGCGCCTGATCGAGGGCAATCTCGATCGGCAGCGGTTCACGCTCATTGCCGCCGCCCAAGCCGGAATTTCTGGGAGCATAGCCGATGACCTGGGTTCCCATCAGCGCGCCGATGGAATCGAACAGGTGCCGCTCGGACAGGCCATACTGGTCGAGCTTCGCCCTATCGGGCACGAGGCGCAGCACGGGCCGGGGCTGGCCAAAGCTGTTGTCCACGTCGACCACGAAGGGCACCGAGCGGAACAGCTTTTCCACCTGTGCGGCAGTCTTCTGGCGGGTGGCTTCGTCCGGGCCGTAGATCTCGGCAAGCAGCGTGGCGAGCACCGGCGGCCCCGGCGGGGTTTCCACCACCTTCAGCGACGCTCCTGCCGGCAGGGACAGACCTTTCAGCCGTTCGCGCAGATCGACGGCGATGTCATGGCTCGCCCGTGAGCGGTCGCCCTTGGGCAGCAGGGTGACCATCAGATCGCCCATTTCCGGCTGGTTGCGCAGGAAATAGTGCCGCACCAGCCCGTTGAAATTGAACGGAGCCGAAGCGCCGGCATAGGCTTCCATCGAAACGACTTCAGGCAGTTGCCGAGCAACCGCTGCGGCCTGCTCCAGCACCCGCGAAGTGGCCTCAAGGCTGGTGCCTTCGGGCAGGTCGGCAACGATCTGCACTTCGCTCTTGTTGTCGAACGGCAGCAGCTTCACCGTGACTGCCTTGAAGTAGAACATCGAGCAGGCAACCAGCGTCGCCACGCCGACACCGATCAGGAACCGCTTGGCTCCTTCCCGCGTGGCAATCACTTTCAGCGCATAGTGCTTGTACAGCGCGCCCAGCTTGCCGCCGTGGGCATCATGGCCATGGGTCAGAGCTTTGCGCGCAAAGCGGATCATCAACCAGGGGGCAATGATCACCGCCACGAAGAACGAGAAGATCATGGCTGCCGAAGCATTGATCGGGATCGGCGCCATATAGGGGCCCATCAGGCCCGAGACGAACAGCATCGGCAGCAGCGCCGCGACCACGGTCAGGGTGGCGATGATCGTCGGGTTGCCCACTTCGGCCACGGCTTCCACTGCGGCGTCGATCCGGCTCCGCTTATCCCCCATGGCCCAATGGCGGGCGATGTTCTCGATCATGACGATGGCATCATCGACCAGAATGCCGATGGAAAAGATCAGGGCGAACAGGCTGACGCGGTTGATGGTAAAGCCCATCACGTTCGAAGCGAACATGGTCAGCATGATCGTTGTCGGGATGACGATTGCGGTAACGCCTGCCTCGCGCCAGCCGATGGCAAAGCCGATCAGGGCCACGATGGATACCGTGGCCAAGGCAAGGTGGAAGATCAGCTCATTGGCTTTTTCATTGGCGGTTTCGCCATAGTTGCGAGTCACCGCAACTTCGACTCCGGCGGGGATGAGACTGCCTTTCAGGCCTTCGACGCGTTCGACCACCTGTTCCGATACGGTCACGGCATTGGCCCCGGCACGCTTGGCAATGGCCAGGCTGACGGCGGGTGCCATGTTCCACTGGCCCTTGTCGTCCTTGGCCCAGCGCCATGACCGGGCCTGGTCCTGCGTGGGGGCCTGCTCGACCCGGGCAATATCGGACAGCAGCACCGGCGCGCCGCGGGCGCTACGGACCTGAATGTTCGCCAGTTCCTGCGCGTCACCCAGGCTATGTCCGGCAACGACCAAGGTTGCCTGACCTGCCTCGCGCACGTTGCCGACCGGGAAGGCGCGGTTGGCCTGGGTCACGGCTTCGATCAGATTGCCCAGCGGCACGCCATAGGTCGCCAGCTTGCCCGGATCAGGCACCACGCGCAGGGCCATGCGCTGGCCCCCGGTCAGGAAGGTGAGGCCGACATCATCAACCTTGGCCATTTCGGTGCGCAGCTTACCGGCCAGTTCGGCCAGAGCCTGATCGTTCCATTGCCCTGCCGCCCCCGGCTTCGGGGTCAATGTCAGGACGACAATCGGCACATCGTTGATCCCCCGCACGGTGACTTGCGGGAATGGTATCCCGGCCGGAATGCGGTGCTTGTTCGCCTCGATCTTTTCATTGATGCGGATCGCGGCATCTTCCGGGTTGGAACCGACCAGAAAGCGGGCGGTGACCATCACGCCGTGATCCTGCGCCTGGGTATAGACGTGCTCCACGCCGTCCACACTGCGCACGATGGTCTCAAGCGGCTTGGCCACCAGTTCTACCGCATCGGCTGCGGCCAGACCGGGTGCCTGGACCATGATGTCGACCATCGGCACCTTGATCTGCGGCTCTTCCTCGCGAGGGATCGAGATGGTCGCGATCAGGCCGACGATGATCGCGGCAAGCAGAAACAACGGCGTCAGCGGCGACTGGATCGTCGCCCGGGTCAGCTTGCCCGAAATGCCCAGGTCCATTGGTTCAGCCCCCCTTGGCCGGCGCGATCAGCGTATCGCCCGCAGCAACGCCCGAAAGCAGTTCTACCTTACCGGTTTCCGCCGAGGGGGCGGTCTGGACCGGAACCTGCGCCGCGCTGCCGTCCTTGGCGAGAACCGTAACGTAATCGATGCCATAGCGGCTGGTGACATAGCTGGCCGGAACCAGCAGGGCCTTGCGGCTGCCGGTTTCGACCTTGGCCGCCACGCGGCGCCCGATCGTGCTGTTGTCGATGCCGGGCATGTCGACATCGGCGATGACCTGACCCGCAGTGATCGCTGGATAGACTTTCACCACGCGGCCAGACCTTCCGTCAGCCATGACCTGCGCACCGGGGCGGACCTTATCGGCCAGCGATTCCGGCATGGTCAGGCGCACGATGGTGGGGCCAGCAGTGATTACGGCGATGGGCATGCCCGGAGCAACCGGAGAACCCGCGGGGACATCGGCGCGCAGCACCCGGCCATCGGTCGGCGCGACAACCGCGCCTTGTCCGGCAACAGCGCCTACGGCGGCTTGCTGGGCGCGTGCCGCGCGGACCTGGGCCTGCGCAGCCGAAGCTGCGGCCTGCGCCTGTTCCAGCCGCGCCTTGGCATAGACGCCGTTCTGGTGAAGGAAGCGCACGCGCTCCAACTCGGCTGCCGCCTGGGCGGCCTGCGCCTGTGCCGCAGCGGCTTGGGCGCCATAGGCTCCGGACTGATAGCCAAGCTGGCTGTCGACGATCCGTCCGATCACCTGCCCCTTGCGCACCATATCCCCCTCACGCACGGAGAGGGAGGTGAGGATGCCGGGTATCCGGGCAAGGACCTGCGCCTGATCGACCGTGGCAATCTCTGCCGCCACGTCTTGCCACGCAGCCGCATCGGTGGAGGCCAGAACCAGTCGCGGACCGGCGGGGGCTTTTTGAACCGCGGCGGTTTCTTCGCCAGAGCTGCAGCCTGCCAGAGGCAAGGCCAGCAGCAGACCGATTGCCGCAATCCCGTTCAGTTTGATTCGCATGTTGCAAGCCCCGCCCAAATTCTTGTTTATCGTTCGACCGGAAGGCCAGCCGAGGTCCAAGCCCCGAAGCCACCGGCGAGGTGAGTATCAACTGCCTCTTGCGCGACACTACATTTATCCAAGGCCATACCGGACCTTCTACCTCCAAGGCAGGTAAGGACGATGGCCTTGCCGCCACTCGGCGGAAGCTTGCTCGGCTGAAAAGTGGAAAGTGGCATATTTACGGAGCCAGGAATGTGGCCATCAGCAAACTCACTAGCCTCACGAACATCTACCACTAAAGCTTCGCCTTTGCCTAGCATTTCGGCGAGCTGTTTAGCGTTGATTTCCTTGTGCTTTGACTTTCCAAAACCAAACATGTTGCGACACTCCTGTCGATGGTGATCCGAGCCCAAGGGCCAAGACGCTCACTTTATGACTTGTACATATCGTACGACTCTTATATAAGTCAATGCCGATATCATACTCGCGCCAGTCTAGTCCCGCAGGGTCATTACAAACTGGGGGGGTCGATGGGAGAAAACTGATGGCGTTGCCGAAGATTGTTATTTTGGGAGCAGGGCTGGGTGGCACGATTGCTGCCTATGAGATTCGCGACGCCGTAAAAGGCAAGGCCGAGGTCATGGTGGTCAACGACCAGGATGATTACTGGTTTGTGCCGTCCAACCCGTGGGTAGCAGTACGCTGGCGGGAACCTGATGCGATCAAGGTCCACCTTCCGCCGATCATGGAAAAGAAGGGCATCGGCTTTACCTCAATCGGAGCAAAGCGCGTTCACCCTTCCGAGAACCGGATCGAGCTGAACGATGGAACCTCGCTCGACTATGACTACCTCGTAATCGCCACGGGCCCGGAACTGGCCTTTGACGAGGTCGAAGGATTGGGACCGGATGGCTTTACACAGTCAGTTTGTCGCACGGATCACGCGGCACATGCGGCCGACGCCTTTGACCGGTTCTGCGAGGCCCCGAAGCCAATCATTATTGGCGCCGCGCAAGGGGCATCGTGCTATGGCCCGGCTTACGAATTTGCACTGATCCTCGACACCGAATTGCGCCGGCGCAAGATCCGTGACCGGGTGCCGATGACATATGTCAGTCCAGAGCCCTATGTTGGCCACCTCGGACTCGACGGGGTGGGCGATACCAAGTCCCTGCTCGAAAGTGAGTTGCGCAATCGGCACATCAAGTGGATCACCAATGCTCGCATCGCCAAGGTTGAAGAGGGCACTATGCACGTCGAAGAGGTGTCAGAAGACGGCTCCCTCAAGGCTGAACATGCGCTGCCGTTTGGCTATTCGATGATCCTGCCCGCATTTCGCGGAATCGCGGCGGTCCACGGGATCGAAGGCCTGACCAACCCGCGCGGCTTCATCCTGGCTGACAAGCATCAGCGCAACCCGACCTTCAAGAACGTCTATTCACTGGGCGTTTGCGTGGCGATCCCACCGGTTGGTCCCACACCGGTTCCGGTCGGCGTACCCAAGACCGGCTTCATGATCGAATCGATGGTCACCGCCATCGCGGCCAACCTTGCGCTCGAACTGGCTGGCAAGGAACCGGCCGAAGAAGCGACCTGGAACGCCGTCTGCCTCGCCGACTTTGGTGATGGCGGCGTTGCCTTTGTCGCTCAGCCGCAGATCCCCCCGCGCAATGTGAACTGGGCATCTAGCGGCAAGTGGGTCCACCTGGCCAAGATCGGATTCGAGAAATACTTCCTCCACAAGGTCCGCCGCGGCACCAGTGAACCATTCTACGAAAAACTTGCGATGCACGCTCTGGGTATCCGCAAGCTCCGCTTCAAATAAGGAGATAGGGACATGACCCTTGATACCGCTGTCCTGCGTTTTGCCGGCTTCGTCGTTCTGCTTAGTGTTGTGCTTTCGATCTATGTCCACCCGTGGTGGATCGGGCTGACGATTTTTGCCGGGCTGAATATGCTGCAAGCCAGCTTCACCGGTTTTTGCCCGGCAGCGATGATCTTCAAGAAGCTGGGCGTTCGCCCCGGTAAAGCCTTCAACTGATCGAGGCATTGATGCGCCGCCATATCGCTTCCTTTATCGCTTTGTCCTGCGTTCTGTGCAGCCCCTCCGCACAGGCGCAGGACCTCGCCGCTGCTATCTCCGGTGCTTTGTCAAACGCCCCCACGCTTGCCGAAGCACAAGCCGGAGAGGCAGCGGCGAGAGCGCGACTGGATCGCGCCAAGGCGGAGGGAAATCCGTTACTGCGGGTCGAAGGCTCCTATGGCGCAGGCCGCATCGACAATGGCGGTTTCTTCGGCATTACCGCCGACAATGTCTCGCCGCTGGCCGCGCAGGCGACGGCAGAAATGCCGATCTATGCGGGCGGGCGGATTTCCTCTGCGGTCGCTCAAGCGCGGAGCGGCGCGGACATCGCGCGCTTCGGTGCAGAGCAAGCCCGGCTCCAGACGATCGTGAGTGCGGTCAGCGTCTATACCGAGCTATTGACCGCCCGGAAACTGGAGGAGCGGTATAACAAACTGGCTGTCGCATTAGCTGAAACCGAACGGCAGGCCGGACTGCGCTATCGGACCGGCGAGATTGCCAGCTCTGAACTTGCTCAGGCGCGGGCGCGCCGGGCCGAAGCCGATGCGGGGCTTGCGCAGGCGCAGGGTCGCCGCATTTCAGCCGAAGCTGCATACCAGCGTCTGGTCGGTTCGCCTGCAGGTGAACTAACCCCCTTGCCAGGCCTGCCGATTGTTCCCCCGTCGCTCGATCATGCGCTGGACATGGCGCGTGCTTCCAATCCCGCAATGCAGCAGGCACGAGCCGGGGTTGATGCGGCGCGCGCCGGGGTTCGGGCTGCGAAGGCGGAAGGCCTACCCTCGGTTGGCGCCTTCGCCGAGGCGGCCCATGTCCGCGACCAGTTCTTCCCAGGTTACAGGGCGGATTCCGTAGCGGTCGGCGTCCGTGGTCGCTGGACGCTATGGGCCGGTGGCCGGGTGGCCGCGCAAACCCGGGCAGCCGATGCCGATCTTGCTGCCAGCGAGGCGAGGCTGCGCCATGCCGAT
>JBKHWO010000022.1:0-39824 GCA_046566485.1 Alphaproteobacteria bacterium | reverse complement strand
TCACCTCGGCTTTGGCCAGCCGAGCTTCGATCTTGGCGATCTGGCTCTGCAGGCGTTCGCGCTCGGCCTGGGTCTGGCGGTCCTTCTGCGACAGCGCTTTCAAGGCGGCTTGCGCTTCTTGCAGCTTCGCTGGCGCCTCCACGATAGGACGCAGTTCGCGCACCTGTTCCTCCAGGCTGCGCAGGTGGCTGACCAGCGGCTGCACGATATCGTGCGCTGCCGTCACCCGTGCCCACTGCCTATCCTCCTGCGGGCTGCGCTCCACTCGGCGCGGGTTGAGGCTGTCCTTGATGCGTTGGTATTCGGCCTGCTCGGCGTCGTAATCGGCCTGGGCCTGGGCGTGGGCCTTGCGGGTTTTAGCGAGCTCGCGCTCGACCTGCTCGAACTCGGCCTTGATGCGGGCGTAGTAACCGCCGCTGCTGCCACCACTCTTTTTGCTGAAGGGGTTGAGTCTCATCTTCATCTCTCCTGTCGGTTAGCGTTGTTGGGCTTGCTGGGATTTCTGGGCTTCTTGCGCCCGCTTTCTGGCCGCGCGCACCAGCGGGCTTTCCTGATCGTCGGCGTCGCCTTGCCCAGAGGTATCTGCTGCGGTGTCGGCATCGGCGCGTTTGCCCAGACCGCCGTACTGCTGTGCATAGCGGCGGCAGGCAGCGACCAGGGGGCTTTCTTCAGCCGCCGGGCTTGGCGATGCCGAGGCCAGGGGTGACGTCCTGGTGGGCAGTGCCGTACTCACTGGCTGCGCAACCTGCGGCTGCGGACTCAGCGGCACCCGGGCATGCGGCGACTGCGTGATGAACGTGAACCGGCGGCGCGGCTGCACAGGAGCCAAGGTGGCGTTGGGGATGGGACGTGGTCTATTCACGGTGTGCTCCATAACGAATGCCGCCCACAGAAGTGGGGGTGACGCTGGGCGGCGTGGCGTCGGTCGATGTGGGTTGGGTGCTGATGCGCCACAGCGCACCGTCGCGCCCATGGCCCATCGGGGTGATGTCGATGCCCTTGCTGCGGTAGGCCGGTGCGATACGGCGCAGCTGATCGGCCAGCCCCTTGGGCGAGCGGGGCCAGCTGCTGCGGTCGGTCACGGCGTGCAGGTTGAGCAGCTCGTAGAGTTGGCCGGCGGTGCCTTGCCAGTGCCAGGGCAGCACACGCTCGCCGAGGTATTTCTCCAGCGCCTGGGCCACGGCGTTGCTCTCCAGTGCTCGGTCCACACCGGCACGCACCATCTGGGCGTAGCGCTGCTGAAACTCACCGGCAGCAAAGCCCAAGGCGCGGGCCACGGCTTCACCCAGCCGCTCGAAATCGGCCATGCGCTGTTTGTGGGTGAGCGTCACGCTGGGCAGGATCGCCAGGGCCGCGCTGAAGAGATCGAGCAAGGCCGCAAACACCCGGGGGCGGTCGCGCTCCCAGCCGGCCTGGGTATCGGCCTCGTCGCGGCGCTGCGAAGGGGCGATGGTGGGCATGTCGATGTGCACCACCCGATCAATCAGGTCCGGGCGCGTGGCCACCACGGCAATGCCGTTGAGGATCACCGGCCGTTTGGTCGAGAGGATGCTTTCCTCGCCGTTGGTATAGAGCTGCCGCGCGGCAAAGCCGCCCCCAGTGGCCAGGGTGCACAGCGCATCCTGCTGCTCGGCTGTCAGGCCGGAGAGGTTTTCGTAGGAGATGATCCAGTTGTTGGCCCCGGCCACGAAGATGTCTTCGACGGTCTTGGGGCGCCCACGCAGCGCGACCTTGTTGGGGTCGATGAGGCTGCGCAGCACGGTCTGCGTGGTGGATTTGGCCGAGCCTTGTTCCCCCACCAGCTCCAGCACCGGAAACGGCGTTTCTGGCCGAAAGCACTCCAGCAGCCAGGCCACGACCATCAGCCGCTGCTCGGACGGTACGTTGGCGTACTGCCACAGCAGCCCCAGGTCTGCGTGGGCGGTGTCCGGTTCGGGCAAGGCCCGCATGGCGGCCGTGCGGGTGAAGTAGGCCGGCGACGGCGTCAGTACCCGCCAGCCCCAGGCGCCCACTTCCACGGCACGCCAGTGCTCATCACACAGATCGATCAGATAGCCCTCACCGTGCTGAGCCGCGCGCCAGTGCACCTCGACTTCATCGCCATCATTGAGGCCAGCCGCCGCCAGCGTGGCCAGGGCTGACTTGAGCGTGGTCTCCGGCACCCCACGTTCGCAGTGCCGCCAGTACAGCGCACGCAACCATTCCTCAAAACCCGAGGACATCACCGGCCAGACTTCGGTGTGCCCCAGCACCGGCAAGATGGCGTAGGCCTTGCGGTCGGCGTCGTGCACAAAGCGCCCTGTCTCGCGGGCCAGCCCGACCAATTCGTCAATGGCAGACGGGTCTGCGTCGCCGTGGGGCAATTCGGCCTGCACAGCCTTGTCCAGCAGGCCCAAGAGCACACCTTTGTTGAGCCCCTTGGCCATGTGCCGAACCCGCACATAGCCAGCCAAATCACCGGCCTTGAGTTCCGCCAGGGCTTCGATGACCGGCGTCTCCAGCAGCGCACCCACGTCTTCGGGCAGTCGCTTCAAGGCATCGACAATAACCTGCGGCAAACCCTCCAGCATCACCGCCTGGTCGGCGGCTTCCAGATCATCTTCTGCCGACGCTTTTGCATCCTGCGTGACATCCTCCGTCGCCGGGCTATGTGCTTCTTCCGGTGGCGGCACCATCGGGAATTGACCGTCACCATCGTCACGACCATCACAGACCCCTGAGCCGTGATGGTCGTGATGGTTGAAATCGGGGCTGCTGTCCTCTGGCAGCGAAGACACGGCGTGATCGATCACTGCCATGGCTCAGCCCACCTGCACGCTGCTACGCGAGACGCGGCTACGCGCCTCGATCCACTGCGCGACGTCGTGCTCCAGCCAGCCGACGCTGCGCTCGGACAGGCGCAGGGCGCTGGGGAATTCACCGCGCCCGATCAGGGCGTAGAGCGTGCTGCGTGACAGGCCAGTGCGGGCCAGCACCTGGCGACAGCGCAGGATGCGCTGATGACCCGGAACCACCGGGATCGCTTCGTATTGCATGAGAACCTCCTGAATCGCATAGGGCATGCGGCACAGGTTCTCAAGCGCGCTCCCGCCGTAGGAAGCGCTACGGCAGGGACGCTAGACGGGACAAGGGGTTGCGGGCGGCACTGCAGCAGGGGCGGCTGTGCGCAGGCTCAAAAATGACGGTAGGGGAACTGGCGGGTGGCCTGTCTGCGGCCATGCAGCGCCCGTTCAATCAGAGGTAATCGGCCAAATCGGCCCACTCTGGGAAGCGGGTCTGCAGGATGTGGATGGCGCGCTGACGGCTCATGTGACCTTTGCTGACCAGCCAGGAGGCGATGAGGTCCGGGCGCCACCACGAGGAGTAGTGCTGCATGCCTCGGCTGGGCAGGCCTTTTTGCACCAGGGCGGCAGCCAGTCCCTTGTTGGCGCGCTTGATGTTGCTCATCCGCTCACGGAACCACTGGGCGTTCTCCTTCGGGTCAGCACGGACTTTGAAGGCATCGATGATTTCTTGGGTGGGTACGCCCAGCTTGCGCAGCTCGGCTTCGCTGGGGTAGCTGGCGTAGTCGTGCCGGGGTGGGCTGGAGATCGCTGCGCTGCCCTGCAGCTGCATCACCAGCGACCAGCTGGTGGTAGCGACTTGGGGGTTGGGATCACTGCTGGCTGCAGTGCCGGTCTCGGTGCAAGTATCGAGATCGGCCTGCGATACCTGCAATACCTGCGACGGCAGCGGTACAAGGGCTGGTGTCACCACCTCCGTCACCAGCGGAACCGGATCGTTGGCAGCGCTCGGGCGCTCAAGCACCTCGGTGTGGGTGCGGCTGTGCACGATGGCAATGTGCGCCACGGCCAGTCCTGCGGTGGGCTGCTGAACCGTAGGCAGCGCTGCTGGAACGGCGACCCTGCGCCGCTCGGGCAAGGTGCGAGACCAGACCGTGAAGCTGCTGCGCTCGATCAGTACCCGATTGCGGGCGGCCAGTTCGTGGATAGGATCGTCATAGGGTTTGCCGTCGCTGCGACGCCACTGAACCTGGCCACGCTCACAGGCGCTCAGCAGCGCTTGGCGTTTGGCCTCCAGGCACTGCGGCTCGGGCACACCCCAGCGCTCGAGCACCAGCCATACCGGCCACCAGTCGGACTGGGTCCAGTAGTGAATCTCATCGGGCGAAGCCGCAAGTTGGGGATGGGCTGACATATGCACTCCTTTAGATACATAAAGCGTCTAAAGGGAAACATTAAATCAGAACCCAAACAGAAAAAGGCATATTTCCAGACAGGGCTGGACGCTTTCGTGCAAAAACGGACTACAGGCCGACCCTCACCCCACCACGACAACCTCCACCGCCTCCCGCAGCCTTCCCCGGCTCAGGCTGGCGGATCACCTCCGCCGAAACCGATCCGCCACCCACGCCACCACACCGCGCTTGGCCGGTTGCGCTGCCTGCGCCTCCTCGCGCTCGATCAACGCCAACGCTTCCTTCACGCCCATCGGCACGATGCCGTCGGCGGTGACCAGCCCTCGGCGTTTGAGCTCCTCATGGCGGTACGGGTCTCGGCGGTTGGGGATCAAGGCGTACTGGGCTTTGAGCAGTTGGGATTGTGCTTCGACCGACAGATTGCCGTCGGCCTCGTATCGCCGCTTGAAGGCATCGCGGTGCTTGGGGCAAACGCTGCCGAAGTTGTCCAGACAGTCGGTGACGCCGGGGATGAAGTGCTTGACCAATGCCCAGTGGCCCATGCGGTAGACGCCAGCCTGGAAGACCACCTCGTCGTGCAGCCTCTCTTGGTCGGGGGACTGCTGCTGGTACGCAGCGATAAACACCTCCAGCGCGTCGGCCAGTTTCGGTGCGCCGTCGTCAAAGGCCAGCAGCGAACGCCAGTTGGCGGCCAGTTGGACCAGGCGCTGATGCTCTTTGTCGGAGAACGGCGCGTGCAGCACCCTCTCCAGCGTCTTGACCTGGCTCGACAGGCGGCTGTGCTCGCGGTTGATGAGCACGGCGATCAGGGCCGGATCTGGCTTGGCGATGGCAACGGCTCCCTTGTTGTTTCTTCCGTAAAGACCCTGCACACCCGCAAGGCCCTTATGGAAAAAACCCCGCCCTTCGTGAGAAGGACAGGGTTTTCAGGAAAACCGTGGTCTGTCCCCTAATGTCCCGCGCGGGTCATGGGGCTGAGTGTAGGCAGTGCTATGGATTTAGGCAATTAAAGTGGGTGTCCTTTTTATTAAGGCACACCTTCATCGCACAACCGCCGCATCTACGCCGCTTCGCCTTGGTCACAAGAGCTTCGAGGTCTATGGCCCTCTCGCCCTGCTTGGCAACGCCTTCTATGCAGTTCTTGTTCATCGGCTCGCGATTTACGCTCCACGCTTCCTTCCCACGCTCGGTCGCCCTCACGCAGTTGCGACGCAGTTGCGCTTCACTTCGCTCGTTGTGACCAACTCGCGGCGGGACTTGCACCCGCAGGCGTGCGCCCATGCTGGGCGCACCAAAGAAAAACCCCCGACTCCGAAGAGACGGGGGTTTAAAGGCTCGTTACTAAGCCCGTAGGGGAACGGGCTTTATCTCCGTGGAGATTAGGCGATCAGCAGCGTGTCAGCAGAAGAGCTGAACGACGCGGTGCTGAGGTCAACCAGACCGGTGATCTTGACGATGATGTCGGTGTTGTTGACAAACTCAGAAGCGTCGTTCGACACGTTTTCGATCACGTAGGTGTTGCCGCTGAACTGGAACCAAGCCACATCACCGGTATCGCTGTTGGCGATGGCAGCGTTTGCCAAGTCTTGGAACACAGCGGTGTCGCCCAGGGTTACCTTGGCAGACACGAAGTCAGCCGCACCAGCGGAGAACTTGATCAGATCGCCAGCGGCCAGATCGGTGATGGTAGCGTAGCTGTTGACGTTGGTCGTGGCATTGCCGATGTTGAACACGTCGTTGCCAGCACCACCGGACAGGGTAGCCAAGTCACCAGTGACGATCAGGGTGTCAGCACCAGCACCACCGTTCAGGGTCTGGCTGTTGCCAGAACCAGTCAGGGTGTCGGCAGCGGAACCACCGGTGATCACTGCGCTGTTGACCGCAGAGCTAAAGGCCAGCTTGCCAGTCAGTGCGGAAGCATTGACGGTCGTCAGCGATGCGCCAGCAGCGGTCAGATCCAGATCGGAGTTGCCAGTCACAACGACCGACTTCACGTCGGCATCAGACACGGTCAGGGTGGCCTTGCTGATGGTGGCAGCACCAGTAACGGTGTTGACCGGGGTGGTGTCGGTTGCCGTGATGTTGACGGTCTCGACGCCAGCAACAGCCACGGTGCCGAAAGACACATCAGCCGCATCAACCTTGGTCACGATGTTGAAGCTGTCGGCGGTGCCGGTCGCGTCGGTCATAGTAACCGTAGCACCAGTACCAGCACCGGTCAGTTCAAGCGTGCCACCGTTAGCCATCTTGGTCAGCGTCAAAGCGCCATTTGCAACGTTCGGCGTGGTCGTAGTAGCAACACCAGTGACGTCGCCGTTATCGACGCTGCCCGTGCCCGTGCCTTCGGTAAATTTACCGGCGTCATCCACACTGAACGCAGTGCCTGCGGCAGCAGCCGTGACAACGATCTTGTCATTCTCAGCATCGTAAGTCGCTGCATATGCCGCGTCTGCATCGATCAGAGCCGCCATTGCGGTGCCGATAGCATCCAACGATTCACGAGCGGTTCCAGTATCGGTGAAAGTGGTACCGCTAATCGTCACGGCGAAGCTATCCGCAGCTTCCATGCCGGCAGTACCGGTCCCTTCTTGAGTAAGAGCGATCTCGGTCACCTGAGCAGTGTTCACGGCAGAACCAGCAGACACAACATAGCTGATGTCGTCCATGTTCGACAGATCGATGCTGTTGGAATCGCCAGAGGTTACAGCACTCAAGCTCAGCTTCTCGAAGCCATCAATCTTGGTTTCGAAGGTTGTAGCAGCAGACGCGGTAGCCGCATCGGCAGCGACCATCACCAGGGTATCGGTGCCGTCGCCTGCCACGATCGCTTCGGTCAGCGAGGTGGTACCGGAAGCCAGGGTTACCTTGTCGTCGCCAGCGCCGGTGTTAACAGCCTTGGAAACGGTGGTGGAAGACAGGGTCACGTTGTCCACACCTGCGCCGCCGGTGTAGGTGGCAACGCCGGCATCGATCTTGGCGGTTACCGTACCGGTTGTGCCGGTGGTGGTGATGGACTTGGCGGCATTCGCGCTAACGCCGGAAATATCCAAACCTGCCGAACCGGTAACCACCACGTTTTCCAGGGCGGTCGTCGTGCCGGTAAGGGTCAGCGTCTTGTCACCAGAGACGTTGAGGTCCTTTACATGGGCCGCCGTCAGGGCGAAGCTGGAATTTGCACCGGTCGCAGTCACGTTGAGGGTGGCAACGCCAGCGGAGGCGCTGGAGATGTCCACTGCGTGGGTCACTTTGTTGACGGTCAGGTCCAGAGCGGTCGCGGAGGTGGCAAGACCAACCGCGCCGCCGGAGTTGGCCAGCGACAGGGTGGTCAGGGCATTGAGGTCAGTGCCGGTCACGCCAAGATCGGATGCGCCGTAGCCGTTCAGGGTAAGGGTCGTGATGGCTGCAGCGGCAACATCATCAACACGAACCGTGCCGTAGGTAACGGTATTGGCCGAGTCGTCCTTGACAATTTCGGTCTTGTTCTGCGTGATATCGACCGTGGTGGTCTTGCCATCGCCGGTCACTTTGATGCCACCGATCAAGATATCGCCATCGGAGGTTTCGTCCTTGGCAGTGCTGACGGCATTGACGGTGATGCTCACCGAGGAACCACCCTTGACATCGATAGCAGCAGCGGTCAGGTCGTCGGCTTCTGCATCACCACCATTGGAGTTCAGATTCTGAACAACAGTGACAGCACCAGTAGCCTGGGTGGTTCCGCCGATAACGACATCACCGCCGGCGACGGCAGCGGTCGTGGCATCGATGGTGGTAGTAACATTAACCGTCGTACCACCGTCAATGGTGATATCCGCCGTACCTTGCTTGGTGTGGGTAACCGATACGGCGCCGGCCGAAACAGCATTTTTACCGATAGTAACTGCCTGGTCGGCAGTGGAGGTGGTGACCGCAACAGTGGAACCGCCATTCACGGCAACGGTAGCGCCGGTCGCACCGGAAACTTCAACAGCAGTCGTGGTAGCTGCGGTCAGGTCAACCGTGGTTGCCTGGGTAGCCTTCAGGGAGGTCAGACCGGCCCAGGTGGTGCTATCGACGGTGGCATCGCCAGCGCTGCGAACAACCGCGTTTTCGACATTCTTGATGGTCAGACCGCCAGGAAGAGCGTCAGCAACCACCTCGTCGATGTTCAGCGTGTCAGTGCCAGCGCCACCATCAATGACGTCCAGTGCAGTGAGGGTGCTGTTGGCGCCATTGAGAACGGCATTGATCGTGTCGTTGCCATTCGTGCCAACGACATTATCCACACTGGTAGTGAGCGTGAAAGTCTGCGCAGCCGGCGGAGGCGTCAAAGACGTGTCATTGACGGTTACGTCGGCAGCGACCTTCTCACCGCCTGACAGGACCAGGCTCAGCTTTTCGGCACCCTCGGTCAGCTTGTCAGCCGAGACGACGACATCGACGTAAGCCTTGCCGTTGCTGTCGAGGGTGACAGTGCCGGTCAGCGGGCTGGAAGTGTCGGCGGCAGTCGCAGCCGAACCGGTCAGCTGGTAGCTGACAACCTTACCAGCAGCGTTGGTGCCGCTGATGGTGAAGCGGATGGTCGTACCTTCGTCAGCCGAGGTCTTGTCAGCCGTAACCGCATAGGTCGGAGCGGGGACAGGAGCCGGGGTCGGAGCCGGGACGGGGGTCGGAACCGGCTGAACGATGGTCTTTTCACCGCCGCCACCAGCTGCTGCAGCGGCGATACCGCCGGCGGCGACCAGGCCGCCAAGGATTACAACGGGCGAAACGCCGCCATTGCCGCCACCCGATGCATCATCGGCGACAACATTGGTCGAGAATCCACCCTGTGCGTGATGGCCATTTTCGGCCAGGAGCTTTGCTTCAGCAGCTGCTTCAACCGAAACTTCCTTCGGAAGCTTCTTAACTGCGGCCTTAGCGGCCTTAGACTTAGTAGCCATCACTTTATTCATAGTCATCCTAATATCCCCCAAGTGGAAGGTCGCAATTTGGGCCTTAGTAGCAGGCACCTTGAAACTTTCCATGCACTACAATTCTCATTTTGAGATTTTATCGTAGAAAAAGTCCCATTTTGGTTTTGCCCTATTGGCCAAAAACTAACCTAGGTGAAAATGCTTATTAATAAAAAGATTAGCCCGCGGTTGGTTTCATTTGGACAGGTGTCACAGCCATTCTTGGCGGATGCAATGCCCCGCCGCTGCGTTTTGCACCGCCAAATTGAAAGGGAGGCTTACTTTTCCGGAGGCGCAGGCAAACTGCTCTCCTGCTTCAGGGCGGCAATGTAACGCAGCATTGCGTTACGTGTAGCCGGTGCAATCTGCACCAGATTGCGCCGCCCGTCAGTGGGGTCGATCCAGCGCTCGATGAGATTGGCTTCAACCATTTCATTAATCCAGCGCATCGCCGTGGACATCGGAACTCCGGAGGCGATGCACACGCTGGACGCAGACACCGACTTATTTTCATACCACGCAAGCGCCAGGTCGAGCAGAATGTCCCACGCGGGCTCGCCAAAGCGTGCGTTCTGGAAGAAACGATCGCGCAGGCGGCGCGAGTTAATTAAGCTGCGAAGCGTCGCCACAATTTCAGGACCGTCAATCGCGGGCCAGCTACGATCCGTCACTTCTACGCTTTGCGTTATCGATAGCTCCGCAGGCTCATCTTGATTGTTTAAGCGGTGCAAGCGCTGACCCAGCTTAATCACGGCGCGCG
The DNA here is from genome assembly GCA_046566485.1 of Alphaproteobacteria bacterium. Lineage (GTDB taxonomy): Bacteria > Pseudomonadota > Alphaproteobacteria > Sphingomonadales > Sphingomonadaceae > Novosphingobium. The sequence continues at coordinate 29,932 of JBKHWO010000022.1, read as the reverse complement.
CGATGATTTCCACCTGCCGCTGCACTTCACCGGTCGCCAGTGCCAGAGATTTATCTATAGTGTTGAGGGCAAGGGGTAGATCTTGCAGCGTCACTGTCTGAACCAAGTTGGTTGAGGCGGCACTTGTGTTTGTCGCCTCGCCGCCTAGCGACCCTTTAGCAAGATTAATCACGGCCAGCGGGAACTGCTCGGTCCGACCTGCGCAAAGCCTTGCCACCAGAGCGTCAAGCTCATCTTGGCTACAGTCGTCTACGACCAGGGCGTTAATCTCGGCTTCTTGCGCCAGCAACTTTGCAGCTGACGCCTCGTCAGCCGCGTGAACAACACGGCAGCCCATCGCCGTCAGGCGCTCAATTACCGAAGCCGTGCTGCCGTGATCCTTAATCAGAACCACGGCGTGCACGATCGACCGGCATGTTTCGCCAGCGGCACGCAAGATCCGGGTGACGACTTCAGACAATACTAGCGCTCCGAAAGACTTTCGCTGAAGGTCTTGGTGATCGGCTTGGTCAGATAGCGCAGCACCGTATTGTCGCCGGTCTTGATCTCGACGATCGCCGTCATGCCTGGCTGGATGGCTACCTTCTCGCCATTGTGCTTGGCGTGCATCGAGCTGGTATTGACCGTGATGTGGGCGCGGTAATAGCTCGCGCTCTGCCCATCCGGTCTTTGTTCGGTCAGCGTATCGGGGCTGACGTATGTCACTTTGCCCTTCGCCGATCCGTAGATGCTGGAATCATAAGCGTCGAACTTGATCCCGGCAGCCTGACCAGTGCGGACGAAGGCAATGTCGGACGGGGCCACCCGCGCCTCGACGATCAGCTCCTCACCAGTCGGCACGATCTGCATGACTTCATCGCCCGGACGCAGGACCCCGCCGACAGTGGTCAGGCGCACATTTTTAACCACGCCGTCGGTCGGCGCGACGATCTTGCTATAGGCGAGAGAATCCTTGCGCTGGGCCAGCGACTGCTCGGCAGTCACAAGTTCATCGGCAATTCTCGCGTATTCCGCCTGCACGTCCTGCACGTACCGCGCCCTTCGGTTCGCAATCTGGCCCGAAACGTCGGCCAGGGTGCGCTGCAGGCGCAGAATTTCCGTGCGGCTGACGTCGCCGCTTTCGAGCAGCGGCTGGGTCATATTCAACTCTTGGCGGGTCAACCGTTCCACTTCGCCGAGCGTTCTAATTTCCGCGGCAAGCGCCTCGCGCCGCTTGGTATAGAGCAGCCGCTGGTTCGCGACCACTTCAGGATAGGCCTCAACCTCTGCCGGAAACTTCAGCGGGCGATCGAATAGCTCCGCCTCAAGCCGGGCCAGCGTGCCCTTTAACGAAGCGACTTTCGATTCCCCTTCCGACACTGCGGCCACAAGCTTGACCGAGTCCAGAGTGACGAGGACCTGCCCGCGCTTAACGAGGTCGCCTTCCTTGATAAAGATCTTGTCGATGACACCGCCGTCGGCGCTCTGGATAATCTGTGTGCGGCCGGCCGGGATGACCTGCCCCGGCGCGCGACTGATCTGATCAATGTCCGCAAAGGCGGCCCAAATAAAACCAGCCACCAGCACAACACCTGATAATGCCGGGATCAGCCGCAGCTTGGAATTGTGATGCAGCGAGTTCATGCTGTTGCCTTTACATTCTGAGAGGGTGCTGGGGCGGGACGCAGCTTCTGCAAGACTTCGGCAGTGGGTCCATCCAGCACAATTTGTCCATTGATGACGACGATCACGCGCTGCACCAGATTGAGCAACTGCAGCTTATGCGTGACGAGGACGAGGGTATCGTCCTTGGCCAGATTGGCCGCGACGGCGCGCAGAGCCTGCTCTTCGGATTCCTGATCCAGCGCGGCGGTAGGCTCATCAAGCAGCCACAATTTGGGGCGCGCCAGAAGCAGGCGGGTCAAACCCGCCAATGCACGCTGGCCGCCCGACAGCCCCTTGCCGCCCTCGCTGATGTTCAGATCCAGGCCCATGGGATGGGACGCGATCAGTTTGCCAAGGCCAGTCGCCTCGGCCGCCGCGATCAGCGCGTCGTCGCCCGGGTCCGAAATGCCCAGCGTAAGTTGTTCCTTGAGGGTGCCGTTAACCAGTCGGAATTCCTGGCCAAGGTAGCCGACGTGTTGGCGCAGTCGGTCCTCGGCAATCTGGCCCATTTCAAGGCCCGAGAGGAAGATCGCACCCTTTTGCGGCGGGAACAGGCCGGCAATGATTTTGAGCAGCGTGGACTTACCCGAACCCACTGGCCCGATAACCCCGATCCGCTCGCCCGGAGCGATCTGCATCTTGCTCACACTGATGCCGTTCCGCGCGCCTGGGTAGATGAACGACACGTCATCCAACCGCACGCTGTTGCTCAGCCTTTCGGGGCGCAAGTAATCAACATCCGGTTCGCGGTCGACCGGCAGCTTCAGGAAGCTGTCCAGCCCCTTGAGAGCTGCCTTGGCATAAGTCGCCTGGACAATCATGCCCGGCAGCTGGATGACCAACGGGCCATTGACGCGGCCGCTGATGATCGAGCAGGCGATGAGCGCACCCGCAGTCATGTGGCCATTAATGATTTCGATCGCACCCCAGGCAATAATCCCAACGTAGGCAATCTGCTGGATCATGGCACTGGCAGACTGCGCCACTGCAGACAGCCGCTTCATGTCGTAATCGTCGCGCTCGACGTCTGCGACCAAGCGGTTCCACCGCGCCAACATTTGCCAGCCGCCGCGGTTCGACTTGATCGTCTCGGCCGCGTCCAAGGCCTCGACCATCAGACCATTCTTGCGATTGGTCCCAACTTGGACACTGTCCGCCTGGCGCCGGATCATCCGGGCAAACATGAAGCCCAAGCCGATCGAGATGATGAACGAGAGCAGCGGGACGAGCGCGACCGGACCGCCGAGAAGATAGATCACCCACACGAAGAACAGCGCGAAAGGCAGGTCTGCCACGGCAAAGACCGTGGCCGAGGAGAGCAGAGCGCGGATTTGGTCGTAACTGCGCAGCTGGCCGGCCATGGTGCCAATGCCGCCCTGCCGCGCATCCAGGCGCACAGCTTGTGACCGGGCGAAGAAAAATTCAGATACTTCGGCGTCAATTGCGGCAGATTCGCGCTCGAGCATGGTCGCCCGGACAATGCGCAAAATAAAGTCGAACAAGGTTGCGATGACGACCCCAAGGGTTAGGACCCAAAGGGTCGAATACCCCGCTCGCGGCACCACCCGATCATATATCTGCATCGTATACAGCGATGTCGCGAGGGTGATGACGTTCAGGACAATCGTTGCGAGAGCCGCATCAATCACCATCCGCTTGCGCCGACGAAGGGCATCAAGGAAAACATCAAGAGCGCGCTGCGGCGCTCGGGCCGTTGCGTTCACCGGAAAGTCAATGTCGCAGAAAGTCAGGTCATGATCTTCCAGCGACCAAACTTCCGGCTGCCCCTCGACGATGACGCGCACCAGACCAACCGCTTCCCACTGCTCGGCCAAAGCCCAGCCGGACTTGTGGTTATAGACCAGGAGAGGGAAATCAGCTGCGCCGGGCGCTCCCTTGGCAGTTCGGAAGCCTGGCCACCGTGCCGCCTCGACCAACCTGTCAAGCTCGTGAACCCCGGCATCGGGGTCTCCCTCGAATGCATCGGCCCAGCCAGGCGACAATTCGATACCTCGCCGATGAGCGAGCTCGACGACAGAATTCAATAGCGGGCTCATTGAGCTTCCCTTTCAACAGCGATGGCGGTCCACCGCCCACTGCGCAGCATCAATCGGGTTGCAGATGCCATGGCGCTTACGCGGGCATCCACTTCCCCTAGCCGTGCAGTCATCGATTCACGGACGGCATTCATGACGTCGAACCACGTCCGCCTGCCGGCAACAAATTGGCGCATGAACGAGTCCGTCACAGCCTGGGCTGATTTGGCGGACAAGGTGCTGCTCGAGGCGCGCTCACGCGCCACGGCGTTCTCCAGCAAATCTGCATCCACAGCTTCGCGCAGCTCGCGCTCATTGGACAGGATCGCGATCTCTGCCGCGGCGCGGCGCTCCTGGGCTACAGATACGGCGGAGAAACGCGACAACCCTCCGTCGGTCTGTGCGCGCAGGACAATCCCAAGCCGGTCCGAACCGAACATCGGCTTTTGGTATTGCGCATTGAGTTGCGGCAGAATCGCAGACTTTCTGATTTGGATATCGGCATCAGCCACCAGAATTTCGGCCTGGAGCCGGCGACGCTTTGGATCAAAAGCAAGCACATCTTCCAGCATCGATTCCGCAACCGGGTGATGCTTGACCGGATCGTATCGCAGGACACTGGAGATCCGCAGCGCAGGGTCGCCGGTCAATTCACGCAGCCGGCTAAGGGCAATACGCCGCTGCCCGCCCGTGACGGTAAGCTCCTGATTGACCTGCGCCGTTCTCGACCGCGCCAAGTCCAGATCCGATATCGGGCTGAGCTCGACGGCCACGCGCCGCTCCATGGAGTTAACCAATTTTTGATGCTCGGCGAGGCTTTCCTCAAGAATTGTCTCGCGCTGCAGCAGCCGCTGAAATTCAAAATATGCCGCCGCCACCCTGAGCGAAACATCCAGCTGGGCCTCTTCAATCCCACTCTTGGCTGCAGTCACTTGGGCGCGGCTCATTTTGATGGTGCCGCTGATACGCCCACCCGTCCACAGCGGGCCTTCGACCGTCAATGAATAATCGTTCTGGGTCGTCCCAGTCGCAGTGCCCAGCGCCTCGACGCTGATACTGGGAAAGCGCTGCCAGCGTGCACCCTTCAGACCAGCTTCAGCAGCCCTCGCAGAGGCTTTGGCCGAGAGCACTGATGGATAGGTCCGCGCGGCCAGTTCCATCATCGCGGACAGCTCTCCAGCATCCGACCAGATCGGTGAGCGTTCGGCCGTGTCGCCTTGCTCCAGGGCTGACCCCATACTCTGCCCCTGCTGGGGCGGAAGTTCAGGTCCTTGTACCGCGGCTCCCGTTTGGGCGAAGCTGGGGCATGAAGATGCAATAAGAACCGGAAAAACCCACGTCAGCGTTCTGACAATCTTGGCCACAAATGCGCCTGCCCTGAAAAATGCGATCGCGGATAGGCGCGATCTCCAAGTCAGGGGCCTTTACCTCGGCCAAATGGCAACTGCTGATAGCCGATTTGGCTACGTATAATAGCGTATTTAAATATGTAGCGCGGTTCTGAGAAAGAGGATCCGAGAAAACTCGGTGAACCAATTTCTACGCTGCGTTCAGAAGGACTTTGGAAGAAACCCGCGGCGCTAAAATAGGTTGCGCAACTTGATTGCTGCGGCACTTTCACCCGGCAAAGAAAACACCGCCTCTTCCCACCGCGGTGCGCGCGGTCTGAAGGGCGGATTGCGCGAGAAACCATATCCCTCACGCGGTATCCCGGCAAAGGTGTCCAACTTGCCGTTGCCGTTCGCATCGTGGAAGACGCTGACGGCGTAATTGCCGCCCTGCAGACCTGACCAGACCACACGTGCTGTGCCCTTGGTAATCGGCAGCGTCGCGGTTCGCACAGCCTTGTCGCCGCAGTCCGGAAACCCTGCGGCCGGCGGGCACAATGCAATCCGCACGACGCCCTTGTCGGACCGCACCCCGGTTACAGTTATCTCGAGCGAGGCGGGTGCCGCGTCGGCTGCGGCCTGCGTGGCAAGCGCGGGAAGAGCTGCTGCGACAAGCCCAAAAGACGCCATGATCGTGTATCGTTGCACCCTTACCGAATAGGCGCGGCGCACACACATGGAAACCCCTCCATCAATTCACTTTGGGGATGCTAGGCCAGCCGATCCATTTCGTCTAAACGGTATCAATGGCGCAGAACTTGCCCGTGGTGATCGTCGGTGGCGGGCTGGCAGGTGCGCTGGCCGCACTGCGCCTGGCCAAGCAGCACCCCGATTTGCCACTCCTGCTGCTGGAAAGCGGCGACTGCTTTGGCGGGGACCACACCTGGTCGTTCTTCGACAGCGATCTGCCCGGCTCGTCGCAGGATCTGGTTGCGGATCTCCAACCCATACGCTGGGCGAAGCAGCGCGTGCGCTTCACCACCCGCGATCGCGAACTTCCGGTCGCGTACAATTCGGTTCAGTCCGGCGCACTCGACCAATTGGTCAGGTCGCGCTTGCCGCAGCGCGCCTATCGGCTCGGGGCGCGAGCAATGCGCCTGACCGCTGACAGCGTTACTCTGGATGACGGGGAAGTCATCTCCGCACGGGCGGTGATCGATGCGCGCGGCCCCCAAGGACCGATGCCCGGTCTTGAGCTGGGGTGGCAGAAGTTCGTCGGAATTGAATTCGAAGCACGTGCGCCCGACCCTGACTGCGCCATGATCATGGATGCGACCGTGCCGCAGCTCGATGGCTATCGGTTCGTCTATATCCTGCCGGTCAGCGCCACGCGGGTGCTGGTCGAAGACACCTATTACAGCAGCGGTCCGGAACTGGCCGCCGATGATGTCGCCAACCGGGTCCGTCACCTGGCTGCGGAGCGCGGCTTGGATGGACCGGAACTAAGGCGGGAAACCGGCATTTTGCCAATCCTGATCGGCGGGGATCCGGAACAGTTCTGGCCGCGCGCGGATCCGGTTGCGCGGCTTGGTCTTGCCGGCGGATTTTTCCACGCCACGACTGGCTATTCCTTTGGTCTGGCGCTGCAGCTGGCCGAAGAGTTGTCCGCGCTATCCGGTTCGTTCGACGCGGCGCACTTGGCCCAGTGGAGCCGCGCGCGGTTCATGCAGCACTGGCGCGACATGCGGTTTTTCCGCCTGCTCAACCGAATGCTGTTCCGAGCAGCGCAACCGGAAGAGCGACACCGCATCTTCGCACACTTCTATCGTCTCGCGCCGGAACGGATCACGCGGTTCTATGCCGGGAAACTGACCTGGAGTGACCAGGCGCGGATCCTCTCCGGCAAACCGCCGGTGCCGGTTCTGGCCGCGATCAAAGCGCTGGTGCAGCCATGACCGAACGTAGCCAAATTGTCACCGCAGCGCGTGACACCATTGCGCAGGGTTCGCAAAGCTTTGCCGCTGCCAGCAAGCTGTTCGCGCCGGCGACGCGGGAACGGGCATGGCTGCTTTATGCCTGGTGCCGTGCCGCCGATGACCTGACCGATGGGCAGGAACTGGGTCACAACGCGGCACTGCAAGCGCGTCCGGAAGCGGCCCAGGCCGAACTGGAGGTTCTAACCAGGCTGGCCCTCGACAGCAGCCAGGACGTCCCCCCCGCGTTTGCAGCCTTGCGCCTTGTCGCGCACGAAACAGCGATGCCGCGGAGCTTCATTGCCGATCATCTTGCCGGGTTCGCGCTTGATGCGGCAGGCTGGCGACCGCAAACGCGCGAGGACCTGTTGCAATACTGCTATCACGTGGCCGGTACGGTCGGATGCATGATGGCCGTGGTGATGGGTGTCTCACCTGAGGACGACGACACGCTCGATCGGGCCTGCGACCTGGGCCTTGCCTTTCAACTCGCCAACATTGCCCGCGACATCGTGCCTGATGCGCAGGTCGGGCGCTGCTATCTGCCCGCGCAATGGCTCAAGGAAGCGGGACTGAGCGAACGCGATCTTGCCGATCCACGCTGCCGCAAGCAGGTCGCAATCCTGGCACAGCGCCTGGTCGAGATGTCCCGCCCTTTTCGCCGCTCGGCCCGGGTCGGCGCTGCCCGCCTGCCCGTCCGCTCCCGCCTGGCTGTGCTGGCCGCAGATGGCATTTACGGCTCCATCGGCGAGAAGGTCCTGGCCCGCGGGTCCAAAGCCTGGGATCAGCGGGTGCGGATCGGCAGCATGGGTAAACTCGGCCTGCTGGCCCTTGCCGCGCTGCGCGCGCTGGGCCCGGCGCCGAACACGCCGCGCGGCGAGCTGTGGACCCGGCAGCGTCAGTCCTGAGCGGTGGGTTCGCGCAAGCGCGCTTCGCCTGAAGCGCGTAGCTGCGCCTTCAACGTTTCGACTGGCGGCGCCCATAAAAACCCGAAGCTGACCGTGCCATGCTTGCTTTCGACCACGTGGTGCAGGCGGTGCGCCTGGACGATGCGTTTGAAGTAAGCGCTTTTCGGCACGATGCGGTGGGGCAGGCGGCGGTGGACGATCCAATCATGAAAGCCGAAATAGATCGCGCCGTAGGCGGCAATACCGGCACCCACTGCAGTCGCCCAATCGCCCCAGCCGCCCTGCACGCCCAGCCATAGCATCACGATCGACGGCACGGCAAAGATCGCGGCGTAAAGGTCGTTCCATTCGAACGGCCCGGTCCGGGCGCGGTGGTGGCTGGCGTGAAGGAACCAGCCCGGACCGTGCATAACCCAGCGGTGCATGACATAGGCAAACAGCTCCATCGCCGCCACGGTTGCGATGAATATCAGACTTGGCACGATCCAGTTCATGTTTGCGCCTATAGCACCGGTTTGCGGTCTAGACGATCAGGCTTGCCGTCGCCTTGGCACTGCCGACGACACCGGGAATTCCCGCTCCGGGATGGGTTCCCGCACCGACGAAATACAGGTTCGGGAAGTGATCGTCGCGGTTGTGCCCGCGGAACCACGCGCTCTGCGTCAGAACTGGCTCCAGACTGAAGGCACTGCCCAGATGCGCGCCCAAATCATCGTGGAAGTCCTGCGGGGTATAATGGAAGCAGGTATCGAGCTGTTCATAAAGATCGGGGATCAGCAAATCGCGAACCCGGTTGAGCACGACCTCGCGGTAGCGTTCGCCTTCCTTCTCCCAGTCCACCGGAGCCCGGCCCATGTGCGGAACCGGGGCGAGAACATAGAATGCTGCCTTGCCTGCGGGCGCCATGGTCGGATCCGTCGCACTGGGATGGTGCAGGTAGAGCGACGGGTCTTCGGCCAGGGTGCCTTTCTTGTAGATGTCGTCGAGCAGCGGGCCATAGCGGTCCGAAAACAGGATCGAGTGGTGCGCGACTTCGGGATAGGTGCCCTTCAGCCCGAAGTGAACCACGAACAGGCTGGGGGAAAAACGCTTGCGCCGCAGCGAACGGACCTTGCCCGCGGCATAGCTCGATCCGTCAATCAAGCCATAGGAATGAACCAGGTCGCCATTGCTGGCGACCATTTCAGCCTGCAGCGCGGTGCCGGACGCGGTCACGACGCCCGTCACCCGCTTGCCTTCATGGGTGATGCGGGAGACCTTTTCCCCCAGCAGCAGCTTTCCGCCAAGCCGCTCGAACAGCGCCACCATGCCATTGACCAGCGCATTGGTACCGCCCTTGGCAAACCACACCCCGCCAAGCTTTTCCAGGCGGTGGATCAGGGCATAGATGCTGCTGGTCTGCATGGGATTGCCGCCGACCAGCAGGGTGTGGAAGGACAGCGCCTGGCGCAGCTTGTCGTTGCGAACGAAACTGGAAACCATCGAATAGACCGAACGCCACGCCTGGTGTTTCGCCAGGGCAGGCGCTGCCTTGAGCATCGAGGTGAAGTCGAGGAACGGAACTGCACCGAGCTTGAGATAGCCTTCCTCGTACACGCCCTTCGAATATTCGAGGAAGCGGGCATAACCGGCGACGTCAGCGGGATCGAGCCGCGCAATTTCCGCATTCAGCTGCGCTTCGTTGTTCGAATAGTCAAATTCGGTCCCGTCGTTCCACAGCAGACGATAGAACGGATGGACCGGCAACAGGGTCACATCATCCGCCATGTTGCTACCAGAAAGACCCCACAGCTCCTGCAAGCAAGTCGGATCGGTGATGACTGTGGGTCCGGCATCGAACGTGTATCCGTCGCGCTTCCAGACATAGGCGCGTCCGCCCGGTCGATCGCGCGCTTCGACAATTGTCGTGGCGACCCCCGCGCTTTGCAAGCGGATGGCTAGCGCCAACCCGCCGAAACCAGAACCTATGACGATAGCAGTGCGCGGTGTGGCCATGCTTGCCAACTATGGATCGCGGCTGGTCAAACAACCTGTCCCTAAGGGCGGATGGGCGCTTTGCCGGTCTTGCCGCACTGTAGGGCGGGAAGGAATGCCATGACTGCAAGGTCCCTCAACAGTGCGGCTAGCCGGGTTGGGTCGCCCCCATTGCGCCGCGTGCTGCTGGCCAATCCGCGTGGCTTTTGCGCCGGGGTCGAGCGCGCGATCGATGCAGTCGAGCAAGCACTGCAACGCCATGGCGCTCCGGTCTATGTCCGCCGCGCGATCGTTCATAATCGCGCCGTAGTCGAAAAACTGGAGCGGGCCGGTGCGATCTTCGTGCAGGAAATCGATGACATTCCCGAAGGCGCGATTGCCATCCTTTCCGCGCATGGCAGCGCCAGGTTGGTGCGCCAGGCCGCCCAGTCCCGACATCTGCGCGTGGTCGATGCAATCTGCCCATTGGTCGCCAAAGTACATGCGGAAGTCGAATCCTGGTACCGCGCGGGCCGCCATATCCTGCTGATTGGCCACATTGGACATCCGGAGATCGTCGGCACGCTGGGCCAGGTCCCCGCCGGTGCAGCTTCGGTCGTTTGCCAGCCGCACGATCTTGACGCCCTCGATCTCGCACCAAACACCGCCATAGCCTATGCGGTGCAGACAACTTTCTCCGTCCGCGATGCGGCGGACATGATTGCGGCGATCGAACAGCGGTTTGCCGACGTCACGGGCCCGCGCTCCAGCGATATCTGCTATGCTACCACCAATCGCCAGGCCGCGATTGAATTAATCGCACCGAAATGCGATCTGGTGCTGGTCGTAGGCGACGAAATGTCGTCCAACGCCCGCCGTCTGGTGGACGTTGCGCTGGCCGCCGGGGCCCCTGCCGCTCGGCTGATCGCGGGTGCAGAGGGACTGCCCCAAGACGCGGTGCTGGCCTCATCGACCATCGGGCTGACCGCGGCGGCATCGACCCCGGAAGAGTTGGTTTCCGGGGTTTGCGATGCCCTGGCCGCGCTCGGCTGCGAGGTGATCGAAAGCGCCGGAGAGATCGAGCGGGTCCGTTTCAAGCCGGTGGCGCTGGACCCGTTAAACCCGGCGGGCCTGGCAGGTTCGCTGGAGGACCGTTTGTCGCGGCTGCGCCAAGATGTTGAAATTGAACTCGACCAGGCAATTGGCCAGGTCCGCGGCCGCGACCGGCGGCTGGCCGAGGCCATGCGTTACGCCACCTTGGGCGGAGGAAAACGGTTCCGTGCCCTGCTGGTCGCCGCGGTCAGCGAACTGGTCGGCGGTGCCTATGCCCAGGCACTGCGGGTCGGGGCAGCGATTGAATGCGTTCACGCCCAGTCCTTGGTCCACGACGATCTTCCCTGCATGGACGATGACGATCTGCGCCGCGGTCGCCCCACTCTGCATCGCAAGTTCGACGAAGCAACCGCAGTTCTGGCGGGGGATGCCTTGCTGGCCCTGGCCTTCGAAATCTTGGCTGACGAAGCAACCCACCCTGATGCGACCACGCGGGCCTCGTTGGTTCTTTCCCTGGCCCGCGCGGTGGGCCAGGATGGACTGGCCGGTGGACAGATGATGGATCTTTTCCCGCCGGCCAATCCCACTCCGCAGGACGTCTTCGAATGCGAAAGTCGCAAGACCGGAGCGCTGATCCGCTTTGCGGTTGAGGCGGGTGCCATGCTTGGCAGTTGCTCTGCCGAAGAACGTGCCCGTCTGCTTCAGTTTGCGGAAAACCTGGGTCTGGTTTTCCAGATCCGCGATGACATGCTGGATACGATCGGCGAAGCGGAAGTGGTCGGCAAGGCGGTCGGCAAGGATGCTGATGCAGGGCGGCGCAGCGCAACAGCACTGCTTGGTCTGGACGGCGCGGCGCACCATGCCAGTTTGCTGGAACAGGCCTGCAACGAAGCCTTGGAGGCATTCGGCGCGAAGGCCACGCCGCTCAGCGACCTGACCCGTTTTGCCGTAAGCCGGATGCACTGATCCGTTAAAGCCCCGCTTCGATGGCGATGCGGATTGCTTCGGCCACGGTCCGCACCCCGAGCGCGCGCAGCATGGCTGCGCGGTGCATCTTGATGGTCCGCTCGGTCAGGTCCAGCTCGTAAGCGATCTGCTTGTTCAATCTACCCTTCGCCAGCGCCTCCAGGATCTGACGCTGGCGGCGACTAAGCCCTTCCACCAAGGTACGGGCCTGCTCGTGGCGACTGGCCCCGCTGTCGTCGATCGCCATCTGCGATCCCAGAAAATAGGTCAGTTCGCCTTTTTCGTCGAACAGGGGCGCGATCATCACCGCATTGCGGAAGGCGGTACCGTCCTTCTTGTAATTGATCAGCTCGACCATGACCGGACGGCTCTCGGCAACGGCTTCGCGCAGCATCGCCGTCTGCTGTGGTTCGGTCCGCTCACCACGCAGAAAACGGCAATTGCGGCCCAGGATTTCCTCCTTGGGATAGCCAGTTAACTGCATGAACGCCTCGTTACAGGCGACAATCGGATTGTCAGGCTGGCGCGGGTCGCTGACCACGGCCGCGACCTTGCTGCTTGCTATCAGGGACTCCGGCGACATCAACACTCCAGTATTCCCCCCCTTACTGCCCGATTGGCCATATCGCAGACTGCGCCGCGAAAACCTAGATCAATTCTGCCGACCACCGTTCCGCCCTACCCCCTCCCGGCGGTGGTTGGCAAAAAACCAACAACACGGGGACTTCCCATGAACATCATGCATGGCCATATCGTGCCGGAAACCTCCGGCGACAAGCTCCCCGTTCCTCACGAAGTTCAGGAAGCCGTCCGAACCCTGCTGCGCTGGGCCGGTGATGACCCGAAACGCGAAGGTTTGCTTGATACGCCCGCCCGCTATGGCCGGGCGTGGAAAGAATATTGCGCGGGCTACGAAGAAGACCCTGCGGTCCATTTGCAGCGAACCTTTGAGGAAGTCGCCGGCTATGATGAGGTCGTGCTGCTCCGCGACATTCCGTTCCATTCCCACTGCGAGCACCACCTGGCACCCATCGTCGGCACGGCATCGATTGCCTATCTGCCCACCGACCGCGTTGTCGGCATTTCCAAGCTGGCCCGCGTCCTGCACGGCTATGCCCGCCGCTTGCAAATCCAGGAGCGGCTGACAGCCGAAATCGCGCAGTGCATCTGGGACAACCTGCGCCCTCAGGGCGTGGCCGTGGTCATCAAGGCGCAGCATGGCTGCATGACCGGCCGGGGGGTCCGTACCCACGGCGTCGACATGGTGACCAGCAAGGTTCTGGGCGTGTTCCGTGACGATCCGACCAGCCGCAAGGAAGTGCTTTCGCTGATGGGACACGGCTGAGGTTCAGTTTCATGAAGGTCGCCATTGTCGGAGCTGGAATCGCCGGGCTGGCCTGTGCGGACCGGCTGAAGTCCGAAGGCATCGACGTTACCCTGTTCGACAAGGGCAAGCGCCCGGGTGGGCGGCTCTCCACCTTGCACATCGAAGACATGGCGTGGGACTTCGGCTGCCAGTACGTAAAGCCCGGCGGCCCCGCTTTCATGCGGCAAGTCGCAGCCTGGCGCGATGCTGGCTTACTGGCTCCGTGGCCTGAAGGCCCCGCAGGTGCGATGGTCGGCATGCCCGGGATGAACGCCCTGGTAGCCGCGCAATGCGCCGAACACGACGTGCGCTTCAATGCGCAGGTCCAACGGATCGAAAGCGACGGGCTTTCCTGGTTCCTGTCGGGTCCCGACCTATGCGAGGGGCCCTTTGCGGCCCTGGCGATCGCCATTCCCTCCGAACAGGCCGCTCCGCTGCTGTCGCTGCACGATCTGGTCATGGCCCGCGAAGCAGCCTCCGCGCGGTCCCGTCCGTGCTGGACGGTCATGGCCGCCTTTGACCAGCCGCTTGCCGGTCAGCCGGCCTATCTGCAGGATCGCGGTGCGATCGCCTGGGCCGCTCGCAACAGTTCCAAGCCGGGCCGTGGTCCGGCAGAATGCTGGGTGATACAGGCCAGCGCCGAATGGTCGCAGCAAAACCTGGAACTCGACCGCGAGGAAGTGGCCAAGCAGCTTTGCGCGGCCTTTGCCGCGGAATGTGGTACTGCCTTGCCACAACCCCGTTTCCTGAAGGCACACCGCTGGCGTTTCGCCCTGGCTTTCGGCCAGCACGGGACCAACCAGTGGAATCCCCAGCTACGGCTCGGCGCCTGCGGAGACTGGTGCATGGGCCCGCAGGTCGAAGGCGCCTGGCTATCGGGAGTCGAACTGGCTGAAAAGATCGCGGCTCAACTCGGTACGGCAGAACTACGCCCCGAATATTCCATTGCGAAGTGATCAGGCCAGCAGCCCCAGTATCAGGGTCAGCACGCCCAGTCCGGTAGCCATCATCCTGCGCAATTGCAGCCAAGCTGCGGGCACCGGCAGATAAGCGGAAAGCCTGCGATCGGCCAGCGGGCTAGACAGGATTGCCAAACCAAGGATCAGCAGAGCCGGGCCTGGCCATGTCCACCCCAGGCACCACGGCAACAGCGCCGCCCAGCCGCCGATGCTGGCCACGACTGAAAGCAGATAGGGCTCCCAGCGCCGCTCCGCGTTGAGCAGCGCTTGCATCCACCAGAGACCGCCCAGGAACGAGAAGATCAGAGCAGCATAGAAACAGGCGGCCGCCAAGGCCATCCAACGCCATTCCGGCCACAGCAGCACGGCTGCCAGACAGACGATCTGAGGCAGGATCCCCGACAGGCCGAGGACGACGACGGGACGCGGCAGAGTGTTGATCGACATGCCTGGGCACAAGCCTGCATTAGCCCCCGCCTTCAACATGGACCTTGGGTCACTGCCCGTTTCGGCAGGTCGCCGCATTGCGCAGAGAAAGCCATGGCGGAGGGATGATAGAGCAATCGCCCAGCCCGGGGACAGCAGTCGTATTCGGCGCCAACGGAGCGTTGGGCGCGGCTTTGGTCAGACACCTGCTCGCACAAGATCGCTATGCCTCTGTTCATGCAGGCGCCCGCGATCCGGCCGCGGTGCCGCATGGTGCCATTCCATTCCAGTTCGACCTGACCAGCGAAGCCTCGATCGCCGCAGCGGTGGAAGCCCTTCCTGCACCCCCGACGTTGGTGATTGTCGCGACCGGCTTGCTGCATGACGATGCAGCCGGGATCGTTCCGGAAAAGAGCTGGCGCGCGCTGGATGCTGCCGCGATGGCCCAGGTCTATGCCGCCAACGCGATTGGCCCGGCCATGATCGCCAAGCATGTCCTGCCCCGCCTGCCGCGCCATCGCCGCGCGGTCTTTGCCGTGCTCTCGGCGCGGGTCGGATCGATCGAGGACAACCGCCTGGGCGGCTGGCACTCCTACCGGGCAAGCAAGGCGGCGCTGAACATGCTGGTCCGCAACTTCGCCATTGAACTGTCGCGCAGCCATCCGCAGGCGGTTGCCGCCGCGCTGCACCCCGGCACGGTGGATAGCCGCCTTTCCGCCCCGTTCCAGCGCGGGGTTGCGCCGGACAAGCTGTTCTCTCCTGATCAGTCGGCAGGCTATCTGCTCGACGTGCTGGGCGGCCTGACCCCGGCGGACAGCGGCGGCCTGTTCGCGTGGGATGGCACGCGCCTGCCTTATTAGGACTGCCTATGCCGAAGATGCGCAAGAAGGCCGACCTGCCCAGCAAGACCTGCCTGACCTGCGGCTTGCCGTTCACCTGGCGCAAGAAGTGGGAGCGTGACTGGGAGAACGTGAAATACTGCTCTGACCGTTGCCGCTCAGGCAAGGGAGCCCAGAAACCGGCCCGCGTCGCGCCTTAGCTGCTCCTGCTTGTCCGGTGCGAACCGGTCCCAGGTGCGGACCATCTGCGCCATGCGCGGATTGCGCGCTAGCCGCTCGCGGTGGCGGGCAATGAAATCCCAGTAAAGCAGGTTGAGCGGACAGGCCTTGGGTCCGGACTTGGCCTTCACGTCGTAAGCGCAGCCCCGGCAATAGTCGCTCATCCGGTCAACATAGGCACCGCTCGCCGCATAGGGTTTGCTGGCCAGCAGGCCGCCGTCGGCAAACTGGCTCATCCCCACAGTATTGGGCAGTTCGACCCATTCGTAGGCATCGGCATAGACCGCCAGATACCATTCGTGGAGCTGATGCGGATCGATCCCCGCCAGCAAGGCAAAGTTGCCGGTGACCATGAGCCGCTGGATGTGGTGGGCATAGGCCTCATCGCGGGTCTGCTCGACGGCTGCGCGGATGCAGGCCATGTCCGTATCGGCGGTCCAGTAGAACGCGGGCAAGTCGCGCCGTGCCTCAAGCGCATTTTCCCGGTCATAGTCCGGCATCTGCCACCAATAGATCCCGCGGACGAATTCCCGCCAGCCGATCACTTGCCGGATAAACCCTTCGGCGCTGTTGATGGGCACCCGGCCATCCCGCCATGCCGCCTCGACCTTGCGGCAGATATCGAGCGGATCGAGCAACCCGGCATTGAGATAGGGCGAGATGACCGCGTGATAGAGGAACGGCTGCCCGGTCAGCATGGCGTCCTGATAGGTCCCGAAATGCGGCAGGGCATGGCGCACGAAATGGTCGAACGCGGCCTCTGCATCCGCGCGGGTCACGGCAAACCAGAACGGCTCCAAAGTGCCGAAGTTATCTGCAAAGCGCGCCGCGACAAGGTCCAGAACCTCGCGCGTAATCGCATCGGGAGCGAAGCGCGGCGGGCGCGGCATCAACAGGTCGGGATCGGCCTTGCTGCGGTTCTCCGCGTCAAAGTTCCAGCGCCCCTCGGCCGGCTGGTCGCCCTCCATCAGCAGCCCGGTCTTGCGCCGCATCAACCGGTAGAAATGCTCCATCCGCAGGCCCTTGCGCCCGTCCGCCCATTCGGCAAAGCCGTGGCGATCGGCCAGAAAGCGGTCATCGGGGAGCACTTCCGTATCGGGCCAGCCGCGCATTTCTTCCAGCAGGCGCCACTCGCCCGGCTCTGTCACCACAACCCGGCTCAGCCCGCCCTGCTCAAGCGCGCGCCGCACTTCCCCGCCCAGCGTGCCGCTGTTTCGGGGATCGTCGAGCCGGACATAGTCGACCTGCCAGCCATCCGCGCGCAGGTCCTCGGCAAAGTGGCGCATCGCGGCAAAGACGAAGGCGATCTTCTTCTTGTGATGCGGGACATAGCTGGCCTCGGCCATGACTTCGGCCATCAGCACCCGGTCCCGCGCCCGGTCGCCCGCCCGCAAGGCAGACAGGCCGGGGCTAAGCTGGTCTCCCAGGACAAGGATCAGACGTCCGCTCACCCCGCCGCGCTAGGCGCAAGGCAAAGCATCGCCAGCCTGTCCGGTGGGGAAGTGCCCCTCCCCCTAATCTCGTCATTGCGAGCGTAGCGGAGCTGCGCCCCTCGCAATGACGAAGAATGCCCTCCAGTCGTTCATGGTGAGGAGGGGCTGAAATCTTAGATGAGGGACCTGTCTCGACCCACAGCAGCGCAGGCAGTTCTTCGAGAAGACCGACACCTGACGCGCTACTCGGAAGCCTCTCCTGAGAGGATTTCGCGCAGAGAGCGCAGAGGCCGCAGAGCGGTTGAGCGAGTTGACGAAGTCCGTAACTTGCCAAAGGGATGCAAAGCAGAAACCTGCTGCGCAGGAAACTCTCGGCGTCCTCTGCGCTCTCTGCGCGAAACTTCCTAAAGAGCCCTCAAGCCGCCTGCGCCAGTTCCCCCCGCCGCACCAGCCGCCCGGGGAGCGCGCCGGTATGGACGCCGTCGATGTAGGTCACCTGGCCTGAAACCACCGTGGCGACAATGCCGTCCGCCTTCTGGTGCATCCGCTTGCCGCCCGCCGGAAGATCGTATTCGATCGTTGGCACGTGCAGCTTCAGTGCATCCATGTCGATCACGTTGAGGTCGGCCTTCATCCCCACCGCGATCCGGCCGCGGTCGGTCAGGCCGACCAGCGCCGCCGACTTGCCGGTGAGTTCGGCAATGGCATCGGCCAGGTCGATCCGCTCGTCCGGAGCAGCATCGCGCACCCAGCGCTGCAGGAAATAGGTCGGGAAACTGGCATCGCAGATCAGCCCGTAATGCGCCCCGCCATCGGCCAGGGCCATGACCGTATGCGGACTGCCCAGCATTTCGCGGACCGACCTCAGATTGCCTTCGGTATAGTTCGCCGCTGGCAGATAGAACACGGCGCGCCCCTCGTTACGGAGCAGCGCCTCATAGGCATATTCGTCGAGCGACAGCCCGGCCGCTTCGGCCCGGGCATCGACGCGGTCATCGCGCTGCGGCTCGTAATTGGGCGCATCGTCCCACTGATAGGTGCCCCGGAACGCGCCGATCAGCATCAGGGTGGTCGGATTGCTGTCTTCCGGCTGCTCGGCCAGCAGCTTCGCCTTGAACGCCGGATCGCGCATGATCGCCACGCGCTCGGCCAGCGGCAGCCCGGCAATCGGCTTGTAGCTGGGATGGCTGCTGAAATGGTGCAGCGACAGGTCCAGGCCAAAGAACATGCCGACCGGGCGCGGCGCAACCTGCCCGCGCATAGTCAGTCCGTCGCGCGCGGCCTGCTCCAGCCCTTCCAGGTGATACCGCCAGCCCTCGCCCGGCTGGTTCGGCACGTCGAGCAGAGTGAACGAAATCGGCCGACCCGACTGTTCGGCCACTTGGCGCAGGACCGGAAATTCCACTTCCGCCGGTTCCGCCGGAGCCGGGATGATCTGGAACACGCCCGCGTCGGCATCGTTGAGGCCCGCCGCCAGCGCACACAGCTCATCCACGTCGGAATAAAGGCTGGGCGCCAGATCGCCCGCCTTGGTCCGGTGCATGACATTGCGCGATGTGGTGACCCCGAAGGCTCCGGCGCGAATGCCCTCTGCCACCAGGGCGCGCATCTTCGCCAGGTCATCGCCCGTTGGAGGCTCCTTGCGCGCGGCGCGTTCGCCCATGACATAAACGCGCAGCGCGGAATGCGGGATCTGCGCGGCAATATCGATGTCCAGCTGCCGCTCGGCCAGCGCATCGAGGTATTCCGGAAACGTCTCCCAATTCCACGGCAGGCCCTCGGTCATGACCACTTCGGGAATGTCCTCGATCCCCTCCATCAGCTTGACCAGGGTTTCGCGCTGGTCCGGCCGGCACGGCGCAAAGCCGACCCCGTAATTGCCCATGACCACTGTCGTCACCCCGTGGCCCGATGACGGCGACAGGCGGTTCTCCCACGTCACCTGGCCATCGAAATGGGTGTGAACATCGACGAACCCCGGCGTCACGATCTTTCCGGCCGCGTCGATGACCTGCTCTGCATCGCCATCGACCCTGCCGACCGCGACGATCCGCCCGTCCTTTACCGCAATATCACCCCGCACCCCCGGGGCGCCAGTGCCGTCGTGAATCGTGCCCCCACGGATGATCAGGTCAAATTGCGCCACGGCCAGTTCCTCTCGACATTGCGGACTCGGATCGGTCCTGTTTTGCAATTGGTTTCAGACCTGAGCCCGCCGGGCAAGCCATTTTCGCCCTCAAACGCGAGATTGTTGCACGAAGGCCGAAACAGGCGTTGACACCCCGCCACCCCCCCGCTAGTGGCGCCCTCCTACCCGGCAGCAGGTGCTTTGACCTTCTGCCCCGTGCCCAGATGGCGGAATTGGTAGACGCACCAGCTTCAGGTGCTGGCGCTCGCAAGGGCGTGGAGGTTCGAGTCCTCTTCTGGGCACCATTTTCCGAAGGCCATGCTTGATCGCAGGCCTTGGTTTATCTCTCCCGACACAAGTGCAACCCGACGCCAACCCGCCTTCGACGGGGCGTGCACGGAAGACAAGACACACCCAGCCGCCAACTATTGGGATAACCAGCGATCAAAAATGGAGCGTCGTCGTCCACGAGCCAGAATAAACGCCGGCTGTGCCAAGCTGCTGATCGCGGCCCATGTAACCATCGACGGGCGCCGGAGGGACCCAAGGGACAACATTGCCCAAGATCGCTTGCGGCGCACCGTTGGCAACGGTGCCGACCGGGGTTGTATAGGAATAGACAGCCAAATTGGCCGAGGTTGGCCAGATGCCAAATCCATTTAAGTTGGGGGCCCCATCGGGAAGAACCTGATCACCGATCTTCTTGACCATTGGATAAAGGTAAATGATTCCATTCGGCAGCTGGATTTCCAAGCCCCCATCCGCGCCAGTACTGTCCATCGTGATGGTATAGGGCGTACCATTGTCACAGGTTACACTGCCAAGCAGTACTGTACCGACTCCGTCAGTCCCGGCTACAAACTGATCCGATCGCCCATCCTGATATCCGATTTGATCCCCCAGCGTCTGCAAGGTGTCGGTGGTGCGGAACGTCCCTAGGCTGACATTCGCGCCCGTGATGGTGCACTGGTTGATCACGCTCATCGTCGCCGTTCCAGTTGCGGTATCGGTTCCCGCAGTTGCGGCCGAAGCACTGACAAACCCAACCAGCACCGCCAGGCAGGCGGAGAAGATTTTCATTGCAATCGGTTCCTTGTGTCTTCCAGCGATCCCACGGCAAGCATGGCCTGCCCAGCTATCGCCAGCCCGGCGATGCGGGCCAGCGCTTAGCCTGAACATTACGAAACGGCAATATTATCCATATATTTTCAAAAGTTTAACACCTTGCCGCCGGTCGCAGCGCGCGCAAGGCGCCCGCGCCGATCAAACGGCTCCGCCAGATCAGTTTTAGGCAACCTTGCTGCTCAAGCACGATTGGTTTCCAATGAAACCAGTGTTATGGGTGGTCCATGTCTGCACCGATCGACCGTACCGCCCTGCGTGAAGCCTATCGCATGGAAGAGGAAGCCTGCATCGCGCAGCGGCTGACCCAGGCCGCAGCCGCTAGTGCGGTGCATCCCGAGGCCAGCCGGATCGCCGCGCGGCTGGTCGAAGGGGCACGGGCTCGCAAGGCCAGCGGGCTGGACGCGTTCCTGCAGACCTATGGCCTGGGGACCGATGAAGGCATTGCCCTGATGTGTCTGGCCGAAGCTTTGCTGCGGGTCCCCGATGCGGCCACCGCCGATGCCCTGATCGAGGACAAGCTGGGGTCGGTCGACTGGGCGCGGCACCTGGGCGAAAGTGGCAACACTTTCGTCAATGCCGCCACCTTTTCGTTGATGCTGACCGGCCAGGTCCTGCAGCAGAAGCAGGCGGAGGGCTTTGCGGCCTCGCTCAAGCGCGCGGTCGGCCGCCTGGGTGAGCCGGTGATCCGCCAGGCGACGTTGCAGGCGATGAAGATCCTGGGCGGGCAATTCGTGTTTGGCCGCACGATCGACGAGGCGCTTGAGCGTGCGGCTCCTGAACGCAAGCGCGGGCTGACCCACAGCTTCGACATGCTGGGCGAAGCGGCGATGACCTTTGACGATGCGGAGCGCTATCGCCGCTCCTATGCCGCAGCCCTTGCCCGGATCGCGCAGGAAGGCGGCGCGGGCGTCGTTCGATCCCCCGGGATCTCGGTCAAGCTGTCCGCGCTGTTCCCGCGCTATGACTTCCTCCATGCGCAGGCTGCGCGGGCGGTTCTCGTACCCATGTTGAAAGAGCTGGCGCTGCAGGCCAGCCGCGCCGACATCCATTTCACCATCGACGCCGAGGAAGCAGAGCGGCTGGAACTGTCGCTCGACATCATCGAAGACCTCGTTGCGGATGCTGAGCTGTTCAGCAATGGCTGGCAGGGCTTCGGCCTGGCGCTGCAAGCCTATTCAAAGCGCGCCGTGCCGCTGGTCGATTGGGTTGCCGCTCTTGCCCGCCGGCACAACCGGCGGATCATGGTCCGGCTGGTCAAGGGCGCGTACTGGGACAGCGAGGTCAAGCTGACACAGGTCGGGGGACATGGCGACTATCCGGTCTTCACCCGCAAGGCCGCGACCGACGTGTCCTATCTGGCCTGCGCGGCGCGGATGCTGGCTGCGCCCGATGCGATCTACCCCGCCTTTGCCACCCACAACGCCTATACGATCGGCGCGATCAAAGCACTGGCTGGCAAGGCGGCGTTCGAATTCCAGCGGCTCCACGGCATGGGCGAAGACGTTTACGAGGAACTCGCCCGGCTTGAGGAAGAACGCGGCGAGCGGCGCACCCCGGTGCGGATCTATGCGCCGGTCGGTGGGCACAAGGATCTGCTCGCCTATCTGGTCCGCCGCCTGCTGGAGAACGGAGCGAATTCGTCCTTCGTCAACCGTATGGCCGATGCCGAAGTGCCGGTGGCCGAGCTGGTCGGCGATCCGGTAGCCGAGCTGGCGGCACTGTCGATGCGCCGCAATCCGGCGATTCCCCTGCCGCGCGACATTTTTTCCGGCCGGACCAACAGTGCAGGAGTCGATCTGGCCGATCCGCTGGTGAGGGGCCCCTTGCAGACCCGGCTGGATCGCCTTTCTGCCCAGGAACACGTCTTTTGCGGGGGCAAGGGGGCGATCTGCCAGATCCTCTCCCCATTCGATCTGGGGCGCAGCGTCGGGCATATCGGCGAAGCGACCGCCGACGACGTGGAGCAGGCGATTGGCCGGGCGCAGGCAGCGCAACCTGCCTGGGACGCGCTGGGCGGGGCCGAGCGGGCGCGACTGCTTGAGGCTGCGGCCGACCTTTATGAAGCGCACACCGACTTGTTCCTGTCGCTGTGTCAGCGCGAGGCCGGAAAGACCCTGGTCGATGCCGTGCTGGAACTGCGCGAAGCGGTCGATTTCCTGCGCTATTACGCCGCAGAAGCGCGCCGCCTGTTCACCCCGGAAGGGGACCGCCTGCCGGGACCTACCGGCGAGGAAAACCGCCTGCGCCTGCACGGGCGCGGGGTCTTCGTGGCGATCTCGCCATGGAATTTCCCCTTGGCGATCTTCACCGGCCTGGTTGCTGGCCCCCTGGCAGCGGGCAACACGGTGATTGCCAAGCCAGCCGAACAGACTCCGCTGATTGCAGCCCACGCCGTGCAGCTGCTCCACCAGGCGGGCATCCCGGCCGATGTGGTCCAGTTGTGCGCCGGGGACGGCCAGGTCGGCGCGATGCTGACCGGCGATCCGCGCATTGCCGGGGTGGCCTTTACCGGCTCGACCGAGACGGCGCGCGCCATCAACCGCAGCCTGGCGAACCGCGATGGGCCGATTGCCACGCTGGTCGCGGAAACCGGCGGGCAGAACGCGATGATCGTCGACAGCTCGGCCCTGCCCGAGCAAGTCGCGCGCGACGTCCTGGCCAGCGCATTCCAGAGCGCCGGACAGCGCTGCTCCGCCCTGCGCGTGCTCTATCTGCAGGACGATATCTACGAGCCCGTGCTGGAGATGATCCGGGGCGGGTTCGCAGCGCTGGTCGTCGGCAATCCCGAAGACCCGGCAACCGATGTTGGTCCCGTCATCGACGGCGAGGCACAAGCAAAGCTGAATGCCCATGTCGCTGCGATGCGCAGCGCAGGCCATAAAGTCTGGCAAGGCAAACTGCCACAGACCTGCGCTGCAGGCACCTTCGTGGCCCCGACCATCATCGAGATCGCATCGATCCGCGATCTCGATCGGGAACACTTTGGCCCGATCCTTCACGTTGCGCGGTTCAAGGCAACGGAACTGGAACAGGTCATCGCCGAAATCAACGTTGCACAGTTCGGCCTGACCCTGGGTCTGCACAGCCGGATAGAAGCAACCCGGCGGCTGGTGGAGGGCAAGGCCAGGGTCGGAAACTTCTATGTCAACCGCAACCAGATCGGCGCTGTGGTTGGCAGCCAGCCATTTGGAGGCGAAGGGCTATCCGGAACCGGCCCCAAGGCAGGCGGGCCGCACTACCTGACGCGATTTGCCACCGAACGGGTTACTTGCATCGACACAACGGCTGCGGGGGGCAATGCCAGTCTGATGGCGACCTGATTGCTGCTGCTGCCCGCATAGGCCACAAGCATGGGTTAACCACGTGCATTTACCGTGTTGAATTATTAAGAATATTATCTCAATGCCTTCCGCATAAGCGTGGGAGCGGCGAGGTTTGCTGAACGCCCTTCCGAATACAAAAACGAAGTCGCGATGGAGTTCGAAGCAACCATGGATCGTGGTCGAACATGTTTGGTTAGCGCAGCAATGGCCTTGGCCTTGGGGACAGTCGACCCGGCGATGGCGGGCACATCTACAGCGACCGCAAATGTCACCCTGAGGGTCATAAACGAGTGTTCAATCGCTGGTAGCACCGTGACGCTGGGCACTTTTCTGACAACCCAGACCTTTCAGAACATCGCCAATCTAAACGGATATTTCGATGCGGATGACAACTGGTTTGAAGGCACCCGCGGCACCGGATCTTTACATCTGGGCTCGGTCACTTGCGACAGCGGCGTGCCCTATACCGCGACCATCCAGGGCAGCGGTCCGGAAGGCGCGGTCGTGATCAATGTCGGCGGGAAAAAAATGACGGCCAGCATCTGGGTCAGCTCCATCGGCGATCAGGTACAGGCCGATGCGCTCGTGCCCAACCTTGGGGCATATGCCAGTGAAATAACCTGGCCGCCCGCCAGCGGGGTGGGCACCGGGACACCCCAGCTCATCACCGGTACGATCCCCTTGGGTTTCGGTTTTGTAAAGCAACAGAACGGCGGTACGGCCGACCTGACCGACCCGCTGGGAACAGCCGAAACCTATGCCGACACGCTGGTCTACACGCTCAATTTCTAGAGGCGCGCCATGCCGCTGAATAGCGCCGCCTGAAACCGCGCCACTTGCCAGCACGTGTGCTGCGGCCTAGCCTTTTGCCCAAAGGGGCTGGGAGGCAGACATGAACAGGTGGGTATTGGGGATTGGCGTGGCCGTGGTCGCGCTGGGCGGAGTGGTCGCAGCGCGTACCGCAACATTCGCGCCGCAAGCCGTGGCTGATGGCGCTGCGATCAAGGTCGCCCCGGCGCCGCAGGTCGATACGGCGCTTGCCGCGCAGCATCTGGCAGAATCAATCCGCTTTCAGACCGTCAGCAACCAGGATCCGACCCAGAACCAGCTGGGCGAATGGGACAAGCTGCACGATTGGCTTGCGTCGACATACCCCAAGGCGCACGCCGCCATGCAGCGCGAGCTCCTGGGCAAGACGCTGGTCTATACCTGGCCGGGTAGCGATCCGGCGGCGCAGCCGATCATCGTCATGGCGCACCAGGACGTGGTTCCAGTCACTCCGGGCACGGAAAGGGACTGGAAGTATCAGCCCTTCGCCGGGACCATCGCCGAAGGTGCGGTCTGGGGACGCGGTGCAATCGATGACAAGGGCTCGCTGGTCGCCCTGTTCGAAGCGATGGAAGCTCTTGCCGCACAGGGGTTCCAACCCAAGCGCACGGTCTATCTGGTTTCGGGTCACGACGAGGAAGCCGGCGGCAGTGGCGCCGTTGCAGCAGCAAAGCTGTTGACAGCACGCAAGGTGAAAGCGCTGTTCACGATCGACGAAGGCGGGATCATCACCACCGACACGCCGATCATCAAGCAGCCGGCGATGATGATCGGAGTTGCCGAGAAAGGCTATGTCACGCTGCGGGTGCGCGCCGATGCGCCGGGCGGACACTCCTCGATGCCGCCCAAGGAGATCGGCACTGTCACTCTGGCCAAGGCGCTGATCGCGATCCACGAAAATCAGTTCCCGTTGGAACTGCGCGGCCCGGCGGCGGGTATGATCGATGTTTTCGCGGCCAAGGCCGGCGGGATGACCAAGGTGGCGGCAGCCAACAAATGGCTGTTTGGCGGGGTCATCAAAAAGCAAATGGCCGATAGCCCGGCCTCTGCCGCCCTGCTGCACACCACAATCGCGCCAACCATGCTGCAAGGCTCGCCCAAGGAGAACGTCCTCCCGCAAAGCGCCGAAGCCCTGATCAACTACCGCATCGCCCCGTGGGACAATTCGGCCAAGGTCCTGGAACGTGCGCGGGCCGCAGCCAAGGACCTGCCGGTCAAGGTTGATTTCACCGAACGCGGCCCGCGCGAACCGACCCCGGTTTCATCCTCCACCTCGCTGGGCTGGCAACTGATTGTCGCTTCGGCGCAGGCCGGCCATCCGGGACTGGTGGCTGCCCCCTATCTGGTGGTCGCCGGGACCGACAGTCGTTCGATGACCCCGGTCTCGGACGACGTTTATCGCTTTGCCGCGATCTCTCTGGCAACGTCCGAAACCAAGATGATCCATGGCACGAATGAGCATATCACGCTGACCAACCTGGAAAGTGCGATCGCTTTTTACGCCCGGCTTCTGGCAACTGCGGCGGGCTGATCGGTCGGCCCTTGCCCTTCTTAATCGCGCGGTTAAACTGGCGGTTCGGGAGAGCGATGAATCATGCTGGATCAAGAAACCTATGATCGCCTGCTGGCCAAGGCCAAGCAGACCACCGATCTGTTCACCTTTGACGAGTTCCTGCGCTATTGGGCCAAGGACCGCCCGCAGCGGCTGGCCATGGAAGGCGACGACCTGCGCTACAGCTATGCCGAACTTGAGGACGCGACCGCACGGGTTGCTTCCACCCTGCTCGCCATGGGCCTTAAGAAGGGTGACCGCATCGCCTGGTTTGGCAAGAACAGCGTGACCTATTTCACCCTGTTCTTCGGCGCGGCGCGCGCAGGGATCGTCATGGTCCCGGTCGGCTGGCGCCTGGCCGAACCCGAAGCGGCCTTCATCATCGACAATGCCGAGGCACAGCTGCTGTTCCTGGGCGACGGGTTTGAAGCCTGCGCCAACACCCTGGGCAAGCGCCCAGGCTTGATCCGCACCTTCACCGCCGACGAAGCCCGCCGCGACGTGCTGGCTGCGCCGCGTGCCGATTTCAAGCCGTCTGGCGCGGACGAAGCGATCCTGCAACTCTACACCAGCGGGACGACCGGCAATCCCAAGGGTGCAGTGCTTTCCAACCGCAACCTGTTCGGTCTGCGCAAGGCCAACCTCGACAATCCGCCCGAACACACGCTGTGGGAAGAGGACGAGGCAGTGCTGGTTGCCATGCCCTGCGCCCACATTGGCGGCACCGGACTGGGCGTCATGGCGCTCGCCGCGGGCCTCCCCGGCGTGGTCCTGAGCGAGTTCGATCCGCCGCGGGTATTTGATGCAGTCGAGAACCGCGGTGTCACCCGGTTCTTCATCGTCCCCGCCGCGCTGCAAATGCTGCTCAACCACCCGGACTGCAGCAAGACCGATTTCAGTCGGATCAAATATATCCTTTACGGCGCCAGCCCGATCCCGCTGGAACTGCTGCGCGAATGCATGGCGATGTTCGGCGCGCAGTTCGTCCAGAACTATGGGATGACCGAAACCACCGGCACGATCTGCGTCCTGCCGCCAGAGGACCACAGCGTCGAAGGCAACAAGCGGATGCGCTCTGCGGGCAAACCCCTGCCCGGGGTCGAAATGGAAATCCGCGGCCCCGATGGCACGGCCCTGCCCGCGGGCGAAATCGGTGAGATCGTCACCCGCTCGTCCAGCAACATGCTGGGTTACTGGAAGCTGCCCGAAGCGACCGAGGCCACGATGAAGGATGGCTGGGTTGCGACCGGCGACATCGGCTACATGGACGAAGACGGCTATGTCTATATGTACGACCGCGCCAAGGACATGATCATCACCGGCGGTGAAAACGTTTATCCCGCCGAAGTCGAAAGCGGGATCTATGGCCATCCCGATGTGCTGGAGGTCGCGGTGATCGGCGTGCCCGACGAAAAATGGGGGGAAGCAGTCAAGGCGGTCTGTGTACCCAAGCCCGGCGCCACGATCGATCCCGACAGCGTGATCGGCTGGGCGCGCGAGCGGCTGGCCGGGTTCAAGGTGCCGAAAAGCGTCGACGTGATCGATGCCCTGCCCCGCAACCCCAGCGGCAAGATCCTGCGCCGCCAATTGCGTGAACCCTATTGGGCGGGGTTTGATCGGCAAATCAACTGATGGGGGATTTTCTCACACGAAGACACGAGGACACGAAGATCTTGCTCCGGACCGCAGATCCTTTGCCCATCGACCGTCGCGACAACCGCAACGGTCGAGGGCTTTAAGCGGCTTCGCCGACATCACGACATCTTCGTGTCTTCGTGCCTTCGTGTGCGCCAAAAATTGCGCTACCAGCGCCCCACCAACAAGGAGTCGAAATCATGTCCGAACCCCTGCCCGGCGCCCAGGCGCACATCGAGGCCGCGCTGAAGCTGGCCGCCAAGATCGACGACATTCCGGCCGACACCCCGCTGATCCCGATCGCCAAGGTCGGGGTGATCGGCGCTGGCACTATGGGCGGCGGGATCACGATGAACTTCCTGTCCGCCGGCATTCCGGTGACGATCGTCGAACAGGAACAGGCCGCGCTCGACCGCGGTGTCGGCGTCATGGGCAAGAACTTTGAAGCGAGCGTCAAGCGCGGCCGAATCGAGGCAGCGGACGCCCAGGCCGCCATGGCCCGCCTCACCCCCAGCCTCAGCTTTGACGACCTGGCCGATTGCGACCTGGTGATAGAGGCGGTCTATGAATCGATGGAGGTGAAGAAGGACGTCTTCGGCCGGCTCGACAAGATCGTGAAGCAGGGGGCGATCCTCGCTTCCAACACCAGCTATCTCGACATTGACGAGATCGCCGCCGCCACCCAGCGCCCCGAAGCCGTGCTGGGTATGCACTTCTTCTCGCCCGCCAATATCATGAAGCTGCTCGAAGTGGTCCGCGGCGCCAAGACCGGCGCCAGCCAGCTGGCCACCGTCATGCAGCTCGCCGGCACGATCCGCAAGGTTCCGGTCGTCTCGGGCGTGTGCCACGGCTTCATCGGCAACCGCATGCTGTCCAAGCGCCAGGAACAGGCGAATACTTTGCTGATGGAGGGCGCGGCTTATTACGATATCGACCAGGTCCTGCTCGATTTCGGCTTCCCGATGGGGCCGTTCCAGATGGGTGATCTCGCCGGGCTCGACATCGGCTGGCACCGCGACCCCAGCAAGGTCACGACGATCCGCGAGGCGCTCTGCGCGGCGGGCCGCTGGGGCCAGAAGACCGGCAAGGGCTTCTATGATTACGCAGAAGACCGCAGCCGTACCCCGTCCGAAGAGGTGAAGGGGATCATCGCCGACTTCGCCAGCAAGTCAGGCGTAACCCAGCGCGAGATCTCCAAGCAGGAGATCTTCGAACGCCTGCTCTATCCAATGGTCTCCGAAGGCGCGCTGATCCTTGAAGAAGGCATCGCCCAGCGCGCCAGCGACATCGATCTGGTCTGGCTCAACGGTTATGGTTGGCCAGTCTGGACCGGCGGCGTGATGTACTGGGCCGACCATGAAGGTCTGGACAAGATCGTCGCGGGCTTGAAGCGCCACAACCTGCCCGTAGCACCCCTGCTGGAAAAACTGGCGGCCTCAGGCGGAAAGTTCAACTGAACTTGAGGTTTGAGTCAGCGGGCGCGCGGGATGCACTTTTCGCGCGCCTGCCCTCCAAAAGTGTCGCAATTGAACAGGGCGATCTCGGCGCCCGAAGGATCCCGCGAAAAGCTGAATTGCAGCCCGGTGCGGGACGCAGGCGGCAAGGGCAACGAGGCTGGAATAAGACTGCGGTCCGACCATCCCAGCACCCGGCAGGTTCCGCTTTCCGGACACAGCTTGCGTGCCATGGCCAACGCACTGTCCGTGCCCGCTGCTGGCGTGACCAGGACGAAATTGGCCTTGCCCGAGGGCAGTCGCATGACCACAGAGCCGCCAGTTACTTGTGGGGTATCGGCGGGGAGCGGCGGCATGTTCAACGCCGCTGCGGGTGTTGCAGCCACAGATTCTGCGTCAGGGGCTCCAGCGCCGAACTGCTGGATCAGTTCCGCAAACGAGGGTTCCGCTGCAGTCCGCCCTTTGCGCCATGACGCGGTCGAGCCCCAATAACCCGGCCAACGTAGAAAAAGATGTGTATCGACCTGGGCCAACTTCTGAAGCTTCGGACTCCACCACGGGAAAACCCAATCGGTATGGTAATGCGTGGCGCTGCCGATGGGTTTGAACACATACCCTTTGAGCGCTTGCTCGGCACGGCGTCGCGCATCAAGCCAGCTGGACACCCGCAACAACCGTGATTTTGGCGACTTGATTGGCCGCGGTGCGGCATGATGCCTACAGGATGACCGTTTGTGCGGACAGATTGTCCTTTTTGCGCTGGTTTTGATGGGCTTTTCATCCG
>JBKHWO010000021.1:0-22757 GCA_046566485.1 Alphaproteobacteria bacterium | reverse complement strand
CCTTGGTCGGCGATTTTGCATTGGAGGATTTGGGCTTCATCTTCGTTCCTTCATCACTACGACGAAGCCCAAATCCTCCTTAAATCACAACCTCAAATCTGTGCCATTGGTGCTGACGGGGAACACTCTCCGGCTGGCTTAGATACGCTTCGAGGAGAGAGTTGAGTTCGAGTCCCTCTTCCACCGCCAGCCCCCCGAGACTTATCACATCCCGCGCGAAGGATGCGCACCGCCCTCACATTTCATCAAACACGTCTGTCGTAGTGCGGTCTGGCACCGACGTGTTGGAACTAAGCATCGATGCTCGATTCAAACCAACGCTTTTGAAACCACAGCGCCAGGTTTACCAATGCAATGAGCACCGGCACTTCGACCAAGGGCCCGATGACCGCTGCAAACGCGACTGGTGAGGCCAGTCCGAAGGCAGCGATGGCAACGGCAATAGCCAGCTCGAAATTGTTCGACGCGGCTGTAAACGAGAGCGCCGTTGTACGGGGATAGTCGGCACCGAAGGCCCGTCCCGACGCAAAGGCGAACACAAACATTGCCACAAAAAAGATGATCAAAGGCACAGCTATGCGGACCGCATCCAGCGGCAAGGCCAAGATCTCACCGCCCTTGAGGCTAAACATGGCGACGATGGTGAAAAGCAGCGCAACCAACGTGATCGGACTGATGGTCGGGAGAAACTGCCCTTCATACCAGGTCGCGCCACGTGCCTTGATTAATGTGCGTCGCACAAGAAAACCGGCAAGAAAAGGTACCCCTAGATAAGTCAGGACTGCCTGAGCGATCGTCCCGAAGTCAATGTCTACCACATGGGCTTCAAGACCAACGAGCGGCGGCAGGACGGTCAAATAGAACCATGCATAAGGCACATAAAAGAAGATTTGAAACAGCGAGTTGAACGCAACCAGCCCGGTCACGTATTCCGGACTTCCCTTCGCAAGCTGATTCCAGACAAGCACCATGGCGATGCAAGGTGCGATACCGATCAGGATAAGACCGGTCATATATTCGGGCTTGTCCGGCAGGAGGAGCGCGCCCAGCGCAAACATGAAAGCCGGGGCAACGATCCAGCAAAGCCCAAAAGACAAGGCGAGGATCTTTCCGTCACGGAAGACCTGGCCCAGCTCCTCGTAGCGGACCTTCGCCAATGGCGGGAACATCATCAGGATAAGCCCGATGGCAATGGGAATGCTGGTCGAACCGACCGACATGGCCCCAAGCGCCTTCGGCACGTCAGGGGTTAGCGATCCCAGTCCAATGCCAATGGCCATTGCCGCAAAGATCCATAGCGTCAGATAGCGATCAAGGAACGATAAGCGACTTTTCGGCGCTTCCAGTGCGATTGTAGCCATCAGACTGCGCCCTCCATCTCGCCGATGCGGCCAAGTTCTGCCGTCAGCTCCTTGCGCTTCATTGTTTCAAACGGAAGTGCCAGCAATGCTAGCGCTCGCATTTCGAGCCATCGCCATGTTTGCTCGAAAGCAGCGTCTACCGTGGCATCGTCGCCCATTACATCGACTGGGTCGGGAAGGCCCCAGTGAGCTTTCAGCGGTGCGCCAAAAAAGACCGGGCAGGCCTCGCCAGCAGCATTGCCACAGACAGTAATCGCAAGGTCAATTTTTGGCGCACCAGCGCCGGTGAATTCATCCCAACTTTTAGACCGGAATGGAGCAACATCAATGTCCTTGCGGGCCAACAGTCGCAGTGCACCCGGGTGAGGCACGCCCTTGGGTTTGCTCCCGGCGCTGTAAGCGACGATCCGCCCGTTACCCAATGTGTTGAGGATTGCCTCACCAAGGATGGAACGTGCCGAATTGCCAGTACACAGCACCAGTATGCTGAAAGGGGTTTCCGTCACGCGACCTCCTTCTGGTCAGAAAGCTGGGGCGCGCATGCGACGGTCGGAGAACAGGACATGCCGCCGCAGCAATTTTCGGTAAGATAGCCCATCACGCTGTTCATCGTGTCAAAGTCTGCCGAGTAGATGATCGAGCGGCTTTGGCGACGCTGGGTTACCAGACCGGCATTGGCCAGTTGAGCAAGATGAAAACTCATCGAGGAAGGCGGAACACCAATTCGTTCGGCGAGCACTCCCGCTGGCATGCCCCCGGGCCCGGCCTGCACAAGCAATCGATAGACTGCAAGGCGATGCTCCTGCGCCAGCGCAGCCAAGGCCTTAATGATTGAATTGGAGTTCATTGCTCACCCTCATGGATTCGATGATTGTTGAATTATCGAATCCATGAGGGTTTTGTCAACGCATGCGTCGGGGCGACAGTAGCGAATGGCCCTCAATCACCGACCGCATCTTCAAGGATCCAAGCCTCGGGCGGTTGCCGCGGCTTGCCTCAATGCCGGGCCGGCAACCTCGGTCGCTCCTCTGTGTGACAGATGATCATCGTCATAATAGATGGGAACGCCGCCGCGTTCGACGGGACAAGCATCCTTGCCGCATATCGTTTGCCAGATCGGAAGGAACAAGACGTCCGGATGTCGCTTGGCAATCGTGGCCAACAGGGTGTCCGCCTCCGTCATCCGGGACTGAACCACATCGCGGCTGATCCCGGCCGCGGCGGGCCGGCCAAAGTGCAAAGCCGCTGCGACGTTGTGCGGAACATCGTAACCCGGTTCGGGAATTGACCCGATGATCACAACGCGCCGACCAAGTTTATGGAGGCGAACAAGGGTCCGGTCCAAGGACCGTTCGAACACGCGCCTGCTTTCGTCAATGGAGGCCCGCAAGGTCGCGTCATCTATCAGGTAGGTGCGGTTTGCGCCGCCGCTTTCCGGTTCGGTTCCGATGATTTGATAGGGCCAGCGTCCCGCCAGTATGATGGTTTCAAGACGGGGGTTGCGTTCGATCTCTTGCCACATCCTCTGTTTGTATTCGGTGCAGCGATCGCGATCTGGATGATTGGCGATAGCGGCTCCCTCCAGCAACGGACAAGCTGGCCTCCAGTAAAGCGTACCGGCAGAAGCGTCCATGATTGCCGAAGCTTCGACCGCGGGTCGTATTGCGGCCGCATGGCTATCACCAATGATTGCATATGTGATCGGAGCTTTCGGATCCCCGAAGCGACATTGCGCAGTGCGCGTTCCATCCTCACAAGGAATGCGCAGCGGATCGACATCGCCGGCAGCCGCCAAGGCCAGGCGCGCCGGTTCACCCAAACGCCCTGGGAACCCGAACGAAACGATCGAAACGATGCTGATCGCACCAGCCATGACCGAGCCACCCGCCAAAATTCCCGCCAAGCGCGACCAAGGCATGGCGGTGCGATTGCGGAACGGCCGCTCGACATAGCGCCACGACAACCAACTCACGAAGAAGATCAACGGAAGGGCCGCTGCGGCCAAAGCGGGAGCAAGGTGGGCATTGGCCTTATAGACCCTGATCGCCGCCAGAATCGGCCAATGCCACAGGTAAAGCGAATAGGAGAGCAGCCCAGTGAAAACGACCGGACGCAGCGAAAGCACGTTCCTGGCCAACCAGGATTGCCCGCCGGAATGGATGATCATAGCCGTGCCCAGACAGGGGAGCAGCGCAACCGCCCCTGGGAACGGCATGTCACTGTTGATCCAGAATAGCGAAAAGAGGATGGCCCCCAGGCCGATGACAGGCGCGATCTCCCGCAGGATGCCGCCTCGCACAGGTGGCACGACGCCTGCGGCCAGCACGGCTCCCAGGCCGAGTTCCCAGGCTCTTGCAGGTAGCAGGAAGTAAGCGACCGAGGGCTTATTCGCAGAGAGCCAAAGGCCGGTCCCGAATGCCACTAGGGTGCCCGAAAGCAAGACCTTGCGCAGGTCCCAGCGCAGGCGCGTGAATACGAGAAGCAAGGGCGGAAAGAGCAGATAGAACTGTTCTTCGACCGCAAGCGACCAGGTATGCAACAACGGCAGAAACTCTGCAGCCGGAGCAAAATAGCCCGTTTCGCGCCAAAAGTAGAAATTGGACAGGGACAAGAGTGCTGCAATGCCAGACTCGGCCACGCCGGTTGCCTGATCCGGCAAGGCCAGAACCTGGAACACCGTTACGGTGACCAGCAGCATGACCAGCAAGGCAGGAATTATCCGTCTGACGCGGCGTTCGTAAAATCTGGCAAAGGTAAAGCTTCCCTGCCCGACTTCGCGCAGGATGATTGCCGAGATCAGATATCCGCTGATCACGAAGAAGATATCAACGCCCACGAAACCACCGGGAATCCACCCGGCTCCAGCGTGAAACAAAACGACCGGAACGACAGCGATAGCGCGCAGGCCATCTATGTCTTGGCGGTAGGCTGAGTGGCTCAAGAATGATCCCTGTTCGCGGCAGTGGTGCGCAAATTGCGCGGCACATCTGCGCAAACGCAGCGGGCGCCCTGCGGTTGCAGGACGCCCGGCGTATTCTCCAATGACCTTTCAGCTCCGCCCGTGGAGCAGGCAGGCCTAGATATGCAGCGCCTTGCCATAAGCGGCGAGCACGCTTTCGTGCATCATTTCCGACAGGGTCGGGTGCGGGAAGACCGTGGCCATCAGTTCGGCCTCGGTGGTTTCCAGCGTCTTGCCGACGACATAGCCCTGGATCAGCTCGGTCACTTCCGCGCCGATCATGTGCGCGCCCAGCAATTCGCCGGTCTTGGCATCGAAGACCGTCTTCACGAAGCCTTCCGCCTCGCCCAGCGCAATCGCCTTGCCATTGCCGATGAACGGGAAGGTCCCGGCCCTCACCTCGTACCCCGCCTCCTTGGCCTTTGCTTCGGTCAGGCCGACGCTGGCGATCTGCGGGTGGCAATAGGTACAGCCGGGGATGTTGCGGCGGTCCATCGCGTGGGGGTGGACCTCCTTGTTGCCTAGTTCCCTGGCAATGCTTTCGGCGGCAATAACGCCTTCGTGGCTGGCCTTGTGCGCCAGCCAAGGTCCGGGCGTGACATCGCCGATGGCCCAGACGCCGGAGATATTGGTGCGGCCATAATCGTCGATGGCGATGATCCCGCGCTCGGTCTTGATGCCCAGCGCTTCCAGCCCGATGTTCTCGGTATTGGGGACAATGCCGACCGCTACGATGACGTGGCTGTAATCGGCCTGGACGCTCTTGCCGTCCTTGCCCTTGATCTTCGCCTTCACGCCCTTTGTACCGACATCCAGGCTTTCGACACCCGCACCGGTCATGATCGTCATGCCTTGCTTGGTCAGCGCCTTTTCCAGGAAAGCGGAAACGTCCGCGTCTTCCACGGGGACAATGCGGTCCATCATTTCGACCACGGTCACCTCAGCGCCCATATCGTTGTAGAAGCTGGCGAACTCGATCCCGATCGCGCCTGAGCCAATCACCAGCAGCTTGCTCGGCATTTCCTGGGGCGTCATCGCATGGCGGTAGGTCCACACCCGCTTGCCGTCTGCCGGCGCGAAAGGCAGGTCGCGCGCCCGCGCACCGGTCGCCACGATGATGTGCTTGGCGGTCAGGGTTTCGCTGCCCTTCTCTCCCTGCACTTCCAGCTTGCCCGCGCCTTTCAGCGTGCCGGTGCCCATATGAACCGCGATCTTGTTCTTCTTCATCAGGTGCGTGACGCCCTGATTGAGCTGCTTGGCCACACCCCGGCTGCGGGCAACCACGGCGTTCAGATCGGCACTGATCTTCTCTGCCGCCAAGCCGTAATCCTTGGCATGGTTCATGTAGTGGAAGATTTCGGCCGAGCGCAGCAGCGCCTTGGTCGGGATGCAGCCCCAGTTGAGGCAAATCCCGCCCAGATTCTCCCGCTCAACAATCGCGGTCTTGAGCCCCAGCTGCGCGCAGCGGATCGCCGCAACATAGCCACCCGGACCGGAGCCGAGCACGATGACGTCGTATTGATCAGACATGTTACGCCACCAGTCCCAGCGGGTTTTCGATCAGGTCCTTGAAGGCCTGCATCAGCTGCGCGCCGTCCGCGCCGTCTATCGCGCGGTGATCAAAGCTGCCGGTGGCGCTCATCACACTGGCGACGGAAAGCGCGCCATCGACGACATAGGGACGCTGTTCGCCGGCACCCACCGCCATGATCATCGCCTGCGGCGGATTGATCACGGCGTCGAACTGCTTGATCCCGAACATGCCGAGGTTCGACAGGCTGGCAGTGCCGCCCTGGTATTCGTGCGGCATCAGTTTGCCCTCGCGTGCCTTGTCGGCGAGCGCTTTCATCTCGGTGCTGATCTGGGCGACGCCCTTGGCGGCGGCATCGACGATGATCGGCGTGATCAGGCCCGAGGGTGCGGCCACGGCAACCGAGATGTCGGCGCGGCTGTACTTGCGCAGTTCGTCCCCAGCGAAGCTGACGTTGCACTTCGGCACGCGGATCAGCGCCTTCGCCAGCGCCTTGATCAAAAGATCGTTGACGGAGAGCTTTACACCATCCACTTCAAGTGCCTTGTTAAGTTCGCTGCGCAGTTTCAGCAGCGCATCCAAACGCACATCGACGGTAAGATAGATGTGCGGAATGGTCTGCTTCGCCTCGGTCAGGCGGCGCGCGATCGTTTTCCGGACATTGTTCAGTTTTTCGGCTTCATAGGGGATGCCGAAGTCAGGCACCGCGGCCTGGCCGGCTTGCGGTGCTGCGCTCGGCGCAGCAGCAGCAGGAGCCGCCCCCGATTGTGCCGCTTCGACGTCAGCCTTCACGATCCGGCCATTGGGGCCACTGCCCTTGACCGCCTTAAGGTCCAGACCCTTTTGCTCGGCAATCCGCTTGGCCAGCGGCGAAGCGATCACGCGGTCTCCCTGCTTTACAGCCATGACAGGGCTGGTCACCGGAACAGGAGCTGACACTGCGGCCGCGACTGGCTCGGCCTGAGCGGGCTTTGCCGCTACTGCCTTAGGCGCTGGTTTCGCTGAAGAATCCTCGTCATCGCTGGCCAGAACCGCGATCACCGTGCCCACCTTTACGCCCTCGGTTCCTTCTGGAACGGAGATCGAAACGATGGTCCCTTCGTCGACCGCTTCGAATTCCATCGTCGCCTTGTCGGTTTCGATCTCGGCCATGATGTCACCGGCGGAGACGGTGTCTCCAGCCTTGACCAGCCATTTGGCCAGGGTGCCTTCCTCCATGGTCGGAGAGAGTGCGGGCATCTTGATTTCGATGGGCATGGGTTGCCTTTTGATCCTCGCTGGGGAGTGCGTTGTCGCTACGTCCTTGGCCAGAAAACGGCAAAACGGCAAGATGCTTGCGCAGAATACGTTTGTATCGGATACCGGCAATCAGGGGGACCCCGGATGCGCGTATACCTGGTGATCATGGACGAAACCGAAGAAGCCAGCACCGCGCTGCGCTTTGCCGCAAGCCGCGCCATGCGTACTGGAGGCCAGGTTCATTTGCTTGCCCTGGTTCCACGACAGCAATTCGTTGCCTTTGGCGGCATTCAGGCGACCATTGAGGAAGAAGCGCGCGCCCGCGCTGAAGCACTGGTCACTTCTGCCGCAGGTAGCCTGTTGAGTGATGGAATGGCGGCGCCAGCCATTGCCGTGCGCCAGGGCGAAGGCGTAGCGGTGATCCGCGAATACCTTTCTGAGCATCCCGAAGTTTCGGCGCTCGTACTGGGCGCGGCGGCGAATGGCGGCCCGGGGCCGCTGGTAAGTCACTTTGCCGGGGCATCGGGACAACTTCCCTGCCCTGTCTATGTGATTCCGGGCGGGCTTAGCACAGAAGACCTTGCCCGGCTTAGCTGACTGACTTTAGCGCCGTTTGCCTTGGTGGCGAACATTGCCGGGCCGCCCGCGTTTTCCGGCAAAATGCTTGCCCTTCTTCTTGAGTGGTAAAGGACGCCCGCGCGGTTCGATCTGACCTACAGAGCTCTCCGGCTCAAACTTCAGGGCACCGGTCAGCGGATTGGCCTCGGCCAGTCGCAAACGCAGGATCATGCCCAGCGTGTAACGCTCGCCGCTTTGCTCGCCTTCCAGCGCCTGGGCCTTCTCATCATAGAAGAAGCGCTCATCACCCAGCACGGACACGGGTACAAGCCCGTCACCACCAAGACCAATGATCGTGGCAAAAACCCCAAAGCGCTGAACCCCGGTAACCCGGCAATCGAACACTTCGCCCACCCGCGAGGAAAGCCAGGCCGCAACATAGCGGTCGATCGTCTCGCGCTCGGCCTCCATCGCCCGGCGTTCCGCAGCACTGATCGCTTCGGATACACGCGTCAGGTCGTTGCGGTCGCGGTCGGACAGGCCTGATTGCGCCGGTAGGTCGCCCTTGGGTACCGGCTGCTCAAGCCCAAAAGCGTCAACCAGAGCGCGGTGAACCAGCAGGTCGGCATAGCGGCGAATGGGCGAGGTGAAGTGGGCATAGGAACCAAGCGCCAGGCCAAAGTGCCCAGCATTGCGAGGTCCGTAATAGGCCTGGGTCTGGCTGCGTAGCACGGCTTCCATGATCAGCGCTTTTTCGGTTTCGTCCGCGACGTCTTTCAGCATGCGGTTGAACAGCCCCGGGGTGATGACCTGCCCGAGCGAAAGCTTGCGCTCAAATGTCGCCAGGTAATCCTTCAGTGCGACCAGCTTTTCCCGGTTGGGCGGTTCGTGAATACGGTAGACCACCGGGCTGACTTTGGATTCCAGTGCCTTTGCAGCCGCAACGTTGGCGGCGATCATGAAATCCTCGACCACACGGTGCGCGTCGAGACGTTCGCGCAGGGCGATTTCCTTGATCCGCCCTGCATCATCGAGCAGCACGCGTCGCTCGGGCAGGTCGAGGTCGAGCGGATCGCGGGCCTGGCGGGCCTTTTCCAGGGCGCGCCACGCAGCCCACAGGTTGACGAGGTTCTCGCCGGCCTCCTCTTCGCTGATCCGACGCTGTGCCTCTTCGTAGGCGATGACTTCGTGAATGCGGACCAGAGCCCTGGTAAAACGCCAGTCGACGACCTTGCCTTCGGCCGAGATATGCATGTGGCAAGCCATGGCGGCGCGGTCCTCGCCCGCGCGCAGCGAGCAAACGTCTGCGCTCAGGACTTCGGGTAGCATTGGCACCACGCGGTCAGGGAAATAGACCGAATTGCCCCGTTTGCGCGCCTCGCGGTCAAGCTGACTGCCGGGCCGAACGTAGAAGCTTACATCGGCAATGGCGACTACTGCGCGAAAGCCTCCCGCGCCGTCGGGCTTGGCCCAGATCGCATCGTCATGATCGCGCGCGTCGATCGGGTC
This sequence comes from Alphaproteobacteria bacterium, assembly GCA_046566485.1. Taxonomy (GTDB): domain Bacteria; phylum Pseudomonadota; class Alphaproteobacteria; order Sphingomonadales; family Sphingomonadaceae; genus Novosphingobium. Next base: position 13,600 of record JBKHWO010000021.1, on the reverse strand, counting down.
GATGGCGACAATCGGCAGGTGGCGCAGGTCCTCGCGATGGTCCGCGCTCAGCGGCAATTTGGCCGCCACTTCGCCTTCTGCCAGGGTTTCCGCATTGAAGGCATAAGGAATGCCGTGCTTATGGATAGCAATCAGGCTGAATGCCTTGGGCGCCAGCGGATCGCCCAGCACAGCCGTTACCTTCACGCCAGAGCGCGGACTGCGGCCTGCCGGTTCTGCAAGGACCAGCTGCCCTTCCTCAGCGCCGCCAAGGTCGGCAATAGGGGTAGAATTGCGCACCCGTTTATCGACCGGCGCAAGCCAGCCCTTCCCGGTGCGGTCCAGCTCCACGATGCCCAGCACCTGTTCGGTCGCATTGGGCAGCTTCTTCATCGGATGGGCGATCCATCCGGTCGCAGTTTCCTCGGTCCGTGCCAGCACCCGGTCGCCCTTGCGCAGCGCCGAACCACGGCCCTTCTCGCGCACGCGGAGCCGCGGCGGCGGAGTGGCGTCGTCCGGCGTCCAGCTATCCGGAACGGCAATAGCCTCACCATCATCGGTTTCGACCACGCGCAGGACCGTTACCTTGGCGACACCGCCCATGCGGTGAAAGGCGGTGCGGTTGCCGTCGATCAGCCCTTCCTCGGCCATGTCCTTGAGCAGCGCCTTGAGCTGGATCTTCTCCTGCCCTTTCAGGCCAAAGGCCCGCACGATCTCGCGCTTGCCCGCCGGTTCCTCGCTGCCCGCGATAAAATCCAGGATCTGCTGGCGGGTGGGTAGACCCGTCTGGGGTTTGCTGCGGTTCACCGGGTCAATACGCGCGGGCGACGTAAATGGTTTCCACCGCAGGCTGACCCGTGAACGGACAGGTTCCGGACGCCGGCGGCGCACCCAAGGGAGTGTTGCGCATGGTCAGCTTCAGTGCCTTGAGCTTGGCCACGACTTCTTCGAGTGCGGCTCCGGTCGGGCGCGACCAGGCCATCTCGACCCAACCGGGATACTTCTGGTCCTCGGCGAAGAACTTCTCCAGCCCGGCAAGGTCAGTAACGCCGCGGTGGATCTGCGCATCACGGCGTGCGGCGGCCTCAGCGAACAGGGAACCCTGAATGTCTTCCAGTTCCGCTGCGGCCTTGTCGATGAACTCTTCCTTGGTCTGACCGACGAAGTTGACCTTGCCATCTTCGCGATAGAGCCGATCACGGCGGACTGCGGAAACCTGTCCGCCTGCGGCATCGCGGCCGCCGATTTCGAGGATCAGTGGCACGCCCTTCTTGACCCAGCCCCAGCGCTTTTGCGTGGCCTTGCCGGCGCGCTTGTCGAGAAGCACGCGGATCGGCTCACCCAGGGCAGACTGGCTGGCAAGGGCCTTGCGCAGTTCCTCGCAATAAGCGAGCAGCGCATCGTCACCGTCGTCTTCGCGCAGCATCGGCAGGATCACGATCTGGTGCGGTGCAATGCGCGGCGGCACGCGCAGGCCGTCGTCATCGCCGTGGGTCATAATGACACCGCCGATCGGGCGGGTTGAAACACCCCAGCTGGTGGTATGACACAACTGCTGCTGGCCCTCCTTGTTCTGGTAGCGAATGCCCGCCGCTTCGGCAAAGCCGGTGCCAAGGTAGTGCGAGGTACCGGCCTGAAGCGCCTTACCATCCTGCATCATCGCTTCGATCGAATAGGTGGCTACTGCGCCAGGGAAGCGCTCATTCTCGGGCTTTTCGCCAGCGATGACCGGCATGGCCAGATCATCCTCCGCGTGGGCACGATACATTTCCAGCGCGCGCAGCGTTTCGGTCATCGCATCGTCGCGGTCGGCGTGGGCAGTATGCCCTTCCTGCCACAGGAACTCGCTGGTGCGCAGGAACATGCGGGTCCGCATTTCCCAGCGGACGACGTTGGCCCACTGGTTGGTCAGCAGTGGCAGGTCCCGCCAGGATTGCACCCAGCGCGCCATCGCCTGGCCAATCACGGTTTCAGACGTGGGCCGCACAATCAGCGGCTCTTCCAGTTTGGCCTCCGGATCGGGAACCAGCCCGCCTTTGCCGTCCCCGATCAAGCGGTGGTGGGTAACGACCGCCATTTCCTTGGCAAAGCCATCAACGTGCTCGGCTTCCTTCGCGAAATAGGACAGCGGAATGAACAGCGGGAAATAGCAGTTTTGCACGCCTGCCGCCTTGATCCGGGCGTCCATCAGATGCTGGATGCGTTCCCAGATTCCGTATCCCCATGGTTTGATGACCATGCAGCCGCGCACACCGCTTTCCTCGGCCATCTCGGCCTCGGCAATGACATCCTGGTACCAGGCGGCGAAGTTTTCGGATCGGGTGACGGAAAGGGCGTGTTTCATGGCGCGGCGGATAGCCGCTCAGGCCCGATCCGGCAAGCGCAGCTAGTCTTTGCCGAGCTTGTCCAGCTTGGCCTGCATTTCCGCCATCTGCCGGCGCAACTGGGCAAGTTCGTCGTCCTGTGCCTTGTCGTGCTCGCTGGGCTTGTCGTCAGCCAGTCCTGGCACAAATGCCGAGGCTGCTGCCTTGAACATGGCCAGGTTTTGCTGGGCAAGCTTAGCCAAAGGGTTGTTGCCCAGGCTCGATTCGAACGCCTCGCGCAACTTGACTTGGTTGGCTCGGAACTGGTCCATGCTCGCTTCGAGATAGTGCGGAACCAGTTCCTGCATGGAATTACCGTACATCCCGATCAACTGGCGCAGAAAACTGACCGGCAACATCTGTTCGCCGCGCGCGGTTTCTTCTTCCATGATGATCTGGGTCAGGATTTGGTGTGTGATATCAACGCCGGTCTTGGCGTCGACCACCTTGAAATCGACCCCTTCGCGGGTCATCTTCGCCAGATGATCCAGCGTGATGTAGCTTGAAGACTTGGTGTTATAGAGCCGCCGGTTGGCGTACTTCTTGATAACAACCGTTTCGCCTTTGGCGTCGCTCATTTCCCAAAACCCCGCAAAAAAGGTTTCCCTTGATCAATCGTTAGCACCTGCAGCATGTGCAATGCAACAAATCGATGCTGCGCAGCATTACCGCGAAAATCTGCGTCCCAGCAGGGTCAGCAGTTCATATTGGGACAGTCCACTGATCGCTGCCGCTTCGGGCAGCGCGTAGCGCACGGAAAGCCAATCCCCTTCGCTGACTTCCGGCGCTTCGGACAGATCAACCACAGTCATGTCCATCGAGATCCGGCCCAGAACGCCAAGGGACTTGCCGGCTGCCTGCATCGCACCCTTTGCCGACCAGGACCGCAGATAACCATCGGCATAGCCGATCGCCACGACCCCCACCCGCATATCTCTTGGCGCGACGAAGGTTGAATTGTACCCGATCCCGGCTCCGGCCTCGACCTTGCGTATCTGCATGACCGCTGCTTCCGGATAGGCAACCTGCCGGATTTCCGGTTCCAGTCCCGGGCATGGTACGCCGCCGTACAAGGCCAAACCCGGGCGGGTCAGGTCGCCATGAAAGTCCGCTCCAAGCAGGATCCCCGCGGAATTGGCCAGGCTGCGCTCGCCTCTGCCGATTGCCGCGCAGGCCTCGCTCCAGCGGTTCTGTTGCACTGCATTGAACGAGCTGTCTTCCTCGGCCCGGGCAAGATGCGACAGGACCGTCGCAATATCGAGCCGCGCAATCGCTGGTGCAGAAAGATCAGGCATACCTAAGCCGAGGCGATTGATCCCGGTATCCACCATGATATCGCAGGGTCCCGAACCCGCCGCGTGCGACAGCTCTGCCTGATGAAGCGAATTGATCACCGGCTTGAAACCGTGAGCGGCGATCCACTGTGCTTCTTCGGCATGTTGCGGCCCATGCAGGATCGAAACCTGGCCTGGATCAACTATCCCCAAAAGCTCGGCTGCCTCGCTGGCATAGGCCACGAAAAAATCACGGCAGCCTGCATCGCGCAAAACCTTTGCAACCCGCCCCGCCCCAAGGCCATAGGCATTGGCTTTCACCGCAGCTCCGGCCCGCGCTTTGCCGGAAAGCTGATCAAGCCGCCGCCAGTTATGAACCAGCGCTGCTTCGTCCAGTTTCAGGCGCAGCGGCGGTTCAGGTATCATTGGGAGCGAAATCACGGGGCTTCCCATCTGGCAGGCCCCACCAGGCAACGACCATCGCCATCAGCACGATCACCCAGGTATACCACAGGCCTGAATAGGGATCTCCGGTCCGCGCAACGATATAGCTGGCAATAAACGGGAGAAAACCGCCAAAATAGCCCGTTCCGATGTGATACGGGATCGACATTGAGGAATAGCGGACCTTGGGCGGAAACATTTCCGCCAGCAGTGCGGCAACCGGTCCATAGGTTGCCCCGGACAACGCCATCAACAACATCAGGCCCGCAACAATCATCGCGGACTGACCAAAGTCCGGCGTGTGCTTGGCAAAGTTGAACACCGTTTGGCCCGCTCTGGCCTCGATTTCCGCCTTGCGCGCCTTGGCATCATCCAGATTGATGTCATCGAGCGCAATCACCCGCGTGCCACCCGCCACAAGTTCAAGCTGCGCACTCTTTTCCAGAGTATACGGCACCCCTGCTCCGGCAAAATCGCCCATCAACTTGCCGCACCTGGTGGTTTGGGTCGTCGCGAAGGGTGAATAGCTGCAATCTGGGCCACGCAGGGTCCATTCCACCGCAGACTTCTGAGCCGGATCCTTCGCCGCACTACCAATGAACCAATAGATCGGAAACAGCAGCAGCAGAGTGAGCGCATAGCCGATCACGATGGGCTTCTTCCGCCCAATGCGGTCAGACAGGTGGCCGAAATAGAGAAAGAAACCCATACCCAATGCAGCAGCGATACCAACGATGATCTCTGCGGCAGTATCCTCGACATGCATGGCCGATTTCAGGAACGACAGTCCCGAGAACATCGCTGTGTACCAGATCACCGTCAGGCCCGCCGCGATCCCGAACAGCGCCACGAAAATACGGCGCTTGTTCCCGGGATAGGTGAAGCTCTCGATAAAGGGATTTCCGGCAATCTCGCCTTCCTCCTTCATCGCTTGAAACACCGGGCTTTCCGAAAGTTTGAAGCGCATCCACAGGGATATGGCGAGCAACAAGAGGCTGAGCAGGAACGGCACCCGCCAGCCCCAGGCATTCCAGGTCTCGGCACTCATCACGGCCTTGCAGCCCAGAACGACGATCAGGCTCAGCACGAAGCCGCCGACCACGCTCGCCTGGATGTAGCTGGTGTGATAGCCGCGCCGCGCATAGGGCGAATGTTCGGCCACGTAGATCGCTGCGCCGCCATACTCCCCACCCAGGGCCAGCCCCTGGAGAATCCGCAGAAAGATAACGATCGCAGGGGCCCAATATCCGATGCTTGCCGCCGAGGGGATCAAACCGACCCCCGCTGTCGCTACACCCATCAAAGTTACCGTGACCAGGAACGTGTACTTGCGCCCCAGCTTGTCGCCGAGATAGCCGAACAGCACGGCGCCCAGGGGACGGAACCCGAAACCGACTGCAAAGACCAACCAGAACAGCAGCATTTCCAGCGTCGCGTTTCCGGTGGGGAAGAATGTCTTGGATAGGATCGCGCCAAGCGTGCCGTAAATGAAGAAATCATACCATTCAAACACGGTGCCCGCCGAGGAGGCGGCGATAACCAAGCGCATTTCCTTGGCGCTCGGTTCGCTATGCTGATGCCCTGCGGCAGCGTTCATGGTGGAAGTCTCCCCTTGTTTATCGCGCTGCTCTAGCGCCGCTGCGGCGCTTAGGGAAGCGTGGCAAGTGCAGCCTTCCACGGCAGGACAATCGCACCATGCCGACCGGGATAATCAACCGCGCCAGCAATGGCATCGCAGCCCGGCCAAGCCGGCAGATCGTTTCGCTCACGGCGCAACCACGTTTCAATCTGCTCGAGAGCGACCTGCAGTTCGGATCGCGACCGGCCGGGTGCCGCTTGCGCGAACAAGGCAGCGGAGGCCTGGCCAACCGCGCAGGCGCTGAGCTTCAAGCCGACCCTTGTAATCCGTGCAGCTGCATCGAGGTCAAAGCCGATTTCCAAAGTAGAGCCACACACCGATGATCGCGCCGATCCGCGCCATGTCAGATCCTGGTGCAGCGGGTAATCGGCAAGCACCGTGGCCAGTGCTAGAACCTGTGGCGTATACAACTTGACCGCCGTATTCACTGCTCCGCCAGCTTCTTCTTCACCGCGTCCGTGCCCATCCGTTTCGCTTCGGCCTGCGCGGCCTCTTTGCGCCGTTCGGAAATCATCGAAACCAGATATTCGCTGCCCGCATTGACGAACGGATAGGCCCGGGCCTGGGTAATCCAGCCCGGACGGCCTCCTGCACCCCAGACCGTGTCATAGCCAAGCACCAGAACCGAAAAGGCCATAACGACGATGACCATGCCTTTCACCGCTCCAAACCCCAGTCCGAGCAAGCGATCTATCGGGCCGAGGACCGAATTGCGGCTAGCTTCGCCAAGCCGGTTGGAAAGCAGCTTTACCCCCGTATAGGGAACCAGCAACAAGAGCGCGAAGGCAAGGACTGCAGCGCCGCTGTCTGAACCTACAGTTGGCCGCAGGGCATCGGTCACCGGGGTATGCAGGTTATGGATCGCAAACAGGGCAAGCACCCAGGCCGCGAGGGCAAAGACTTCCTGGATAAAGCCTCTCAAGAAGCCGACGATCGCACCGAGGCCGACCATGATGAGAACTGCGATATCGAAACCTGTCATGACGGCGCGGAAACTATGCGGCACCGACTATGCGGTCAACGAGATTTGGCAAAAACGCCAAGCCGCTGAACTGGTTGGCAGAATCGCCGTTGCCAGCATCGGATGGACCAAAAGCGCGCCCGAACCCAAGTTTTGCTGACTCCCGGAGGCGAATGGACGAATGCGCGACCGGGCGGATCTCTCCGGCCAGGGAAACTTCGCCAAACCACACTGCATCGGCGGCCAGAGGGCGGTCGGCCAAGGCCGAAACCAGTGCTGCCGCTACGGCTAGGTCTGCAGCGGGATCAGCCAGACGGTATCCGCCCGCCACATTGAGATAGACTTCTGCCGAAGAGAAATTGAGGCCACAGCGCGCTTCAAGCACGGCCAACAGCATCGCCAACCGTCCGCTATCCCAGCCAACCACCGCGCGGCGCGGCGTTGCGCCGCTTTGCAGCCGGACGATCAGCGCCTGGACCTCGACCAGGACGGGTCGGGTTCCCTCGATTGCAGGAAACACCGCACTGCCCGCAACCGGCGCGTCGCGGCCGGACAGAAACAGCAGTGATGGGTTGCCAACTTCTGCCAGCCCCTGCCCTTCCATCGCGAACACGCCGATTTCATCGACCGGGCCAAAGCGGTTTTTGATACTCCGGAGGATGCGATACTGGTGACTGCGTTCGCCCTCAAAGCTCATCACGACGTCGACCATGTGTTCCAGCACGCGCGGGCCAGCAATCGAACCATCCTTCGTGACATGGCCGACCAGGACCAAGGCAACGCCATTTTCCTTGGCATAGCGAATAAGTTCAAAGGCCGATGCCCGCACCTGACTGACTGTACCCGGAGCACCTTCGATCTGGTCGGAATGCATGGTCTGGATCGAATCGATCACCAGCAGGGCTGGCGGCGGCATAGCGGACAGCGTCGTCAGGATGTCGCGTACCGACGTTGCCGAAGCCAGCGCGATCGGCGCTTTGGCCAAACCCAAACGGTCCGCTCTCATCCGCACCTGTCCGGCCGCTTCTTCTCCGCTGATGTAAACGGCATTCCCGCCGCTTAAGGCAACCTGCGCCGCCGCTTGCAAAAGCAGCGTGCTCTTCCCGATACCAGGATCCCCGCCCATCAAAACAGCCGATCCAGGGACCAAGCCTCCGCCCAACGCGCGATCGAACTCAGCCAACCCGGTCGAACGTCGTTTCAGCACTTCCCCGGGGGCATCAAGCGCCTCGAAGGCTATCGGCCGGCCACCCGAGGAGAGGTCATGCTTGGCAGAAAATACCGTTTCCGGCGCTTCCTCCGCCAACGTGTTCCACTCCAGACAGTCCGCGCACTGCCCCTGCCAGCGATGGGTAACACTGCCGCAAGCCTGGCATATATATCGACGCTTCGGTTTGGCCATCGTGGCTTCCTATGCGGAACGTAAGCAGAACGCAATTGCCACAACGCATGGGAAGTGGAAAGAAGACTGCATGCGTCAAAAGGAACTCCGCATCGCCCTGGTCTGCTACGGCGGTGTCAGCCTTGCCGTCTACATGCACGGCGTGACCAAAGAGCTGTGGAAGCTGGCCCGCGCCAGCCGCGCTTTTCACGGTGGCGCTCCAATCAGTGGTGGGACCGAAGCGGTCTATCAACGCCTGTTGGCAGGCATCGAGCGTCACTTCAAACTGCGTTTGCGGGTCCTGCCAGATATTGTCGCCGGAGCCAGCGCCGGCGGGATCAATGGCGTCTTTCTGGCCCAGGCCATCCATTCCGGACAAAGTCTGGAACCCCTGACGACGCTATGGCTGGAACGCGCTGACGTTGATGTCCTGCTCGATCCCGATGCGCGACCTGCCTCGCGCATGGCCAAGTTCTGGGCCATGCCGATTGTCCATTGGCTGCTCCGGCGCCCAGGAAACATGGTTTCCGCCAGCGTTGCCCCGGAAACGCGACGCGAGGTGCGGACCAAACTGTCCCGGCTAATCCGCTCTCGCTGGTTCGAACCCCCGTTCGGCGGGCTCGGCTTTTCCAGACTTTTGTGTGAAGCACTCGAAGCCATGGCGAACGGCTCATCCGATGCGCCTTTGCTCCCATCTGGCCACCCGATTGACCTGTTCGTCACCGCGACTGACTTCGCTGGCCATCCCCAGGTGCTCCATTTGCATAGCCCGCCGACGGTGATTGAGAGCGAGCACCGCTTTTCGATCGGATTTCGGTCCATCACGCCCATCGAACCTGGCCTGGGAATTGCTCCCCGGCTCGAGCTGGTTTTTGCCGCGCGCGCAACGGCCAGCTTTCCAGGTGCGTTTCCTGCCCTGCAACTGGCCGAAATCGACGCGCTCGCAAAGGAAAGAGAAGAGCCATGGCCCAGCCGCACCGCTTTTATTGAACGGATCATGCCCGAGCATAGCCATCGCGGAGAAGCCGAGCAGGTCGCGCTGATCGATGGCTCAGTGCTGGTTAATGCACCCTTTGCCGAAGCCATGGCTGTACTGCGTGACCGACCAGCACAGCGCGAGGTAGACCGCCGTTTCATCTACATCGACCCGCACCCGGACGAAGTCGGCGGGCGTCTCCATACCGATCCGCGTCCACCCGGCTTCTTCCAGATGATTTTCGGCTCGCTTTCCTCGATCCCGCGCGAGCAACCGGTCCGCGACAATCTGGAGGCCATCCAGCGCGCATCGCGCCAGCAGGCCAAGCTCAAGGCAATCGTCGATTCCCTGCGGCCAGATGTCGAGCAAACGGTCGAGCGTCTCTTCGGGCGGACACTGTTCCTTGATCGCCCGACCGTTAAGCGTCTCACCTCTTGGCGCAGCAAGGCGCAACGCGCCGCCGCCCAGCAGGCAGGGTTTACCTATCAATCCTATGGTCAGGTCAAACTGGCAGGGATCGTTTCAAGCCTGGCTGAAACCGTACTCGCCGCGGCACCAGACCTGATGTTGCCCAATGCTGATCCCATCGCGGATCGGCTATCCAGTTGGTTGGCGACGCATGGGCTCGATCAGCTTGGCAGTACCGAAGGTGGGGCGAGCGACGCCGCGATCGACTTTTTCCGCAATCATGACCTTGGCTTTCGCATTCGCCGTCTGCGTCTGCTGGCGCGCCGGCTGTCCGAGGACTGGGACGACATGGATGCCGCCGCACCCGACGCGCGTGAGCATGCGCGCAACGCAGTCTACCGGGCTCTGTCGCTATACTTTGATCGAGAAACAAGCGGAGCGTTGGGATCGGACTTTGGACTGATTGCCCGCCAGGTCATGGAGAAGCCCGAACTGGTCCTGAACACCATTGCCCAGCGTCGCCAGCTCACCGCAACCGATCTGGTCGTTGACGCCTTGCTGGTCGAGGCACTGACCTCCGTTCCACCAGAATTGAAACGCCGCATTCTGATGGCCTATCTGGGGTTCCCGTTCTACGACATGGTAACCCTGCCGCTGTTGCGCGGCGAAGGCAGTAACGAACTTGAACCCGCAAAAGTCGGACGCATCTCGCCCGATGATTGCACTTCGATCCGTTCCGGAGGTGCGGCGAGAACGCTGCGTGGTACCGAGTTTTATAACTTCGGCGCCTTTTTCAGCCGCGCTTACCGCGAGAATGACTATATTTGGGGCAGGCTCCATGGAGTGGAGCGGATGATCGATCTGGTCGCCTCGGCCCTGCCCGACGGTATGGTCTTGGAAGCAGCAGAGTTGGCGAGGTTCAAGCGCGAGGGTTTCCTCGCCGTCCTCGACGAGGAAATGGAGCTGCAGCGGGTCGATCCGGCCTTGCTGAGCGGACTGCGCGAAGAGGTGCTAGCCACCGGCCCCTGAACCCTGGCGTCATCCCCGCGAAAGCGGGGATCGCGCGGCGCATGGCCGCCAAATTGCAGTAAACCGTCAGCGGTTCCCGCTTTTGCGGGGACGACGATCAGCCGCCGAATGCTTCCTTGATCCGATCAAAGAAGCCCTTCGATTGCGGCGTTTCCTCACCAGTTTCAGTCTCCTGAAGCTCGCGCAGCAGCTCCTTCTGACGCGATGTCAGCTTGGTCGGCGTTTCGACCACAATCTCGATCACCAAGTCGCCCCGCCCGCGTCCTTGCAGAACCGGCATGCCAGCGCCGCGCTTGCGAAGCTGTTTGCCTGACTGAATGCCCGCGGGAATGTCGATCGAGAGACGCTCGCCATCCAGTCCGGGAATCTCGATATCCCCGCCCAGTGCCGCTGTGGTGAAGGTGATTGGCACGCGCGTCACCAACATCGTCCCATCGCGCTCGAACACGGCATGGCGACGGACATGAATGAAGATGTAAAGGTCGCCCGGCGGGGAACCGAAGGCTCCGGCCTCGCCCTTCCCGGCAAGGCGGATACGCGTACCCGTGTCCACTCCCGGGGGGATATTCACTTCCAGCTTTTGCGGGGTATCTACACGGCCCTCGCCGCGACAGCTGCGGCACGGCTTTTCAATAACTTCGCCGCGTCCATGACAGGTCGGGCAGGTCCGCTCGACCATAAAGAAGCCTTGCTGCGCCCGCACCTGCCCATGGCCACCGCACAGATTGCAGCGCCGGGTCCCAGTACCAGGCTCTGCACCGGATCCATCGCAGGGGTCACACTTGGTAGACACCTCAATCTCGATTTCGGCCTGCTTGCCATGGAATGCCTCGTCTAGGCTGATTTCCATGTCATAGCGCAGGTCAGCACCGCGCCGTTGCTGCTGTCGCCCGCCGCCGCCAAAGGCCGAGCCGAAGATCGTTTCAAAGATGTCGCCAAGGTCTGAAAAGCCTGCGCCGGCGCCGTGACCGCCGCCGCCACCGGACATGCCCTGCTTGAACGCTTCGTGGCCGAAGCGGTCATAAGCCGCACGCTTCTGGGGGTCCTTAAGGCATTCATAGGCTTCGCTGATGGCCTTGAACCGGGCCTCAGCCTCGGCATCGCCCGGATTTTTGTCCGGGTGCCAGCGCATGGCCAGCTTGCGATACGACGACTTGATTGTCGCATCGTCCGCACCCCGGGTTACTTCGAGCAATTCGTAATAGTCGGCTTCAACAGACATGGCCGCCCCTCAACAATCAGGCCCACCACCGCGTATCCCATCGCGGCAGCGGGCCCGAACCATGGCCTGTTTAGCCCTTGTTCTCGTCAACTTCCGAGAATTCGGCGTCGACGACGTCTTCAGCAGCATCTGCCGCGGCGCCTTCGCTTCCCGGAGAAGCCTGTGTGGCCTGCTCCTTCTCATAGATGACCTGCCCCATCTTCATGGCCTTTTCGGTCAGGGCCTGGGTCTTGGCAGTCATCTCCTCGGCATCGCCGCTTTCGATTGCAGTCTTGGCTTCGGCTATAGCGGCTTCGATTTCCGACTTGAGATCGGCGTCCAGCTTGTCACCATGTTCCGCCAGTTGCTGCTCGGTCGCGTGGACCAGACTGTCGGCATTGTTGCGCGCTTCCGCCGCTTCACGCCGCTTCTTGTCCTCTTCGGCGAACTTCTCTGCGTCCTTGACCATCTGGTCGATGTCAGCGTCCGAAAGACCGCCCGAAGCCTGGATCTTGATCTGCTGCTCCTTGCCAGTACCCTTGTCCTTGGCCGAGACGTTGACGATGCCGTTGGCGTCAATATCGAAGGTGACTTCGATCTGTGGCACGCCCCGGCGTGCGGCCGGAATGCCGACCAGGTCGAACTGGCCAAGCAGCTTGTTGTCGCTCGCCATTTCGCGCTCGCCCTGGAACACGCGGATCGTCACAGCCTGCTGGTTGTCCTCTGCGGTGGAGAACACCTGGCTCTTCTTGGTCGGGATCGTGGTGTTGCGGTCGATCATGCGGGTGAATACGCCGCCCAGCGTCTCGATCCCCAGCGACAGCGGGGTAACGTCGAGCAGCAGCACGTCCTTCACGTCGCCCTGCAGAACGCCAGCCTGAATGGCAGCACCCATGGCGACGACTTCGTCCGGATTGACACCGGTGTGCGGTTCCTTGCCGAAGAATTCCTTCACCACTTCGCGGACGCGCGGCATGCGGGTCATCCCGCCGACCAGCACGACATCATCGATGTCCGAAGCCTTGAGCCCGGCATCTGCCAGCGCCTTGCGCATCGGTTCCTTGGTCCGTTCGATCAGGCCCGCGACCATCTTTTCCAGATCGGCGCGAGTGATCGTTTCGACCAAGTGCAGCGGCGTCGTGGCGCCACCTTCCATGCGGGCGGTGATGAACGGCAGGTTGATTTCGGTGGTCTGCGCGCTCGACAGTTCGATCTTGGCCTTTTCGGCGGCTTCCTTGAGTCGCTGCAGAGCGAGCTTGTCGGTCCGCAGGTCGAGCCCTTCCTTCTTCTTGAACTGTTCCGCGAGCCATTCGACGACCTGGGTGTCAAAGTCTTCGCCGCCCAGGAAGGTATCACCGTTGGTCGACTTCACTTCGAACACGCCGTCGCCGATCTCCAGGATCGAGACGTCAAAGGTGCCGGCGCCAAGGTCGTAAACCGCAATGGTCTTGCCATCGTTCTTGTCGAGACCATAGGCCAGCGCAGCCGCAGTCGGTTCGTTGATGATGCGCAGCACTTCAAGGCCCGCGATCTGGCCGGCATCCTTGGTCGCCTGGCGCTGCGCGTCGTTGAAGTAGGCCGGCACGGTAATAACCGCCTGGGTGACGGTTTCACCCAGATAGGCCTCGGCCGTTTCCTTCATCTTCTGCAGGGTGAAGGCGCTGATCTGGCTGGGCGAGTAGTCCTCGCCGCCGGCCTTGACCCAGGCGTCGCCATTCTTGCCCTTGGCAATGGCGTAGGGAACCAGTTCCATGTCCTTCTTGGTCATGGGATCGTCAAAGCGGCGGCCGATCAGGCGCTTGACCGCGAAAATCGTGTTGTCGGGGTTGGTCACCGCCTGGCGCTTGGCCGGCTGCCCGATCAGGCGCTCACCATCCTTGGTGAAAGCGACGATCGAGGGCGTGGTGCGCGCACCTTCCGAATTTTCGATAACCTTGGGCTTGCC
>JBKHWO010000020.1:0-10010 GCA_046566485.1 Alphaproteobacteria bacterium | reverse complement strand
GGTCCGGTCGTGTTGCGCCGCCTTTATGTTGCATTGCGGAAGAAAGCAAGGAAATTGCGCAAAGCCTAGTTCTGCTCGATCACCCCGTACAGATCGTGAGCGTCAGCGTCCTCGATCCGTACCTGGACGATGGCACCCGGCTGCAGTCCTTGCGGCGCATCGCGCAGGAATACCGCGCCGTCGATTTCTGGGGCGTCGGCCTGGCTGCGACCGGTTGCGCCGCGGTCGCCGTCCTCGTCCGGTTCGCCCACTTCGTCGATGATGACGGGGAGTAGGCGGCCGACCTTGGCTTGCAGCTTGGCAGAGCTGATCGCCTCGGTCTTGGCCATGATCCGGGCGAAGCGCTCTTCCTTGACCTCTTCGGGAACGGCACCCGGCAAAGAGTTGGCCGTGGCGCCTTCGACAGGTTCGAAGCGGAAGGCCCCGACGCGGTCCAGCTGGGCCTCGTCCAGCCAGTCGAGCAGGCACTGAAAGTCCGCTTCGGTCTCGCCGGGGAAGCCGACGACGAAGCTGCTGCGGATTGCGATTTCCGGGCAGATCTCGCGCCAGGCTTTCAGTCGTTCCAGTACCTTGGCCTCGTTCGCCGGGCGCTTCATCGCCTTCAGCACCGACGGCGCGGCATGCTGGAACGGAATATCGAGGTATGGCGTGATCAGCCCTTCGGCCATCAGCGGAATCACCGCGTCGACGTGGGGGTAGGGATAGACATAGTGCAGCCGCACCCACGGCGGCGTGCCATCGGCGCCGCGCAGACCGCCCAGTTCGCGGGCCAGATCGGTCATGTGGGTGCGGACCGGGTGGTCCTTCCACATCCGTTCTTCATGCCGCACGTCGACCCCGTAAGCGCTGGTGTCCTGGCTGATGACGAGCAGTTCGCGCGTGCCGGCGGCAACCAGCTTTTCCGCTTCGCGCAGGACCGCGTCGATCCGGCGGCTGGCCAGCTTGCCGCGTAGCGAGGGGATGATGCAGAACGAGCAGGCGTGATTGCAGCCCTCGCTGATCTTCAGGTAGCTGTAGTGGCGCGGGGTTAGCTTGACGTCCATCTGCGGGATCAGATCGATGAACGGGCCCTGGGTGGGCGGTGCGGCCTGGTGCACGGCCTCGACCACGGCTTCATACTGGTGCGCGCCGGTGACGGCGAGGACTTCAGGGAACTTGGCGCGGATCAGGTCCGCCTCGTTGCCCATGCAGCCGGTGACAATCACCCGGCCATTTTCGGCAATCGCCTCGCCGATCGCGGAAAGGCTTTCCTCTTTCGCGCTGTCGAGGAATCCGCAGGTGTTGACCAGCACAACGTCGGCGCCTTCATAGTCGGGCGACATGGCATAGCCATCGGCGCGCAGCTTGGTCAGGATGCGTTCGCTGTCGACCAGCGCCTTGGGGCAGCCGAGGCTGACCATGCCGATGCGCTTCTGGTCGGGGATCTGGGTGGGATTCTGCGATGCCATGGGGGCGGCCCCTTACACTGCCCGACGGGAAAGTGCTAGGGAAAGACCATGCGGATCGAGATCACCAAAGGCGAGCGGGATGACCGGATCGCGATTCAGCGCCGCGATGGAACCCGCGCCGACACCTCGTTTCCCAAGAAGGGCCCCGTTCCGCACGATGCGATTCACTGGTTTGTCGAGCGCGAACTGGGTCTGTCGCACGGGTTCTGGGGCATGGTGTCGGGCGGTGCGCACCCTGATCGCCTTGCCGAGATTGCCAAGGCCGCCGGACACGCCAGCGCCAAGCGCGCAGGCACGCCATCCGCCGAGATCGTCGAACTGCTCCAGGCCGAGCGGATCGTGGAATGCTTCGAGGCCGACCTGTGGAGCGGCGGCGGTCCCGCGCAAAGCCTGATCGGATTGGCGGAAACGGCGTGTGGCTACTCCGCCGTTCCTTTGCCAGCGATTGACGTCGCTGCAGTGGAGCGCATCCAGTTCGGGATCGCGGTATTCGCAGAGGAATGGGTGGCCGCGACGCCGGGCCATGTCGCCGTTCTGGAATGGGAGTGAAGCCATGGGCCTGATGAACTGGCTGGGGGTTGTTCTGGCGGCTCTTTCGGCAGCCGCGGTGCTGTGGCTGTTCTGGCGCGGTCGTCTGTCCTGGTCAGCCTATGCGTGGAGCGTTCTTCCAGCTGCCATGTTGGGGCATGCCCTGGCGCGGATCGGACCGGAAAAGCTGGCGCTGAAGCCGCATCTCTACTTCATGCAGTCGGGCGGCCTGGCGCTTGCCTTTGTCGTGCCCGCTCTATGGCTGCTGGGCGGCAAGAGTGGGCGCTCCACCACCGAGATGGCAAGGGACAGCGCCGCGTTCCTGCTTGCCTATCTGGCGATGGGCCTGGTGTTCTACCTGCTGGGCTGAACGTCCGCTTTCCGGAGTTGACCGTCGCGGGCCTCCCCTGGTGAGCCGCTTCAGCCGCTGTAGCGGCTGGCAAGCTCTGCCAACGAGGGATCATGGGTCAGATCGAGTTGCAACGGCGTCACCGAAACGTATCCGTCCTGGATAGCTTCCAGGTCGGTGGCATGACCGGGCGTATGCTCGATCCCGTGCAGGCCGAACCAGAAATAACGGTAGCCTCTGGGATCGGTTCCTTCGACCACCGAGCCGCGCGCATAGTCGTGAAACCCTTGGCGCACCACGCGAATTCCGCGCACTTCATCTGCGGCGACCGGCGGAAAGTTGATGTTGACCAGGGTGCGCGGCGCGAACGGCGCGTCGAGCAGCGGAGCAATCGCCTTTGCGCCCCACGCTTCGGCAACGGCGAAGGGTACGGCATCGCCCATGCCCTCGCGCGAGTAGACCTGGCTGAGCGCGATCGAGCGGATCCCGGCCAGCGCGCCCTCGACAGCGGCGGAGACGGTCCCGGAATAGGTCACATCGTCACCCAGGTTGGCCCCCCGGTTAACCCCGGACAGGATCAGGTCCGGCGCCGCGGGCATGACCTTGCGCAGGGCCATCATCACGGAGTCGGTCGGAGTGCCAGAGACGGCAAAGCGTCGCTCTGAATACTGGCGGAGCCGCACCGGCTGGTTCAAAGTGAGCGAGTGGCCTGCGCCGGATTGCTCCTCTGCCGGTGCGACCATCCAGATATCATCGGAAAACTGCCGCGCGATGCGTTCCAGCACTTCAAAGCCGGGGGCGTGGATACCGTCGTCGTTGGTCAGGAGAATTCTCATGTTCGCTCGCCACTTTCCTGTTTCGTCTTTATCTCGTCACCCTGAACTTGTTTCAGGGTCCAACGCGCCTCAAAAAGCGGAGCGCAGTCAGGCTATCGCCGCCCGATGCGGGTAGCGAGGCTGCCAAGTCCAACTTCCGGTCGAACGGCGAAATGGACCCTGAAACAAGTTCAGGGTGACGGTAAGTTATTGCCCGAGGGATTGCACGATATTCAGGCTGGCACCAGCCGTTCGATCCCGCCCATGTAGGGGCGCAGCGCGTGCGGCACTTCGACCGAGCCATCGGCCTGCTGGTAGTTTTCCAGCACGGCGACCAGCGTGCGGCCGACGGCCAGGCCCGAGCCGTTGAGCGTGTGGACGAATTCCGTTCCCTTCCCGCCATCGGGGCGATAGCGGGCATTCATCCGCCGCGCCTGGAAATCGCCGCAGTTTGAACAGGAGGAAATCTCGCGATAGGTGTCCTGGCCGGGCAGCCAGACCTCAAGGTCATAGGTCTTGCGGGCGGTGAAGCCCATGTCGCCCGAGCATAGCACGACCTTGCGATAGGGCAGTTCCAGCGCCTGCAGCACGGATTCTGCTGCCTGGGTCATCCGTTCATGCTCGGCCGCGCTGTCTTCCGGCTTGCAGATCGTGACCAGTTCGACCTTTTCGAACTGGTGCTGGCGGATATAGCCGCGCGTGTCCTTGCCCGCCGCGCCGGCTTCCGAGCGGAAGCAGGGGGTGAGGGCGGTCAGGCGAATGGGTAGGGAGCTTTCGGCCAGGATCTGCTCGCGCACCGAATTGGTCAGGCTGACTTCGGCAGTCGGGATCAACCAGCGCCCATCGGTCGTCTGGAACAGGTCTTCGGAAAACTTCGGGAGCTGGCCAGTACCGAACACGGCCTCGTCGCGTACCAGCAGCGGCGTGGCCGCTTCGGTATAGCCGTTGGCTATGGTCTGATGGTCCAGCATGAACTGGCCCAGCGCGCGCTGTAGCCGGGCCATCTGGCCGCGCAGAAAAGTGAAGCGGGCACCGGAAATCAGCGCGCCGGTTTCAAAGTCGAGGCCCATGGCCGGACCGAGGTCGGCGTGCTCCTTGGGCTGGAAATCGAACGTGCGCGGGGTGCCCCAGCGCAGGACTTCGACGTTCTGGCTTTCATCTTCACCGGGGGGAACATCATCCGCCGGGATATTGGGATAGCGCGCCAGGGCATCGGCCAGCTGCGCAGACAGCTCGCGGTCCTCCTGCTCAAGCTGGGGCAGGCGTTCCTTTAGCGTGGCGACTTCGGCTTTGAGCCGCTCTGCCTCGTCCTTATCGCCCCGGCCCATTGCGGCGCCGATCGCCTTCGAGGCTTCGTTGCGCTGGTTCTGCCCTTCCTGCATCGCCGTCGCGACCGCGCGCCGCGCCGTGTCGAGGTGGAGGATGGCAGAGGAAACAGGTTCCACCCCACGGCGCGCCAGACCGGCGTCGAAGGCTGCGGGATTGTCGCGGATCAGCTTGATGTCATGCATGGTTGCCGGCCTATGCCCGCAAGCGGCCCTGCTTTCAAGGAGCGGGGTTGCCAATCCGCGCCAGCCAATGAGCAGGCAGGCTATGCCGTGTCGCGGCGGATCAGTTCCGGGGTCATCTCGACTGAGGGGGCATCCCGGCCGGCAATTCGTTCGAACAAGGCTGAAACCATGGCGCGCGCGCCGGCTGCAATGTGCTGGCTGATGGTGGTCAGGCGCGGGATCGTTTGTTCGGCCAGCGGCAGGTCATCGAATCCGGTGACCGATATCTGGCCCGGAATGGTCAGGCCCCGGTCCGCCAGGGCGCGGACCGCGTGCATGGCAATCAGGTCCGAGCCTGCGGCGATGCCGTCGACCTGGCGGCCGATCCGGTCGATATGGCTGGCCATTTCCTCGGCCATGATGTCCGAGGCAAGGTGGACATTCATCTGGATCGGTTCGCTCAGACCGGCCGCCTGTGCCGCATCGCAAAGTCCAAGATACCGCTCCGACAATTCGGGTGCCGTGACGTCGCCCAGGAATGCCAGCCGGGTACGCCCGGCAGCGATCAGGCATTCGCCGGCCAACCGGCCGCCCATGCGGTTGTCGACGCCAACCGTGCAGTGGACTTGCCCAGATCGATGACTGCCCCAGACCACCATCGGCTTGTACCATTTGGCCACCCGCTCGATCGTTTCGAATTGGTTTGACTGTCCGATCAGGAGCACGCCGTCGAGCATCCCGGAATCGACGATCCGTTCAAGCCAGTCCTCGGCATCGGGGATGACGCGGCTGAGCATGATGTCGTAGCCGTTTTCGGTCAGCGCATCGGCCAGGTGCCCGAGGATCGCCATGAAAAACGGATCGGACAGGTGCTGGCGCTGTTCATGGCCCAGGGGAACGACGATCCCGATCACCTTGGTTTGCTGGACGCGCAACCGTTTCGCCATCTGGTTCGGCCGGAAACCGTGCTCGCGCGCAAGTGCCTGGATGCGCTGCCGGGTCTGCTTGTTCACCAGATCCGAATTGGCGAGCGCCCGAGAGACCGTCCCCGCCGTCACCCCCGCCAGCTTCGCCAGTTCAGCGATATTGCGGATACGACCTGAAGGTGGGGCTGGATTGGGCATGGCCCTCGGAATGATCCGTTCTGGCTGCGGCCACACGGCGCGAAGCGCAGTGGCGTTCATCTTAATGTGGCATCGTGTCAGGCACCCGTAACCAAAGCACTGCCTCTTGCCAATTATGCACTAATCCGGATTTTCTGCAATCGATTGACAAAAACAGTTGCAATCGATTGTTGCGCATGTCAGGTGAAGCTGCGCCACTGCCATAAATTGGCCACGCAGGGTTACATGTCCCAGGAGGGGGAGAGAAAATGAACAAGTCCACACTGAAAAGCTGCGCTTCCGCGGTATCGCTTGTCGCGATGAGTCTGGCCGCCACGCCGGCCTTTGCGCAGGATGCGCCCGCCGCGGGTGAAGAGGCTGCGAGCCTCGACGAAATCGTCGTGACCGCTTCGGGCGGGAACAAGACTCGCCTCGACAGCTCAGTCTCGGTGACCAGTGTCAGCGCGGATCTGGTTGACGCCTTCAAGCCCAGCTCGGAAGCAGAAGTGTTCCGCATGATTCCGGGCATTCAGGTCCCGGGCACCTCGGGGCCGGGCGGTAACTCGAACATCGCTGTGCGCGGCCTTCCGGTTGCCACCGGCGGTTCGCCGTTCGTCCAGATTCAGGAAGATGGCCTGCCGACCGTGCTGTTCGGCGACATCCAGTTCGGCAACAACGACTACTGGACCCGTTTCGATGCCAGCGTCGAGCGGGTGGAATCGGTTCGCGGCGGCGGTTCGACCACTTATGCTTCGCAGGCACCTGGTGCGGTGATCAACTACATCAGCAACACCGGCCAGAAGGAAGGTGGTTTCGTTTCGCTGTCGAAGGGCGTCAACTTTGACGAAACCAAGGTTGATTTCCGCTATGGCGGTGCACTGACCGACACCCTGCGGTTCCACATCGGTGGCCAGTTCAAGACGGGCCGCGGCCCGCTTCACGCGGACTACAACGTTTCGGATTCGATTCAGGTGAAGGGCAACGTCACCAAGGAATTCGATGAAGGCAAGGGCTACTTCCGCCTGCTGTTCAAGGTCGCTGACACCCAGGAACCGAACTATACCGGCGCCCCGGCGCTGGCCACGCTGAGCGGCAACAAGGTCAGCAATGTCCAGCCTTTCCCAGGCTTTGACGGCCGCAACAGCGCGAATTACTCGATCTACAATCAGGACTTCCTGATCGTGAACCGCACCGGGCAGCTGGAGCGTGTGGGCATGACCGGCATCAGCACCAAGCAGACGGCGCTGGGTGGGCAGTTCCACTACGAATTCGACAACGACGTGACGGTCGACAACAACATGCGCTGGTCGAAGATGAGCGGCAGCTTTGCTTCGCCCTTCTTCAACATTGCGCGGGCTACCGGCATCGTCGGCTCGACCGTCAACGGTCAGGTCGTCGGTTCGATCCGCTATGCCAACGGTCCCCGCGCCGGCCAGACCTTTACCGGCACTTACGTTGACAACAACACCAGCGTCATCACCAACATCCGTGATCTGGGCAGCCTGGCCAACGACCTGACTCTGGCCGGCAAGTTCGATATGGGGACGATGAAGGTCACCGCGCGCGGCGGCTTCTTCTACATGAACCAGGACATCGCGATGGACTGGCACACCAACAAATCGCTGCGCGAAGCCAGCGGCAACAATCCGGCTCAGCTCGATCTCTACAACGCCGCCGGCGCGCGCATGACGGTTGACGGCATTTCGGGCTACAACAACAACTGGGGTGATTGCTGCTCGCGCGACTATGACCTGTCCTACACCAACACCGCTCCCTACGCGGCGCTGGAACTGGACAGCGATCAGTTCGCTCTCGACGGATCGGTCCGCTTCGAAAACGTCAAGGCGGCCGGTGGCGGGCGCACGGGCGGTGCTGAATTCAACATCAGTTCAAGCGGCGTCCTGATCCCGGCGATGACCGCCAACGGCAAGGCTGAAGTGCTGAACTACAGCCGTTCGTACACGTCGTGGACCGCCGGCGCGCTGTGGAAGGCCAATGCCGATACCAGCCTGTTCGTCCGTGCATCGCGCGGTGGCCGCTTCAACAGCGATCGTCAGACCTTCGGCGGCAAGATTGCCAGCAATGGGGCGCTCTGCACCTCGGCCATGGCCAAGGCTGGCACCCTGGGTTGCTCGGCTGACGGCGTCACGCCGTCGGTCGACTTCGTGAAGCAGTACGAGTTGGGCCTGAAGAACCGCGGCGATCTCGCTGGCGGCCGCTACACGCTGGAAGTCACGGCGCTGAAGGGCAACTTCAAGCAGTCGACTTTCGAACTGTCGGCAACGCGTTGCCCGGGCGGTGCGGGTGGCTGTGTGATCGACGCGCGTTATAAGTCGTGGGGCTTCGAAACCTATGCGACCTATGTCAACGGCGGCTTCACCCTGGTTGGCAACGCCACCTGGACCAAGGCCACCCGTTCGGGTGCCGGCAGCACTTCGTTCAGCCGTGCGCCGTACATGCCCGACCTGGTCTACACGGTTCAGGCCAATTACGACCTGACCTCCATGGCCACCCTTGGTCTGAATGTGACCGGCCAATCGAGCATCATCGACGATGCCGGCCGTCAGTATCCGGGCGGTGCTGTCCTTGGGGTCAACCTGCGGGTGATGCCGTTCGAAAACGTCGAACTGGGCATTCAGGGCTACAACGTGTTCAACCGCTATGATCTGCGCGGCAGTGGCAACATTGCCGACAGCTCGGTCAACCCGGTCGTGATCGGCACCAATCCGGCGTTGGGCCGTACCTGGACCGCATCGGTCAAGTACAGCTTCTGATCACACCATGCGAAACCGGCTGCACCTTCCCGCAGCCGCCGAGGGGGGCAACTTCGGTTGTCCCCCTTTCGCTTTGGTGCCAGTGATAGAGCAATGAACCCCGACCAGATCCTTGTGGCGGAGCAGCTTGCGGCAGCGGCTTTGCAGCCACTCCCTGCGGGGGATGCAGCCAGCCGTGAGCGGTTGCTCGATCTGACGCGCCAGGCGCTTGGGTTAGGATTGGCAGCGCAGGCTGTGCCGGTCCTCCATGGCCTGGCGAAGGTGTATCCCACTGACCCCGAAGTTGCCTTGGTGCGCGGCGTTGCCTTGAGACGAGAGCAGCGCTTCGTCGAAGCCGCCGAGGTTTTTGCCGGTGCGCTTGCCGCCGGGGTTGAGAGCCCTGCCTTGCGCGAGGGCCTGGCCCAGACCCATTTCGAACTGGGACGTCCCGCAGCGGAGCTCTTTGGTGAAGCGCGGCGGTGCAGCCCTGCGAACCTCGCGCTTCTGCGCAACCATGCTCTGGCGCTGGTCGCGGAAGGGGAACGGGACCAGGCCGAAGCCATGCTGGAAGAAGCCGTGGTGGCGAACCCGTCCTGGCTCGACGGCCATCGTGCCTTGTCGGTGATCCGCTGGACGGCCGGGGATCAGGCCCGTTATGCTGAAAGCTATGCCGGCGCAGCGGCGCAACAACCCAATGATCTTGACCTGTGGCTTGCCTGGTTCCGGGCGCTGGCCCAAATTCGCGACTGGGTCGGCGCGCGAGATGTGCTGGAGCGGGCGGAGCAGCGCTTTGGCAACCTCCCGGCCTTGACGGTATCACGTCTGTTTATCGCCAGTGAGTCTGGTGATGCCTCCGAAACCGCACGTCTGTTGAACGCGACTGCGGGGGTTGCGGGTGAAACGATCGACCTCATACGGGTTCGTCATGCCTTGCGCCGGGCGGAGCCTGACGTTGCGGAGGCTGTTTGCCTGGGGCAACTGCTGGGTCCGGCGGCACCCTTGTTCTGGCCATATCTGTCACTGGCCTGGCGCCTCAAGGACGATCCGCGCGCCTACTGGATCGACCGCCCGGATCGGCTCATCCAGCCCTGCCGGGTCGATCTTTCCGCTGCGGAGCTGGCCGAGTTGGCCCAGTTGCTGCGCGAATTACACGTGATGGAACGTCCCTATGTCGAGCAGTCGGTGCGGGGTGGAACCCAGACCGATCGTTCCGTGATCCAGCGCCATGAACCGATCCTTCAGTTGGCCAAGTCTCGCTGGCTCGCTGCGATCCGCGACTATGTCGATCGGCTTCCACCTTACGAGCGAGGGCACCCGTTGCTGGGCCTGCCGCGGACCAACTTGCTGATCGAAGGGAGCTGGTCGGTGCGTCTGTTTCGCCAGGGCCACAACGTACCTGTCAACGCCGGGATAAAAACGGGCCAGGCACCGGTTTAAAATGGGGCCAGTTGGTTTGAACAAAAAGCCCCAAGGTTGAGGCTGGGCAGCATCGGCAGCGGGGAAGCGGCTGGAGCGGAGCGGAAG
>JBKHWO010000019.1:0-54740 GCA_046566485.1 Alphaproteobacteria bacterium | reverse complement strand
TTCTGATAAAGCTCCACTCTCTTCATCCTCCACCTCCGCCCAAAAACGGAGGTCTAGCAGGACTGGCCCCTTTTTAATCCGGTGAGACTGGCCGATCCGTGGCCCCTTTTATTCCCGGTGTTCTCAGTCCGCACGCCGGTTTCCGTAAAGGTGTCGATCTCGTCGGTCACCACGGTCAGCTTGCCGTCCACCGCCGCGCGGAAGATGTCGCCTTCCGGGCAGAAGGCCAGGCGCTGCTGCCACACCCGGTACTTGGGTGTGAAATGCGGTTCAAACTGGAAATCGGGCTTGCCGGTAAAGGCGCGGACCAGTTCTTTCAGTTCCTCGAACACCTGGTCCGGTTCTTCCTGGCAGCGCTTGGTCAGGACATCCTGATCGTGCATGATCTGGGCGCGGACCACGCGGTGGATCGTCGGTTCATCGATCCCCCCGGCGCGCAGCTTGTCGGCCAGCTCGTTCCTGTTTTCGGCGCAGAAGAAATAGGTCGGCGAGCGCTGCAGCATGGTGACATGCGCCGCTTCCTTGGCGAATTCGGGGATGACCGTGGCCGCCGTCGCGCCCGATCCGATCACCAGCACCTTCTTGCCCTTGTAGTCGGTCTTGGGGTCCCACAGCTGGGCGTGGACCAGCATGCCCTTGTAGTCCGACTTGCCCGGCCAATCCGGAATGTAGGGCTTTTCGTGGTCGTAATAGCCCTGGCACATCCACAGGAAATTGGCGGTAAAGACCACCTGCGCGCCATCGGACTTGCGGGTCGCCTCAACCGTCCAGAGGTTGGCCTTGCTGTCCCACGCGGCCTTGGTGATGCGGTGGCCGTAATGAATGTGCCGGCCGATGCCGTTTTCCTCAATCACTTCGCCCATGTAATCGAGGATCGCCTGGGCCGAAGCGATCGGCGTGCCGACCCACGGCTTGAAGCGGTAGCCGAAAGTGTAAAGATCCGAGTCAGAGCGGACGCCGGGGTACTTGTGCGTGTCCCAGGTCCCGCCAAAGGTGTCCTTCATTTCAAGGATCGCATAGGACTTGCCCGGGCACTGGTCCTGCAAGTGATAGGCCGAACCGATCCCGGAAATTCCGGCACCAACGATCAGGACATCAACGTGGGTAACGCCCTGTGCAGCTACGGCAGACGCGGCAGCGCTCATCATCGACTCTCCTCTTCCACTTTTTATTAATTGTTCGATTAAACGCCTAATCGCGGAAATTGCCAAGCGGGTAATTGACGCGCGTCAAACCCGCGCCGGACGAGTCATCGCATGGCAAGCACGCTATGCGGCATCGGCCGATCCAGGCGCAGCGGAACGGCATTGAAGTTGCATCGCGGCGTGCTGGCTTTACAAGGCCACCTATGGCGCGGCGCAAGACCTCAGAGCAGCCAGGAACCCCGGCACAGCCGCGAGCCTGTGTCATCGGTGCAGGCATCGGCGGGCTGGCCCTGGCGATCCGGCTGCAGGCGGCAGGCCAGCCGACCGTGCTGGTCGATGCCAAGCCGCAGCCTGGCGGAATGATCCGCACCTGGCAACGCGACGGCTTTGTGTTCGAAGAAGGCCCGGCGGCCATTTCCGATCCGGCCCCCTTGCGCGAATTGTGGAGCCTGACCGGCGAGGACATGGCCGATGCCGTGAATCTGCTTGCCGTGGCTCCGGCGTGGCGTTGCAGCTGGCCCGACGGCGGCATGCTCGATCTGCCGGCCGATCCGGTCCAACTGGCCCGGCTCGCTCCGGAGGATGTCGCAGCCTATGAGGACTTCACCGATTGGTGCAAGCAAGGCCGCAGTGACGGCTGGCAGCGTCTGGCCGACCAACCCCAGGGCCGGATCCGCGCACTGCTGGACAGCGCCGGTCCCTTGTTGCGGCATCAAGGCTGGCGCAGCGCCGCAGGTCTTGTGGCCAGCCAGGTCAAATCCGCAAAGCTGCGCGCGGCCCTGTCGTTCCAGACCCTGCTGTCGGGCGGCAATCCGCGCGCTACCTCGGCCCTTAACCTGCTCGGTCAGATTCCGGCGGGACTGGGCCCGGCGTGGTGGCCTGAAGGCGGGATGGGTCACCTGATCGCGGCCTTGACCGAGCGGTTCGTCAAGCTGGGCGGTGAAGTGCGCTGGCACGATCCGGTGGTGCGGATCCATACCGTCGGCAACCGCGTGACCGAGATCGAATGCGCCAGCGGCTGGCGTTGCCGGGTCACGCTGGCCGCCAGCAATGCCGACCTGGTCCATACCTACCGCGACCTGATGCGGGACATCCAGCGCGGCCCTGCCATGGCCCGCAAGCTGACGGACAAAAGCTTTTCCCCCTCGGCCTTCACGGTCCACTTCGCGCTGGAAGGAACCTGGCCGGGTATTCCGCACCGCATGGCCTTGTTCGGCCCGCGTTTCACGGGACTGCTGGACGACATCTTTGTTCACGGGGTTCTGCCCCAGGATATGATGATCCTGCTGTCGCATCCCAGCGTTACCGACGCGGGCCTGGCTCCACCCGGGCGCAGCGTCTTTGCGGCGACGGTTCCGGTGGCCAATCTGGTCAAGCTGCCGATCGACTGGGAAACCATCGGTCCGGTGCTGCAGCGCCGCGTCCTGGGCGAAATCGGACGGCGGCTCGTCCCGGATATCGAAGACCGCATCATCACCGCCTTCCACACCACCCCGCGTGACCTGGCGCTGGATCTCAACGCGTGGGCCGGAGCGGGCTGGAGCCTGGAACCCCGGCCCAGCCAGTCGGGCCCGCTTCGCCCGCAGCACCGCGACAGCAAGCTCGCCAATCTCTACCTGGTCGGGGCGGGCACGCACCCGGGCGCGGGGCTTGCGGCCATTCTTGCCGGTGCTAAGGCGACCGCCCAAGTGATGGTGGAGACAAAACAGTGAAGCGCCTGGCAGTCTATTGCGGTTCGGCAACCCCGGCCGATCCGCGCTATATCGAACTGGCCCAGCAGGTCGGGCGCGGTCTGGCCGAGCGCGGCATTGGCGTGGTCTATGGCGGCGGCCGCCTGGGCCTGATGGGGGCGGTGGCCTCCTCCGCACTGGCAGCGGGCGGCGAAGTGATCGGCGTGATTCCCGAAGCGCTGGTCAGCAGCGAGGTTGCCAATCACGATTGCAACGAACTGATTGTCGTTCCTGACATGCACCAGCGCAAGGCCGCCTTCACCCGCCTGTCCGACGGGTTCGTGACCATCCCCGGCGGGGTCGGTACGATGGACGAGCTGTGGGAAGCGGTTAGTTGGGCCCAGCTGGGCTATCATTCCAAGCCGGTCGGGCTGCTCAATGCACTGGGATTTTTCGATCACCTGATCGCTTTCAATCATCACATGATCGAGGTGGGGTTCATCCGTTCCGCGCACCAGGGCATCATCATTGCCGAGCCGGAACTGGATCTTTTGCTGGAGCGGATGGCAGCCCATCAGCCGCACACCCCGATCTTCGCGATGAAAACTTCGGAATTGTAACCGCCAGACGGGCCGCCTAGGGGGCACAGCCATGAATTCCTATCCCGCTCCCGCCCTTGTCCGCGTCGAGGAACTGACCAAGGCCGCCGCCGCCGATCCGTCGCGCGCGATTGCATTCCAGGGTGCGCCCGGCTGCAACGGCCACCGCGCCGCGACCGAATGGGACCGGCAGGGCCTGCCGCTACCCTGCTTCAGCTTTGAAGACGCGCTGGAAGCGGTGAAGGATGGCCGCGCCGACCGCGCGATCATCCCCATCGAAAATTCGCAGCATGGCCGGGTCGCGGACATTCACTTCCTACTCCCGGAAAGCGGCCTGTCGATCGTCGGCGAGCATTTCATGGCGATCCACCATGACCTGATGGCGCTGGGCGACGGCCCCTTCGCCAGCTGCTATTCGCACCCGCAGGCGCTGGGCCAATCGCGTTTCTTTCTGCGCGAACGGGGGATCGTGCCGCTGGCCTATGCCGACACGGCTGGCGCCGCCGCCCATGTCTCGGAGCTGGGCCATCCATCGGTTTGCGCGATTGCCCCCAAGATCGCCGCGGAGCTTTACGGCCTCAAGACCATTGCCGAAAACGTCGAGGACGCGGCGGACAATATGACCCGCTTCGTTGTCCTGTCGCGCCAGCCGCTTGACCCGGCGACGCTGCAGGGCCGGACGACGATGACCACCTTTGTGTTCGAGGTGAAGAACATTCCCGCCGCGCTCTATAAGGCAATGGGCGGGTTTGCCACCAATGGCGTCAACATGACCAAGCTGGAAAGCTATCAGAAGGGCGCCAGCTTCGCCGCAACCATGTTCTACGCCGACATCGTCGGCGCACCGGGCGATCCGGCGGTTGACCGCGCGCTGGAAGAACTGGCCTTCCATTGTAAGGAACTGCGCGTGCTCGGCACCTATCCGCAAGGCATGGTGCGCGGCTAGGCAGCCCTCAGTGCTTCGGGTCCGGATTCGGCTCTGCCGCGGATGAAGTCACGTCCTGGACAATCACCTTGGGCGGAGCAATCCCGCCCGGGCCATCGTCACGGTAGATCGCCACTTCCTTCATTCCTTCCCAGTTCGCCCGCGCCCGGTACATGCCGGGGGTGTTGAACGAAAAAACCGCCTGGCCATCGGGCGAAACCACGATCACTCCGCCATCGCCGCCCATTTCCCCGGTTTCCAGCATGACCGTATCGGCCGCCACTTGCGCGCTTTCGCCGATCAGGCGCATCCGCGCACAAATCTCATGCGCCACCCCTTCGCGGATGAAGAATTCGCCCGTGCCGGTGGCTGATACCGCGCAGGCGCGGTCGTCGGCATAGGTCCCCGCACCGATCACCGGCGCATCGCCGACCCGGTCCCAGCGCTTGCCGGTCATCCCGCCGGTAGACGTCGCCGCTGCGACATGACCCTGGCCATCGACCGCTACTGCACCGACCGTGCCGTACTTGTGATCGACTTCATAAGCAGTCAGCTTCTGCTCTTTGAGCCGCTGGAGCTGGTCCCACCGCTCCTGCGTGAAGAACCACGATGGATCGGTTTCCTCGACCCCGTGTTCGCGGGCGAACTGCTCTGCCCCTTCGCCGATCAGGAAGACGTGCGGACCCTTTTCCATGACGGTGCGGGCCAGCTTGATCGGATTCTTGGTGCGGCTCAGCCCGGCGACGGCCCCGGCCATCCGGGTCCGGCCATCCATGATCGCGGCATCGAGCGAGTTCTTGCCGTCCCAGGTGAACACCGCGCCGCGTCCGGCGTTGAAATGGGGGTCATCTTCCAGCGTCACGACCACGGCCTGGACAGCATCGAGCGCCGCGCCGCCCTTTTCGAGAACCGCGATCCCTGCGGCCAGCCCGCGCTCCAGCGCGGCACGGTATTCGGCTTCCCTTTCCGGCGTCATCGCTTCGCGGGTGATCGTCCCGGCGCCGCCGTGAATGGCGATCGACCAGCGCGGCCCGGATGGAGCAGGCGCGGCAGCGGGGTCCTCCTGCGCAATGACTGGCGAGGCAACGAACGGCAGGAGCGAGGCGAAACCGGTGAGGATCCGGCGAAGCGGGCTTGCAATCATGCGGCCAAGAATAGCAGAGAGCCGCCCAAGGGGACAAACCCTGTGTTGCGCGTGAGGGGCATATGATTCTGCGGGAAGCAAAGGCCGTTGATATTCCGGCGATTTCGCGACTGGCGATCGATGCCTTCGTCGCCAAATTTGGTGACCTATACAGCGCAATGGACCTCGCGGCATTCCTTGAGGAAAGCCTGTCCGAAGCGGCCATTGCAGCGGAACTGGCCAACCCGTCCCGCGTCTACCGCCTGGCCGAGGACGAGGACGGCGCCTTGCTGGGCTACTGCAAGATCGGCCTGACCTGCGGTTTTCCCGAACACGCCCGGGGCAGCAAGGTGATGGAACTGAAGCAGCTCTACACCGCGCCGCAAGCGACCGGGAAGGGCATCGGCGGCGCCTTGATGGACTGGGCCGAGGAACAATTTGCCGCGCACGGCGCGGACGAAGTGCAGATTTCGGTCTATGCCTACAACGACGGCGCGCACCGGTTCTACCAGCGCTATGGCTATGGCAAGGTAGCTGACATCACCTTCAAGGTCGGCGACCACCTCGACTCCGAATTCCTCTTCGCGCGAATGCTTTGAAGCCAGCGACAAATATCGCCCTGATTTGATCCAGGTCGTTTACGCGCTGCTTGAACTGGCCTAACGACAACGCAGAATGAGCCCGCTGCGCCGCCTTCACCCGGTCTTAGTCCTGCTGTTGCTATCTGCAACGCTGGCGCTGCGGGTGGCAACTCCGGCCGGCTATATGCCGGTGGTGGACGCGCAGGGCCTGCGCGTTGCGATCTGTTCGGGCAGCGCCTCCAGCTTTGTCGAGATCGACCCTGGCCTGCCGGGCAAGCAGGCCCCGCGCGACCCCTGTCCTTATGGCCTGGCGACAGGCGGTGCGCTGAATGTTCCGCCAGTGCTTGCCCTGCCCATGGCGCCGCAATTCGCACCGGCAACCTACCCGCGGCTGGTCGCTGCCCGCCTGACCGCGTGGCATGCCCTGCGTCCTCCGGCCCGGGGTCCGCCCACTTTCGCCTGATCCTGTTCCCATCCGAATAACGATCAAGCGAAAGTACCTGAGAATGTTGAAGCTCACTCTGGGCAACGCCGCTGCGCTGCCCCTGTTCCTGGCCGCTTGCCCCGCGCTGGCGGAAGTTCCGTTCACATCTTCGTCTGACGAGGACATCGTCGCCCAGGGGTTCCGCCCTGACGCGCATGGCCCGGCCGGGACGATGTCCGATCACGTCCACAAAGGCGGCGACCTGATGATCGGCCTGATGTGGATGCACGAAGACTATGGCGGCGCCAACCGGCGCGGCACCCAAGCCATCGACGACCAGACCATTGCCGATGCGGGTTATGCGACCAAGGCGGAGGCCATGACCATGGACATGGCCATGTTGCACATCATGTATGCCCCCTCCGACCGGGTAACCCTGATGCTGGTGCCAAGCTGGATGAAGATGTCGATGACCATGAAGGGCCTGCCCGCACCCGCTGCTGGCGGGATGCCCGGGATGGCCAATCACATGCTGATGCCAGGTCAGACCATGAGCCATAGCGCGGAAGGGTTCGGCGACACCCAGTTCGGGGCGCTGATCTCGCTGTCGCGGCGACCAAAGCTGTCCGCCCATTTCGGCCTGATGGCCTCGGCCCCGACTGGCAGCGATACCCGCAAGTCCGCGAGCGGCAGCTATGTCCACTACATGATGCAGGGCGGCTCCGGGACCTGGGACATCAACCCCAGCCTGACCATCCACGGCGCCGAACCCGGCTTTGGCTGGGGGGCGCAGGTCAGCTATCTGTGGCGCACCGAGGACAGCAACGATGCCGGTTTCCGCTTTGGCGACCGCTTCGGTGCGACCGCGTGGCTCTCCATGCCTCTGTCCAGGCGTGTGTCGCTTTCCACCCGGCTGGCATGGTCGGACGAGGCAGCCATCGCCGGACACTACAACGGGCCGCACAGCCATGCCTCGCCAGCCGACATGCAGGCGAACTATGGCGGGCAGAAGCTGGAAGGAAGTCTGGGCCTCAACACGGTGATCGGCAAGCGCCTGCGTCTGGGCGCGGAACTGGCCGTGCCGCTCTATCAGGACCTAAATGGGATCCAGCTGCCCAAGCGCTGGGGCGCGAATGTCAGCACCAGCGTGATGTTCTGATGCCCCTTCGGACGGGTGGGGTTTGCTCCACCCGTCCTTCGCCCTATATCACCGCCATGTCTTCGCTTCGACCTTGGCGCGATATCGCGCGGCGCACGTCCCGGCAGATCATGGTGGGCAAGGTCCCGGTGGGCGGCGGCGCGCCGATCACCGTGCAGACCATGACCAATACCCTGACCAGCGACGCCAGGGCCACTATCGACCAGATCCGCCGCTGCGAAGAGGCCGGGGCCGATATCATCCGCGTGTCCTGCCCGGACGAGGCCAGCACCGCCGCCATGCCGCAGATCGTCCGCGCGGCGCAGGTGCCGATCGTTGCCGACATCCATTTCCACTACAAGCGCGCGCTGGAAGCCGCCGATGCGGGCGCCGCCTGCCTGCGGATCAATCCGGGCAACATCGGATCGAGCGAGCGCGTCGCCGAAGTGGTCCGCGCCGCCAAGGCCAACGGCTGCGCGATCCGCATCGGCGTCAATGCCGGCAGCCTCGAAAAGGACCTGCTCGAAAAATACGGCGAACCCTGCCCCGAGGCGCTGATCGAAAGTGCGCTGGACCATATCAAGCTGCTGCAGGATCATGACTTCCACCAATACAAGGTTGCCGTGAAGGCCAGCGACGTATTCCTGGCCGTCGCCGCCTACATGGGTCTGGCCGAAGCGGTCGACTGCCCGCTGCACCTGGGCATCACCGAAGCCGGCGGTCTGATCGGCGGTACGGTCAAGTCCTCGATCGGCATCGGCAACCTGCTGTGGGCCGGGATCGGCGATACGATCCGCGTCTCGCTCTCGGCCGAACCGGAAGAGGAAGTGCGCGTCGGCTACGAAATCCTGAAGGCCCTGGGCCTGCGCACCCGCGGGGTGCGGATCGTCTCCTGCCCGAGCTGTGCGCGGCAGGGCTTTGACGTGATCCGCACGGTCGAACGGCTGGAAGAGGCATTGCAGCACATCAAGACGCCGATGAGCGTTTCGGTGCTGGGCTGCGTCGTCAACGGCCCGGGTGAAGCACGCGAAACCGACATTGGGATCACCGGCGGCGGCAATGGCAAGCACATGGTCTATCTCTCCGGCGTGACCGATCATCATGTCCAGGATGCCGAGATGATCGCCCACATCGTCAAGCTGGTCGAAGCCAAGGCCGAGGAAATCGAAGCCGGCCGCGCGGTGAGCATGGACGTGACCCACGGCAAGGCCGCTTAACTTCTGGCAATTTCGTTTTCGGCAATACGGGGGTAGAGCCGCAGCATGACCATTTCGATCCGCCCGGCCAGTGCCGCCGACTTGCCCCTGATCGCGCAATTGATCCGCGACCTGGCCGAATACGAACGCCTGGCCCACGAAGTCCGGTTTGACGACGAAGTGCTGCGCACCAAGTTGTTCGGACCGCGCCCCTATGCCGAAGTCGTGATCGGCGAGATTGACGGACACCCGCAAGGCTTCGCCCTGTTCTTCCATAACTTCTCGACCTTCGAAGGGCGCCCTGGAATCTATCTGGAGGACCTGTTCGTGCGGCCCGAGGCACGCGGCTCTGGCCTGGGCAAGGCGCTGCTATCCCACCTTGCTACCCTGGCAGTGGAACGCGACTGTGCCCGCCTGGAATGGTCGGTGCTGGACTGGAACGAACCGGCGATCGGCTTCTACAAGAAGCTTGGCGCACGCCTGATGGACGAATGGACCATGATGCGGGTCGATGGCCAAGCCTTGGCCCAGCTGGGCGCTGCCTAACGCTAGCCCGGCGAATTCGGCTTGGCGGTAGTTAATTGCCCAGTTATTCAACACAGGCTATGATCGCGGCCATGAAACGCAGGGACTTGCTTCTGGGGACCTTGGCAGCGGGCGCGACATTATCGCTGCCCGGACGTGCCTTGGCGCAGGCTGCGCCGGACCCTTCGCTTGGCCAGGAATTCGATGCAGCCTTCGGGCTCGGCAAGGCTGCAACGCCGGCCGCCGCCGAACCGGCTCTGCCGCTGGTTGCGCCGCCCAACCCGGCTTACGATGCAAAACTGATTGCTATTGCCAAGCGCGAGCTTGAGCGCGCGGGGACGACGGTGTGGCGCGGCGATATCGTTGGCATTGCCGACTTTGCGCGCGCTTCGAGCCTGCCGCGGTTCCATTTCGTCAATCTGGAAAACGGCACGATCCGCTCGTTCCGGGTTGCCCACGGACGCGGTTCGGATCCGGCGCATTCGGGCTTTCTTCAGCAGTTTTCGGGCATTCCGGGGTCAGAGGCGACCTCGCGCGGGGCTTACCTCACCGCCGAATGGTATCGCGGGAAATATGGCACCTCGATCCGCTTGCTCGGGCTGGATCCGGACAACCGCACTGCGCTTGAGCGGGCGATCGTGATGCACCCGGCGAGCTATGCCTCGGCCGCCCACGTCGCGCGGTTCGGCAAGCTGGGCCGAAGCGAAGGCTGCTTTGCGATGGGACCGGAAGACTTCAACGAGGCGCTGTGGAACCTCTCCGGCGGGCGCCTGCTCTTCGCTGACCGCATCGGCGACGCTTGAACCAGCGACAATCCCGCAAGGCCCTCGTCGCCGTTCTGGTACTGGGAGCAGTCCTGCTCTCGGCCCCGCTGCTATGGCAGGCGTGGACGACCAGCCACGAATTACAAGGCAAGGCCAAGGCCTTTGACACCGCCAGCCCGAACCCGGTGAAAAAGGTGCTCGGCTGCGTGGTCCACCGCCCTGAAGGCGGACTGAAGCTAAACATCGTTACGCAAAACCACTTTTCCGATCCCGCGCGCGGTATCGTCGTGCGGATCGAACCCCGCGGCCAGGGCAGCCGGATCGAAGCATGGATCACGCAAGGCAGCGCGCTGACCGCGGGCGAGACCGCCCAACTGCAAAGCTGCGCGGCCTCTTGACGGGGGCTATCTTACGGCGATGGCTGAGCGCTGAAACGCTCTCCTTTCGAGACGCCTTTCAGCTTGCAGCTTCAAGGCTCCTCAGGGCGAACGGTATTCACAATTCACTGTTTCCGTTCGCGCTGAGGAGGAGCCGAAATCGCAGATTGAGGGTCCGTCTCGAAGCGCCCAAAGCAACCCTGATGTTGCGGCTTATAGCGGGTTGTCGAGCTTGATCACCTTCTCGGTGGTCTTGCGCTTGCCGTCCCATGGCTGACGCGCCGCGGCAAACGACGCGAGGACCGGAGCATCGCGCTTGTAGAGGTCGGCAAAGGTGCCCATCTTGCCATTAATGTCCGATGCCATCGTGAAGTACATGATGTAGATCGGGAAAGTCTTGGTCATCGGCACGCGGGTATATTTGCCGGACTTGACGATCTCGACCATCTCATCGGTCGACTTGCCCGAACCGAGAATGCCCATGGTCATCCCCAGTTCCATCGCCCGCTCGGTGCGGACGCAACCATGGCTCAGCGCGCGGAACGTGCTGTTGAACAGCTGCCGTGTCGGCGTATCGTGCAGGAAGATCGCATGCTCATTTGGCATGTCGAGCTTCATGAAACCCAGTGCGTTCTTCGGTCCCGGCTGCTGCACGACCGTGATCGTGCCATCCTTGGCCTTGGTGACCTTGTAGCCTTCGCGCGCGGCCTCGGCCGGATTGCCGATCAGGCGCGCACCCAGCCCTTCGCCCTTCACGATCGACTGCGGCACGGTCCAGGTCGGGTTGAACACCACCCCTTCGACCACTTCGGCCAGTTGCGGCGTGGCCGTCTTGCCCGGCTTGCCGACAATGGTCCGGTACGACCGGATAATCGAGTTATCGACCGTCAGGCGCAGTTGGAATTCCGGCACATTGGTGAGCAGGTAGAACTTGCCGAGATCGCGCGGCAGCCAGCGCCAGCGGTCCATGTTGATCCGGATCAGGTTGCGCTTGGCCTTGTCCGCCTTGGGCGTCGCAGCAAGCAGCGCTTTCAGCGCAGCATAGTCCGGTGCGGTCGGTGCCAGATTGCTGATCGTTCCGGCAATGTCGCGGCTGGCCAAGGCCTGGGCCATCACTGTATGAGTCGGGCTATTGTCGAGATCGGTGTCGACCACGAACCACTGCACCCGCGAATCCATCCGGGTCCGCCCGTCGCGCATATCCTCGATCAGCCAAGAGAACGATTTGCTCGCCTGGTGGTTCAGCGCCTCACCCGAACCGGTCAAAATTGCGGCGCGCAGCGCTTCGGGTTCGTAATCGGCGGGAATCAGGCCTTCGGCGGCGATCCCCTGGATCACGCCGAGAAGAGCGCGCGCATCAGCCAGAGACCATTCGAGAACCGGCTCGTCCACCGGGGCCTGGGGCGCCACTGGAGTGCCGACCGGCGCCGCAGCGGACGGGACTGGGGCACTCGCTGCCGGTTTGCTCGCAGGAGGCGGCAGCACGCTTTCCGGCTGGGCTGCCGCAAGCGCGGCGGCCGAGGATAATCCCATGCCCAACCCCAAGCTCCAGCCCAATCTGCCCCGCAGGTTCATTTCAACAGCTCCAAGTCCGAACGCACCCGGCCACAGCGGCCTGCGGTGTGGGTCTAGTATTGCCCGTTCCGCCTTGCCGCTTCAAGCGTTGCGCTAAGCTGAATGCACCGGGTTCGTCGAAACGATTGGTTCAGCCGATCAGTTCCAGCCATTCGTCGCCCAGCACCGCGTTGACCTCGCGCTGCGCCGCCGGTTCGAGCCGGGCATAGCGACTGCGCAGCTCGCGCAGACACTTGAGCTGGTATTTGAACACGCCCTGTTCGTAAGGCAGCCCCATCGCTTCCATCCGGAACGTCTCCGCGCCTGCCTCTGCAGCCTGTTCATTGGCGCGAAGGAACGGGACATAGACCTGGCCCGAAATACGCACCAGTTCGGCCACCACGGATGAAAAGCCCGGCTCCCAGGTCCCTTCCAGTCCGCTCATGTCATCGACGTGGGCCAGCCAGCGATAGGTATAGGGATAGTCGGCGCGCATCATCGCCTGGGCGGTGGGATCGGTCCCAAGCTGCGACAGCTGGCCATAGATGCCAAATTCGGCCAGGCTCGGCCGGGTCCCGAACAGGCAGTGCCGGCCCACCACATGGGCTTCCAGCGCGGCGAGGACCGCGCGGGTGCTCGCTTCGATCAGCGGAAAGTTTTCGCGGGTGCAGCCGACCAGCGCCATGCGGCCAACCTGGCGGGCGCGGAACTGCTCCGCAAAGCCCTGGCTTTGGGCAAGCCCACCGCCCTTCATATTGTCGAACGCGAGCCACCGGCTCATCTGAATCTGGTCGACCTCTTCCAGCCAGCGATAGCCGAACATCGCCTTGGTCAACCATTCGTCGGCAAAATCTTCCAGCAGGTGGGCGATGAAGGCCTGGGCCGGATCGCCGGGAACCACCCGCCGCTCGGCATGGCGTTCCTCAAGATCGTAGAGCACCGGGGTGGAATCGTTGTCGTAATGGCCGTCGGGATATTGCAGCACCGGGATCACCGGCGCACGGACCCGCCCCAATGCCTCGCGCGTGGCGGCGCCGTCGATCCACAGGTGCGGGATCCGGCGATAACGCAGCAGCGCCCGCAGCTTCATCGAATAGGGCGAGCCGAGCGCGCCATAGAGCTTGTACATCACCGATCCCCCGTTGGATTGTCCGGCCACCACGGCGTGGCAGGCAGATCGCCCAGCGCGCCCCTCGGTCCTTTCTGCTCGGTCAGCCGCGTCTCGAAGCTGGCGCTCACCGGGGTTCGATTCGCACCGGCATGGCGGTGAAGCCGTGCAAGAACGGACTGGGCAGCCGCTGCGGCGCCCCTTGCGGGACGATGCGGATGTTGCGGCTGACGATTTCGCCGATCAAGGTCGCGATCTGGCTTTCCGCCAGCTTCGCACCCACGCAGCGGTGGATGCCGTGGCCGAACGACAGGTGCCGCCGGGCGTTGCTTCGCCCCACGTCAAAGCGTTCGGCATCAGGGAATATCGCCTCGTCGCGATTGGCGGAGATGTACCACATCACCACCTTTTCGCCTTTGCGGATGGTCTGC
This sequence comes from Alphaproteobacteria bacterium, assembly GCA_046566485.1. GTDB lineage: Bacteria > Pseudomonadota > Alphaproteobacteria > Sphingomonadales > Sphingomonadaceae > Novosphingobium. The sequence continues at coordinate 41,180 of JBKHWO010000019.1, read as the reverse complement.
CCGCCCAGCTCGGTATCCTCCAGCGCGGTCCGGCGCATATGGGTGACCGGGGACTGCCAGCGAATGATTTCCTGCGCCGCATTGGGGATCAGCGAGGGGTCGGCGCGCAGCCGTTCGAGCTGATCGGGATACTTGTCGAACGCTTCGACCAGGGCCGACATCGAATTGCGCGTGGTATCGTTGCCACCGACGATCAGCAGGGCGATATTGGCGATCCGCTCCATCGGCTCCATGTGGCCCATGGCTTCGGAATGGACCATGCGGCTGAGCAGGTCGTCGGTCGGCGGCTTGCCCCGGCGGTCTTCCAGTTCACGGTCGAACCGGGCGAGCATTTCACCCATCTGGACCAAGAACTGCACGCGGTATTCCTCGCTCAGGTTTTCGGCGGAGACGCCGCTTGCCCAGTCCGACCAGCGCTTGATGTCGCGCCATTCATCGAACGGCATGTCGAACAGGATGCACAGCATGCCCAGGGTCTGCGGGATCGAGACCCGTTCCACCCAATCGAACGTCTCGCCAATCGGCAGGCCGTCGATCAGCTGCTTGGTCCGCGCCTTTACCGCTGCATCCAGCTTGAGCATCTGGCTGGGTGAAAAGGCCGGGGCGATCACCCGGCGCTGGGCGGTATGGATCGGCGGGTCCTGCGCGATAAAGTTGGGGAACCCCTCGCCATTGACCGCCTCGGCAATCGTGATGTTGCCCAGGTCCCAGCGCGAGGAGAACACATCGTGGCGCAGTTCAACCTCTTGCACCAGATCGTGGGTCACCACCGACCAATAGGCGCCGAACGGGCTTTCCTCGCGCCACGAAATCGGCATTTCGGCGCGCAGCCAGGCAAAGGGCTCGCGCCAGGTGTCCTCAACGTAAAGGGCGTCCTGGCTGACGTCGTAGGGATTGAGCGGACGGGTCTGGGCAGTGGCCATGGTTCAAGCCTCCTCAAGCTGACGGGAGCGGACCGGCAGGGCAAAGCCCGCCGCAGCGGCGCGCCGGGCGCCCTTGTCCAGCTCCTTCTTCAGCGCCCGGACATAGTGATCGAAATCGAGCTGGATGGTGTGCCGCCGCGCGGCGTAATAATGCCCGGTGTAGTAATCCTCGTCCGCCTGGATCACCCGCTCCATTTCCTCGGGAGCGGGCGGCAGATACTGCCCCGCCAGATAGGCCCCGACCAACTTGCTCTGCTGCTCGGCAAAGTTGACCAGGGTGGGCAGCGGCTGGGCCAGACCCATGTAGAACAGGTCTGGCACGCCGGGCTTCATGATCCGCTTGTACAGCGGCGGCGGGCGGTTGTCGGAATCCGCCTTGAAGCTCGGCTCGTCAAAGAACGGGAAGCTGATGTCATAGCCGGTGGCCCAGACGATCACGTCGATCTGCTCGCGCGAGCCATCGCTGAACACCACCCCATCACCGTCGAGCCGCTCGATCCCCGGCTTCATCGTGATGTCGCCCGATCCGGCGCGGACCAGGAACTCGCCCGACACGGTGCCGTGGCTTTCGAACGGGCCAATTTCCGGTTCGGGCAGGCCATAGTCGCTCATCCTACCGACCAGCTTCTTGACCATCCGCGCGCCGAGCCACTGGCGCAGCCCCTTGGGCATCCACGCCGGGGCCGGGTTCTTGTCGAGCGGCTGGCCGCGGTAATACTTCGGGAAGATCCACACCCCGCGCCGGGTCGAAACGAACAGCTTGGCCGCCATCGGCCGCTGCGACAGTTCGCTGGCCACGTCCATCGCCGAATTGCCCATGCCGACGACCAGCACGCGCTTGCCGATGCAGTCGACCGGCTCGAACGGGGTGCGGTACTGATGCGAGTGGATCTGCGCCCCGTCGAAATGGCCCGGATATTCGGGGATCCGTGCCGCCCAGTGATGGCCATTGGCCACGCACAGCGCGTCATAGTCTTTCACTTCGCCGGTTGAGAGCGTGATGGTCCAGCCGCCCGTGCTCTTGCGCTGCGCCTTCTCCACCCGCGTGTTGAAGCGGATATGCGGACGCAGGCCGAAGTGATCGACGTAATCGTGGAAGTACTTCAGCAGCAGCGAATGGTGCGGGTAGTCGGGCCATTCGGCGGGGACGGGAAAATCCTCGAAGGCCAGGCGCCACTTGGACGTATCGATGTGCAGGCTCTGGTAACAGGCCGACATGCCGTTGGGGTTGTTGTAGTACCAGGTTCCGCCGATGTCGTCGGAGGCTTCATAGACGTCGAAGGGAATGCCATAGTCCTTGAGCCGCTTGGCCGTGGTAATGCCACTGCATCCGGCACCGATGATGCAAACGCGCGGCAAGGCATGCTTCTGCGCCATATCCGATACTCTCCCGCTGGCCCATTTGGGGCCCCGACGGCGAGTATGTTTAATCGGACGATTAATGTCCAGCACCGATCCTGTATGGACAATCGCGCCGCGCGCTTGCATCGTGCCCGCCAACAAAACAGAACACCTCCGGGGAGAACCACAGGGTCTGGAGGGGCATTTGATGACGGAAACGATCGATCCAACCGCTTGGGCAGGGATGCCGCTTGGGCTGACCGCAACTTTCGCGGGCATCGGCGCCCTGCGCAAGCCCGGCGCCTGGCGGGTCATGCTGGAAGAGGTGGAGAAATCCCCCGCGCTGCAATTCCTGTGCGGGCTGATGGAACTGGTGATCGGGGCGGCGGTCTATCTCGCCAACCCTTATCTCCCCGCCGATCTGCTTGCTTGCGCACTGAAGGTGATGGGCGGGCTGATGATGGTCGAAGCCCTGGCGATCCTTGGCTTTGTCGACATCTACACCCAGTTCTGGCTGCGCAGCCTGACCCACATGCACCGCGGCTGGGCCTTGAGCACGGTGGCGCTGGGCCTGGTCCTGCTGGTCAGCGGGGCGCTGCGGCTGGCCTAACCCGTCAGCATCAGGCTGGAGGAATACGGCTGAAGCAGCGCCGCGGCCCGGGTCCATTCGGCCCGCAGCCAGGTCTGCCAAGCGCCCGGATCGCCGGGCAGGATCACCGGCATCGCATCATGCCCGGCGTCGCGCCACAGTGCATTGGCAGTGCAGGTCAGCAAGGCAAAGCTTGGCACCTCGCTGTCTTTCCACACCCCGGCCATGGCGAACAGCGGCTGGTCTGCGCAGGCCAGCCACAGCGCACGTCGCTTGCCCGTGGTAGGATCGAGCCGCCCCCAGGCCATCACGGCAGTGGCCGGGACCAGGCAGCGGAATTCGCTGTTGCGCAGGTTGCCGATCCAGAACGGACTGTGGGGATTGCGCACGGTGAGGACACCCCGCCCGGTTTCGGCCGCAGAGCGCGGCGGCGGCACACCCCACTGCCGTGGGACCATGCGCAGCGGCTGCCCGGCCTGGCGCGGACCGGCGACGAATTCGCGGCCCGTGGTCAGGACCGGGGCAAAGGACCCCGGAGAGACCGGACCTCCCGCCCACGGATCGGCTCCACCCGCCGCGCCGAAGTGGCGGGCGACCTGAACCGATGGGCAATCGAGGCGGTAAAGCACGGTCATGGGCTGGACTGTCTGGCTGACCCCGCCTAAACTGGCAACATCCCCGGGGAGCCTGTGCTGGCTGAGAGGGGCTGGTCACGCAGCCCGACCCGTTGAACCTGAACCCGTTAGCACGGGCGGAGGGAAGGGCTGCCGCAATGCGGGCGCTTCTTCCCCTCTGCCCCAGAGGAGCGCTGCATGGCCGACATCAATTCCAAGCTCGAAATCGGAGTGACCACCGGTCCGATCCGTGGTTCGCACAAGATCCACGTCGGCCCGCTCAAGGTCGCCATGCGCGAAATCCAGCTTGAGCCGTCGAGCGGCGAACCGCCGGTCCGGGTCTATGACACCAGCGGTCCCTACACCGATCCTGCTGCCCAGATCGACATTGCCAAGGGTCTACCCCAGCTGCGCCGGGAATGGATCGTCGGCCGCGGCGATGTCGAGGAATATGCTGGCCGCGCGGTCAAGCCCGAGGACAACGGCCAGCTTGGTCCCGACCGTTCCGGCGGCGTCCCGGCCTATCCCCATCCGGTCACCCGCCCGCTGCGCGCCAAGGCCGGCATGAACGTCAGCCAGATGCACTATGCCCGCCGCGGGATCATCACCCCGGAAATGGAATATGTCGCCACCCGCGAAAATCTGGGCCGCGAAATGCTGCGCGATCTGGTCCGCGATGGGCAGGATTTCGGCGCCGCGATCCCGGACTATGTCACCCCCGAATTCGTCCGCGACGAAGTGGCGCGCGGCCGTGCGATCATCCCCAGCAACATCAACCACCCGGAAAGCGAACCGATGGCGATCGGCCGCAACTTCCTGGTCAAGATCAACGCTAACATCGGCAATTCCGCGGTCGCTTCGGACGTGGCCAGCGAAGTCGACAAGATGGTCTGGTCGATCCGCTGGGGCGCAGATACCGTGATGGACCTGTCGACCGGGCGCAACATCCATGACACCCGCGAATGGATCATCCGCAACAGCCCGGTGCCGATTGGTACCGTGCCGATCTATCAGGCGCTCGAAAAGGTCGGCGGCATTGCCGAAGAACTGACCTGGGAGATCTTCCGCGATACCCTGATCGAACAGGCCGAACAGGGCGTCGACTATTTCACGATCCACGCCGGGGTGCGCCTGCCCTATATCCCGATGACCGCCAAGCGCGTCACCGGGATCGTCAGCCGGGGTGGCTCGATCATGGCCAAGTGGTGCCTGGCGCACCACAAGGAAAGCTTCCTCTACGAGCATTTCGACGAAATCACCGAGATCATGAAGGCCTATGACATCGCCTATTCGCTGGGTGATGGCCTGCGCCCCGGCTCGATTGCCGATGCCAACGACGAGGCCCAGTTCGCCGAGCTTTACACCCTGGGCGAACTGACCAAGCGCGCCTGGCAGCAGGATGTTCAGGTGATGATCGAAGGCCCCGGCCACGTGCCGATGCACAAGATCAAGGAGAACATGGACAAGCAACTCGCCGCCTGCGGCGAAGCGCCGTTCTACACCCTCGGGCCGCTCGTCACCGATATTGCCCCGGGCTATGACCACATAACCAGCGGGATCGGCGCGGCGATGATCGGCTGGTACGGCACGGCGATGCTTTGCTACGTCACGCCCAAGGAGCACCTCGGCCTGCCCGACCGCGACGACGTGAAGGTGGGCGTGGTCACCTACAAGCTCGCCGCCCATGCCGCCGACCTCGCCAAGGGCCACCCGGCAGCCAAGGTCCGCGACGATGCTCTGTCCCGCGCCCGCTTCGAATTCCGCTGGCGCGACCAGTTCAACCTGTCGCTCGATCCGGATACGGCCGAACAGTACCACGACCAGACCCTTCCGGCCGAAGGCGCCAAGAGCGCGCACTTCTGCTCGATGTGCGGTCCCAAGTTCTGCTCGATGAAGATCACCCAGGAAGTGCGCGACTTCGCGGCCAAGCAGAACCAGCCGGTCGAGACGTTCGTTGCGGCGGACGAGGCGGAAAAGGGGATGCAGGAGATGGCCGCCAAGTACAACGAAGGCGGGCGCGAACTGTACATCGGCGCAGGGGACCGCGAGCACGATTGAGGGGGCGGTGAAGGAATAACCTCACGCAAAGGCGCAAAGCCGCAAAGAGGTCTCGCCCATAGGCCGAGGTCAGTTGCATAACTGCGCGCAGCGCTCTTATCTCAATTGAGGTAAAGGCGCTGCGCGCGAAGCGGTTCACCCAAGAACAACACCTTTGCGCCTTCGCGGCTTTGCGTGAAATTGTTCATGGGCAAGCAAGGTTGACCGCACCGCTCCCGTGCCGCAACCTCGCTGAAACGGGGGAGAATGTCATGCGCAAGTGGAGCGCCATGCTGGGCGCGGCGGCGGCTTATAATCTGGTCGTTGCGCTTCCGGGTTTGTTCGCCGGGGTTGCCAGCGTCAACGAGCGGATCGTGGCGCTGCTCGTGGGATGTTTCGGGCTTCTTTACGCTCTGATTTCGCGCGATCCGCTGCGACTGGCCCCTGCGCTATGGGCTGGAATCGTCGGGAAAATCGGCGTGGTGGCACTGATGGGACCAGAGGTTGCGAGTGGGCGCGCCTTGCCGGGAACCGGAATGGTCCTGGCGGGAGATGCGCTGTTTACTCTGCTGTTCCTGGTCTTTCTGCTGGGGCCGGCGCGCGGCAAGTCCGGCGCTTGATCGCCGAACACGTCCTGATCTTCATCCGGTGGTCCGGCCGGTTCAGGCGGTTGATCAAAGCTTTCATTCAGCGCTTCCAGCTCGGCGATGGTGGCTTCATTGCCGGTCTGTACCGGGGGTGCTGGTTCGTTCCGCGCGGGGGAATAGACCGGCAACTGGGGAGAGACAGGCCATGGCGGATCGTAACGCACCTCTACCGCCATTTGGTGATAGGCCGGATTGCCATAGCCGGTCGTGGGCGAAAGGTCCTGGGGCATCGACCAGGCGTATAGCGATTCGGTTTCGGCGCGCAGGCTGGCCGCCCGCCCGCGCCACTCAGGCTGTTTGGTCGGCAGGGGGTCCGTCGGTGTGAGCCCGGCAAGAGCCAGCCCGGAAACGATTCCGAGCAGCGCCGCGCCGGACAGCTGGGGAGTGCTGTACATGGGCTTTTCCGCAATCGCTTGTCGGAAAAGAACCCATCAGGCCGCTCCGCGTTCCCCGCTGCCGAGCGACGCGTGTAATCGCAAAGTCGCGTGATCCTTCGCCCGGAGGCGAAGAGAACGCACGGGACCCCTTAGCGCTTGCGGACGAATTCCGCGCGCAGCACCAGGCCCTTGATGCCGGGATACTTGCAGTCGATCTCCTGGCTGTCGCCGGTCAGGCGGATCGACTTGATCAGCGTTCCCTGCTTCAGCGTCTGGCCTGCGCCCTTGACCTCTAGGTCCTTGATCAGGGTCACCGCGTCGCCATCGGCCAGCAGGTTACCGACCGCGTCGCGGACCTCGACCGAATTGGCTGCAGCCTGCTTGGCCGCCAGTTCCGAGGCCGGCAGCCATTCACCGCTGTCCTCGTCATAGACGTAGTCTTCGTCATCGCCGCTCATCTGGTCCCTCCATCCGATTGAGTCCCGCGCGGTAGGCCCATTGCCCTGCCCGGGCAAGGCTGGCACTCTGCCGGGATGGAACAGGAGATCATCCGGCTGGGCCCCGTCCACCGCGACCGCGCGGTGGCAACGCTGGCCGCCGCCTTTCACCAGGACCCCGCGATGGTCTTCATGCTGCCCGATTCCGCCAGCCGGGCGCGGCGGCTGACGCGGCTGATCGGCTGGATGGTCGACCAGCATCTGAAAATCGGGCTGGTGCTGGGCACGCCAGGTGTGGAAGTGGCAACGCTGTGGCGCCCGCCAGGCACGGTCCACTTCCATGAACCGCTGTGGCACCCCGGCACCTTGCGCTTCATCCCGATCTTCGGCCGCCACCTGACCCGCGCGCTGGCCACCGATGCCGGGATCACCGGTCATCTGCCCAAAGGCGAGGCATGGATGTACCTGAAGATGGCGGGGGTCCATCCCGATCACCAGGGCAAGGGCCTGGGCGGCCGCGCGATCCGGGCGGGGCTGGCCATGGCGGCGGAAAGCGGGGTGCGATCCGTGCTGGAAACCGCGACCGAAAGCAACGTCGGGCTCTATCAGCGGCTGGGCTATGCCACGAACAGCGAATGGGATGTGGCCGGGGGCGGCCCGCACTTCTGGACCATGGCGACAGACTGAGCGGGAAACTCAGCCCAGCCCCTGCCAGACCAGCCGCAAGCCCAGCGCAACCATCAGCAGGTAGATCAGGGTATAGAACCGGGCAGTGTCGAGCCGCCGGACCAGCCAGACCCCGGCCAGCGTCGCCACCACCGCCAGCGGCACCAGCAGCGCCGCGGCTTCCAGCACGGCGCGGTTCATGGAGCCGAGCAGCAGATAGCTCGGCACCTTCATCCAGTTGATCGCCGCAAAGGTAAGCGAACTCGTCCCGACGAAAACCTCATGCGGCAAGCGGCGCGGGGTGACCCACATCTGGAACGGTGGTCCCCCGGCATGGGCGATCTGGCTGGTGAAGCCGGTGGCGACGCCGAACAGGGTACCCACCCAGCCCGGCGAATTCGAAGCAGCCACGATCCGTCCCCCGCGCTCGATCCACAGGCGATAGAGCCCGAAGACCAGCGTGATCGCGCCCAGCAGGACCAGCAGGCGTTCTTCGGGCACGATAGCGGCGAGCCCGGCGGCCAGGGCAATCCCGACAGCGGCTCCGGGCAGCATACGGGCAATGATCCAGCCATCCCAGGTCTTGCGGTAGGACCAGACGCTGACCACGTCCTGCACCAACAGCACCGGCAGCAGCACCGCAGCGGCGATCACCGGGGAAAGCTTGAGCGCAAGCAAGGGAGTCGCCAGGGCGCCCAGACCTGAGAAGCCGCCCTTGGCCAAGCCAAGGATCGCGACAGCCAGCAGGGCAATGACCAGAGTGGCCGGATCGGCAAGCAGTTCCATCGGCTTTCCCCAGCCATGGATTTGCGCAATGCGCAAGCGTCTCGACCTGCGGGCATTGCTTGGCTAGTCAGGGCCATTGACTTGAACGGGATTCCACATGCGCCATTCTTTCTTGCTTGCCGGCTCGCTTTCTGCCGCGCTGATCCTCGCCACTACTGCTTCGGCCGCGCCAGCCCGCTCGCCGGAACAGGTTGCCGCGGCGGCCCTGGCCGCAGCGCCGGTCTGGGATGGGCACAACGACGTGCCCGAACAGCTGCGCGACCGGCGCAAGAACCTGCTCCAGGGATTCGACTTTACCGACACGACCGGAACCGCTGACCCGGCCAATGGCAACGGCGCAATGCACACCGACCTCAAGCGGATGCGCGCGGGCAAGGTCGGCGCCCAGTTCTGGTCGGTCTATGTTTCGGCCAATCTCAATGACCAGCAGGCGGTACAGGCGACGCTGGAACAGATCGACGTGGCGAAGCGCCTGGTTGCCGGTTACCCCGGTGAGCTGGCCCTGTGCCTCGATTCAGCCTGTGTCGAGGCCGCTTGGAAGAAGGGCCGGATTGCCAGCCTGATGGGGATGGAAGGCGGTCATTCGATTGGCGGCAGCCTTGCGGTGCTGCGCCAGATGTATGCGCTGGGTGCGCGCTACATGACGCTGACCCATTTCAAGAACAACAGTTGGGCCGATGCGGCGACCGATGCCCCGGCGCACAACGGCTTGACCCCGCTGGGCAAGGACATGGTCCGCGAAATGCAGCGGCTCGGGATGCTGGTCGACCTGTCGCACGTCAGCGAAAAGACCATGCTCGACGCGCTCGAAGTGGCCAAAGCCCCGGTCATCGCCAGCCATTCCAACGCTTTTGCCATCAACCATCACCCGCGCAACGTGCCCGACCGCGTACTCGACGCCATGAAAGCCAATGGCGGTTTGGTCATGGTCAATTTCTATCCGCCTTATGTGGTCGAAGCCGCGCGGCAATGGAGCGCGAACCGCGATGCCGAAGATGCCCGGCTCAAGTCGCTCTGGCGCGGTCAGCCGGACAAGGCCAAGGCCGCTCTTGCCGAATGGGACAAGGCCAACCCGATGCCGCGCGGCTCGATCAAGGATGTCGCCGATCACCTCGACTATATCGCCAAGCGGATCGGTGCTGATCATGTTGGTCTGGGCGGCGACCTAGACGGGATCGAAACGACCGTGGTGGGAATGGAAGATGCTTCGACCTATCCCGCACTGTTCGTCGAGCTGGCCCGGCGCGGCTGGAGCCAGAAAGACCTGGAAAAGCTTTCCAGCCGCAATCTGATGCGCGTGCTCAAAGCAGCCGAAGCCTATGCTGCCACGCAGCGCGGCGCCACCCCGCTCGAGAACCCGGCTACCAGCTTCTAAGCGAAGCGCGTAATCCTACCCGGCAGCATCGCTGGCAGCCGGGTCGGGATTGTGCGGCGCCGTTGCAGTGCCAATCAACAGGGTGATGCCATAAAGCAGAAGAAGCAGCGTAAGGCTGATCAGCAGGATCCGGAAAGCAAAGGAGCCCTTGCGACCTGCCTTGGCCTCCTGCGCGTCGACATGGATTTCCTCGCCGTCCCGGCCTTCGCGGTGCATCGGTTGTCTCCGTCATCGGTTGGTCAAGTCAAGCAACGTCTGACCGACCGCTGCGGTTCCGCTCAATGCGCTTCCATGCGGCCCAGCATGCGGAAGAAGAAGGCTGTCGACCAACCGATCAGAACCATGCCCAGGATCGATTCGAACGCACCCAACAGCCGCCACTCGGACAGGATGTGGACGTCGCTATAGCCGACGGTCGAATAGGAGATGGTCGAGAAGTACAGGGCATCCTCCAGCCCCGCAGTCGCCCCGATCGCAAGGTAGACGAAGGCAAAGAGCCAGATCTCGATGCCATGCAGCGCAAGAATCGCGACAACGATGCCCAGAGTGAAGGCTACTCCGCGCGGGGACAGCGGCGCGATCCGCTTCAGCCGCTCAACCGCGGTTTCGCTGCGCAAGGCATGGGAGAGGCTGAACAGCCCCAGACCATGAGTGACCACGCACAGCACCGCAAGAGCACTGGAAACGGCAAACTCGGCCCAGAGTTGCGCCATCCTAGTCGCGCAGCAATTCGTTGATACCAGTCTTGGCGCGGGTCTGCGCGTCCACTGTCTTGACGATCACCGCGCAGTACAGCGACGGACCGGGCGATCCATCGGGCAGCGGCTTGCCCGGCATCGAGCCCGGCACCACCACGGCATAGGGCGGAACCCGGCCAATGTGGACTTCCCCGGTCGCCCGATCGACGATCTTGGTCGAGGCGCCGATGAACACGCCCATTGACAGAACCGCCCCTTCGCAAACCCGCACGCCTTCGACGACTTCGCTGCGCGCGCCGATGAAGCAGTTGTCTTCGATCACCACTGGCCCCGCCTGAAGCGGCTCCAGCACGCCGCCGATACCGACACCGCCCGACAGATGCACGTTCTTGCCGATCTGCGCACAGGAACCGACGGTGGCCCAGGTATCGACCATGGTTCCGTCACCGACGTGGGCACCAATATTGACGAAGCTGGGCATCAGGATCACGCCCTTGCCGATATGCGATCCGCGCCGCACGACGGCGCCGGGGACGACACGGAAACCGGCTTCACGGAACCGGTTTTCGCCCCAGCCTGCGAATTTTGACGGGACCTTGTCGAACGCCGGAGCGCCAGCCGCACCGCCGTCGATCACCACGTTGTCATTCAGCCGGAACGACAGCAGCACCGCCTTTTTGAGCCATTGGTTGACTTGCCAGCCCCCCTTGCCGTCGGGTTCGGCCACACGGGCCTTGCCGCTATCGAGCAGCTCCAGCGCAGCCTCGACGATTTCGCGGACATCGCCACTGGCCGGGGTAACCCCGTCGCGCGCTTCCCAGGCTTGTTCTATGGCATTGGCAAGGTCGGCGGACATCTGGAGTCTCCAAAGCACGAATGGTTCTGCTGCCGCCTATAATGGTGTACGGCAGGGAGCAAGCATTCTGCAGGGAGCGCGGCCCAGAAAGCGGACATTAAGATTGCCACTGGCAGGATTCATTCCGCTCTAGTACATGTTTTAACATAGCAACTACCAATGGGTCGAACGCATGTCCATTTCTGACTCCTTGCAAGCCCGCTGGCACATGGGCGCAGCCATCCTGTCGCTGGCCTTGGTTGCTGGTTGCGGCGGAGGCGGGGGAGGCAGCATTGCGCCAATTCCGGATCCAGCGCCAACACCCACCCCATCGCCGTCACCTTCTCCCTCGCCAACCCCCAGCCCCGGTCCCAGCCCCATGCCGAGTTCTGCTTTTCTGACCAGCGAATACAACCGCTCGGACGGACCAGCCCAGCACGGCGCCATTACGGCTTGGGCAGCGGGTTACGCAGGCTCGGGAGTGACCATCGGCATTGTCGATTCGGGTATCGATACAGACAGCCCCGAATTTGCAGGACGCATTGCGCCAGCATCGCGCGATGTGGTCGACAGCAGAGGTCTGGACAATCCGGATGACGACCACGGCACCCAGGTGGCCCTGACTGCTGCGGCAGCGCGCGACAATCAAGGCATTGTAGGCATGGCTCACACATCGACTATCGCGATGTTTCGTGCCGACACGCTGGGCAGTTGCGCCACCAAGGTAGCAGGCGATTCCGATACCGGCTGCAGATTCTCTGACGGTGCGATTGCCCGGGGCGTCAATGCCGCGGTGGCTGCCGGTGCGCGGATCATCAACCTTTCGCTCGGGGGCGTTTCGCCAAATACCGAAGTGCGCGGCGCCATTACCCAGGCCGCCAATGCGGGGGTAGTGGTGGTCGTATCAGCAGGGAATGAGGGCGATTCGACCGATCCGGCCGTTGATTCGAACAATCCGGACCCATTTGCGGCAGGCCTTCGCGCAGCCGGCAATGGCAATGTCATCATTGCCGGATCAGTCGATGCCAACAACATTATTTCCGGCTTTTCCAACCGCGCGGGCAATGAGCAGACATGGTATCTGGCCGCGCGGGGCGAGCGCGTCTGCTGTGTCTATGAAAACGGAGTGATGAAAGTCACCACCAGTACGGACGGAAGCCGCTCGGTCTACGTCGTATCCGGAACAAGCTTTGCCGCACCCCAGATAGCGGGTGCCGCCGCCCTGTTGCTTCAAGCATTTCCCAATTTGACGGCGGTGCAAGTGGTCGACCTGCTGCTGCGCTCGGCCCGTGATGCAGGGGCTTCGGGAACCGACCCGATCTATGGACGCGGGGTGCTGGACGTTGCCGCAGCCTTTGCTCCGCAAGGTGCAACCAGCCTGGCGGGGAGTTCCATCGCCATTCCGCTGGGCGACAGTACCGCCGTGACTTCGGCCCCGATGGGCGATTCGGGCAGCAAGACCACGTCACTTGGCGCCATCGTTCTGGACGATCACCAGCGTGCTTACCGGGTCGATCTCGCCGCCGGGTTCCGCGGCGCGCGACAGCAACCGCGGCTTCGCCCCGCGCTAGAGCGTGAAACGCGCAATGTTGCCCTGGGCAATGACCGGCTGGCGCTGGCGTTCTCGGTCGATGCCAAGGCCAGCGCTCGGCCGATGCCATGGACCGGACAACTGCGTCTTTCACCCGAACAGGCAGTTCAGGCCCGAGTCCTGGCCGCCCGCGCCGTGGCCCGGGTGGCCCCTGCGTCCCAGATTGCTTTTGCCTTTTCGCAAGGGGCGGATGGCCTCGTCGCGCAGTTGCAGGGACGCAGCCAACCCGCCTTCCTGATCGCGCGATCACCGCTGGACGATATCGGTTTTGGCCGCGATCAAAGCTTCAGCTTTGCCGCCCGTCACCAACTCGGAAAAACCGGACTATCGTTCGCGGTTGAGCATGGCTCGGCCATATCTGCCGCCCCGGTTCTTGCGGCAAACAGCAATCTGGGGCGGACCCGGCTCAATCCTGCCGACCGCATTTCGATCTCTGCCGATCGGGCAGTGGGACCTGTTACTGCAATGCTTGGCGCAAGCTGGCTGGGGGAACGCAACACCTATCTGGGTGCGGTGCTTCACTCCGGTTTCGAAGCCAGCGGCGCTGACAGCCTGTTTCTTGATGCCAATGCAGAGTGGCGATTGGCCCCGGACTGGCGCCTTGGCGCAGCCTGGCGCAGCGGATTCACCTGGGCCAAGCGCGGAGGAACAATTGCTGCCGGATCCCGTTTGCGGACCTCGGCCTGGGCCGTTGACCTGACGCGCGAACATCTGATCAAGCCCGGGGACAGCATCGGCCTGCGAGTGTCCCAGCCATTAAGAGTGGAAAGCGGAGGGCTGAACCTCACCCTGCCGGTGGGATATTCCTACGAAACGCTCCAACCGACCTTCGGGCAAGTGCCGGTAGCGCTGGTACCGCGCGGTCGCGAGATCGATGCGGAACTGCTCTGGCGCGGTCCGCTCTATAGCGGTTCGGCCATGGTCAGCCTGTTCTATCGCCACAACCCCGGGCACTTTGCAGCAGCGCCCGATGACAAAGGCGTGGCAGCCAGCTGGACCTGGCAGTTCTGAACCCTGCCGAGGTTGACACAGTTGACACCCTGTCCACTTCTTCCAACAGGCCGTGCCTGGCAGAATTGCTAGGCTTCCGCCCGCTTTTCGCCAGAGTGTGAACCCGGGGAAAGAAAAAAGCGGAACCAGCGCGCAGGTCGGCCCTGCGCGGACAGACGGTACAAGAGATCGACGATTGCAAAGAGCCGCCGCGAACTTAGCAGGCGGCGCCGGTGTAGGAAAACCGGGCCAGGCCCGATCCGCACGCCGCCGGATAATGGTTCGCGCAGAGAGCGCAGAGGACGCAGAGATGCCAGGAACCCAAGCGCGCACCGTCATCCCGGCGCAGGCCGGGACCCAGTCCGGCAAACAAGGTCGCCGCCAAGCGGCGGCGCTTTTAGGAGGGGCTGGGCTCCGGCCTGCGCCGGAGTGACGGAGATTTGATCTTGGCGTCCTCTGCGTCCTCTGCGCGAAACCATTCGCGCTAACGTCCAGACACATACCCCACGCCACACACCCCGCTCAGGCTGAGCCTGTCGAAGCCGGGTTGTTCGCCCTACATCCCCGCCTTGCGTGCGAATTCCGCGGCGCGGTCGACCAAGGGTTGGACGCGGTCCGACATCGCCTTGGCATGGGCCGAGCTGGCCGTTCCGTCGATCACGCGCTTCTTGATGCCCTGCATGATCCCGGCCAGGCGGAAGAAGTTGTAGGCAAAGTACCAGTTCATGTCCGGCACGCTGGTCCGGCCGGTCTTTTCGCAATAGCGTTCGACCACCTCATCAAGCTCGGGGATGCCCAGTGCCTTGCGATCAAGGTCCTGCACGCCGGAACGGCCGCCGTTGTCGGTCACCCAGGCCATGGCGACATAGGAGAAGTCGCCCAGCGGATCGCCCAGGGTGGACAATTCCCAATCGAGTACGGCCAGCACTTCGGGACGGCCCTTGGCCCAGATCATGTTGTCGATCCGGTAATCGCCATGGACCACGCTGGTCCGGGTCTGTTCGGGCAGGGTCGCCGGGAGCCATTCGATCAGCTGTTCCATGTCCGGCATCAGCTCGGTTTCGGACAGCTTGTACTGCTTGGTCCAGCGATCGACCTGACGGCCGAAATAGTTGCCCGGCTTGCCAAAGTCCGACAGGCCCGCCTGCTCGACATCGACGGCATGCAAGGCAGCCAGCGTGTCGATCATCGCCATGTAGGTCGCCCGGCGGTATTCCGGCGCATCGTTGGGCATGGCGCCGTCCCAGATGGTCCGGCCATCGACCATGCCCATGACATAGAACCACGAGCCAACCACGCTGTCATCCGTGCACAGGCCATATTGCGGCGCGGCGGGGAAGCCCGCCTTCGACAGCGCGGCCTGGACCTTGTATTCGCGGTCCACCGCGTGGGCGCTGGGCAGCAGCGGACCGAACGGCTTGCGCCGCAGCACGTAATTGCCGCTCTTCGCCTCGATCTTGTAGGTCGGGTTGGACTGCCCGCCCTTGAACTTGGTCAGGTGCAGCGGGCCTGCAAAGCCCGGTACATTGGCCTGCATCCATTCGGTCAGCTTCGCTTCGTCCAGCTTGTCGGCACCTTCCGGTTCGACCGTGCCGACAAAGGCTTCGTCCGCGTTGATCAATTCGGTCATGTCCCGCCCCTTACTGATCGAATACGATGACCGAACGAGCCGAAGCGCCGGACTTCATCGTTTCGAAGCCTTCGTTGATCTTTTCCAGCGGAATGCGCTCGGCAATGATCGTGTCGAGATCGAGCAGACCGCGCATGTAGAAATCGACCAGACGCGGCATGTCGACCGGGAAGTGGTTCATCCCCATGATCGCGCCCTGCAGCTTCTTGCCCGAGAGCAGGTCCATCGCCGACAGGCCGACCGAATGGTTCAGCGGCATCATGCCCAGGATCGTGGCCGTGCCGCCGCGGCGCAGCGACTTGACCGCGAGTTCGCCCGAGGCCGGACGGCCCACCGCTTCGACCGCGTGGTCGACCCCGCCCTTGGTCAGTTCGACGATCTGCGCGGCTGCATCCGGCGCCATGGCATCGACCGTGTGGGTCGCGCCCAGCTTGACCGCGAGGTCGCGCTTTTCCGGCAGGGGATCGGCGGCGATGATCTTGCCCGCACCGGCAATCTTGGCCGCATTGATCGCAGCCAGGCCCACCCCGCCGCAGCCGACCACGGCCACGGTTTCGCCCGGGGTCACCTTGCAGGCGTTGAAGATCGTGCCCGCGCCGGTGGTTACCGCGCAGCCGATGACCGAGGCGCGGTCGAGCGGCATTTCCGGATCGATCCGGGTGCAGGCATGTTCGTGGATCAGCATCATTTCGGCAAAGGCCGAGAGGTTGAGCATCTGGGCCACCGGGCTGCCATCCTGGCGCGACAGGCGCGGCGCATCGCCGGGGGCGCGGCGGGTGTCGCCGCCCAGGCACAGCGCCATGCGGCCGGTGACACAGAATTCGCAGTGGCCGCAGAAGGCCGAAAGGCAGGTCACGACGGCATCGCCGACCTTGACCGTGCGCACTTCGCTGCCGACCGCTTCGACGATCCCGGCGGCTTCGTGGCCCGGCACGGCGGGCAGGGCGTGGGGATAGGTGCCCTCGATGAAATGGAGGTCGGAATGGCACAGGCCACAGGCCGCAGTGCGGATCAGCACCTCGTGCGGGCCGGGCTTGCTGATCTGGAGGTTCTCGATCTCCAGCGGCTGATTCGGTGCAACCAGGACTGCGGCTTTCATCATTCCATCTCCCAAAATGTCATCCCCGCGAAAGCGGGGATCGCTGGCCGGTCTGAACCGGCTCAGCTAACCCAAACCAGCGGTCCCCGGCCAGGCCGGGGACGACGCCAGTCTTAACGCGCGACGCCGAGATCGCCCGAGGTCGGGCCGCTATCCGGCTGCGGCGCGTACTTGCCGAACTCGATCCGCGCGATCGAGCGGTTGTGGACTTCGTCCGGACCATCGGCGATGCGCAGGGTGCGCTGGCCGGCGTACATCTTGGCCAGACCGAAGTCTTCCGAAACGCCGCCGCCGCCGTGGGCCTGGATCGCATCGTCGATCACCTTCAGCGCCATGGTCGGAGCCTTGACCTTGATCATCGCGATTTCGGCCTGGGCGGCCTTGTTGCCGACCTTGTCCATCATGTCCGCCGCCTTGAGGCAGAGCAGACGCGAACATTCGATTTCGATGCGGGCTTCGGCAACGCGCTGTTCCCAGATCGAGTGGCTGCTGATCGGCTTGCCAAAGGCAACGCGGCTGCTGAGACGCTTGACCATCCGCGCCAGCGCTTCCTCGGCCACGCCGATGGTGCGCATGCAGTGATGGATGCGGCCCGGCCCGAGGCGGCCCTGGGCGATCTCGAACCCGCGTCCCTCGCCCAGCAGCATGTTGCTGGCCGGGATGCGGACGTTGTTGAGCTTGATTTCCATGTGGCCGTGCGGCGCATCGTCATAGCCGAAGACCGGCAGGTGACGGACGATTTCCACGCCCGGAGCATCGAGCTCCATCAGCACCATCGACTGCTGCTGGTGCTTCTTCGCCTCGAAGTCGGTCTTGCCCATGACGATCGCGACCTTGCAGCGCGGATCGCCCGCGCCCGACGACCACCACTTGGTGCCGTTGATCACATATTCGTCGCCTTCGCGGCGGATCGAGCATTCGACGTTGGTCGCGTCGGACGAGGCGACCTGCGGCTCGGTCATCAGGAAGGCCGAACGGATTTCGCCGTTCATCAGCGGTTTCAGCCACTGTTCCTTCTGCTCGCGCGTGCCATAGCGGTGCAGCACTTCCATGTTGCCGGTATCCGGCGCCGAGCAGTTGAACACTTCCGAAGCCCAGCCCACGCGGCCCATTTCCTCGGCGCAGAGCGCATATTCGAGGTTGGTCAGGCCGGGGCCGTCGAATTCAAAGGTATCGTCCACGTGGGTGCGGCCGGACTGCGGCGGCATGAACAGGTTCCAGATGCCCTGGGCCTTGGCGCGGGCCTTTTCCTCTTCGACGACCTGAAGAACCTTCCAGCGGCCACCTTCGGCGTCCTGCTTCTTGTAGTCAGCCTGACGGGGGCGAACATTGGCCTCGATGAATTCGCGGACGCGGTCGCGCCAGTATACTTGCCGTTCGGTGGGATCAAAATCCATTGCTGCTTCCTTTCCTCATACTGTCGAATCTCGCTTGCGCTCCTGCCACGGTGCAGGTCTGGCGCCAAGGGTGAATTAATTGTGCGGTTAATGCTTCAGGCTATGGGTGCATTCCCTCTGCATCCGGGTTTGAACGCGCCGCCGCCAAGGCCGCCAACCGCGCTTCGTGATCGGCGCGGGTGATCGGGAATCGGCGAATGACCAGCGCAACACACACCGCAAAAATTGCCATTGCCATGGCATAGGTCAAAGACAGGGTATCAATCACCTCCGCCGGGACCATGCCGGGCTTGGCCTTTTCGGGCATCCCGGCAAAGGCCAGCAGCTGCCCGGTGGTAAAAATGCCAAGGCCGGTCGCGCACTTGGTCATGAACATGTTTCCGGCAAAGAAAGCGCCCTCGCTGCGCCGCCCGGTCTGTTCTTCCGAAGCTTCAACCACGTCGGCAATCATCGAGCTGGCCGAAATCATCGCCGAAACGCTGAACACGTTGGACAGGAAGAACAGCGTGAACAGCGGCCAGGTCGATTGCGGCGTACCTACCTGCGGCCAAAATCCGGCCACGCGCAGCAGGAAGGGGCTGATCCAGAAGGTCGCTCCGATCAAGGCCGCGATGACGGCCGTGTCCCGCTTGCCCCAGCGCTTATGCAAATGGGGCAGCAGGACGAAGGTACCCACGACGCTGGTGAACAGAACCCACGGGAACATCGCCAGGTCCGCAGGGGTAAAGCGCCAGATGAACAGGTACAGATAGTTGCTGATCGAAAAGGTGATGCCCTGGCTGGTATAGGCCAGCCCGCCACCGATCAGCAGGATGACGAAAGCCCGGTGCGAAAAGCTTTCGCGCAGCTCGGCAAAAGCAGTGCTCAGACTGAACTTCGAGCGATGGCGCGGCGGATAGCCGGCGGCCACCTTGTGCTGGGCCAAAGCCGAAATCAGCACGGCGCCGGTGATCATGATCGCGCCGGTCAAGCCATAGGCGCGATACCCCTCGGCATCGAGCAGGCCCTTGGCCAGGAACACGTCGTAGGCCAGGAACATCACCAGCAGGCCGCCGCCCCAGCCGAACAGGAAACGGAACCGCATCAGCCGGGTCCGTTCGTCATAGTCGCGGGTCAATTCCGGAACCAGCGCGACCGAGGGAACCTCGCAGCACGAGACCAACGCCCGGATCGCGACTGCCAGCCCAACCAGTCCCCAGAACGTCGGCTGCGTGGTTTCCGCCCACATCAGGTACCAGGTGATCCCCAGCGGGATCGGGGCAAGATACAGCCAGGGCAGGCGGCGGCCCCAGCGGGTGTGCGTCCGGTCCGAAAGGTAACCGATGATCGGATCGATGATCCCGTCGATCACCAGAGCAAGCATCAGCGCCAAGCTGACCAGCTGGGCACTCATCCCCAGGACCTGATTGTAGTAAAGCAGCAGGAAGGTGGAGAACCCGTTGTCCTTCACCCCATAGGCAATCGAACCCAGGCCGTGGAACAGGGCCAGACGTGTCGGGATCCGGCCCTGGATCGGCTGCATCAGGCCTTACCCGCGCCAGACGCCTCGGCCATGGCCTGAAGGGCATCGAACAGCCCCGGCGCTTCCGGATCCCAGCTATGACGCGGACCGACCGTTATCCCGCCATCGACGATCAGCGAGGCCCCGGTCATGAAGCCGGCGGCATCACTGCACAGGAAGGCCACGGCATTGGCAATGTCGTCGGGCTGGCCGCCGCGCGCCACGGGCTGGGCCTGGCTCGACATTTGGGCGATCATGGCCTTGGCCGTCGTCACCAGTTCCTCGGGCATTTCCATGCTGGCGGTGAAGATATTGGTGTTGATGAAACCCGGCTGGACCGCGTTCACCCGGATGCCGTGCTGGGCCAGATCGGTCGCGGCGCACTTGGTCAGGTGCAGCACCCCGGCCTTGGCCACGGCATAGGCCGTCGGCGAATAGCCCGGCCCGACTGCAGCAACAGAACTGGTGTTGACGATCGCCGCACCCGGGCGCTGCTTCATGTGCGGCACGGCATAGCGGATGCCCATCGCGACCGAGCGCAGCAGCAAGTCCATGGTCCGGTCCCAGCCGTCGGCGTCGATCTCGTCGATCGATTCGCGCGCGCCGCCGGCTCCGGCATTGTTGAACACCACGTCGATCCCGCCGCAGGTTCCCGCGGCATGGTCCATCAGCGCCTTGATCTGGGCGACATCGCAAACGTCGCAGGCGACCGGAATGATATTGTCCCCCTCGCGCGCCACTTCTTCGGCCCCGGCGAGGTTGAGGTCAGCGGCGAACACCGTTGCTCCCTCGCGGGCAAACAGCAGGGTAGTGGCGCGCCCGATTCCCGATGCTGCACCCGTAACGACGACGCTTTTGCCCGAGAATCGCATGGCCTCTCCTTCTCTCTCGTTTGGCCCCAGCTTAGGTCGCGAAGCGGCGCGGTCAACGCCCTTCGGCTTGACGCTACGGCAAGCGTGCTCTCGCTCGAATGGCAGAAATCCGGGCTTGCGCATGGGGCCCGAGTCCCCTTAACCTTACGATTAAAGAGAGGAGTCTTTGCCCATGTCCGACCTTGATGCCTTCCGCGCCGAAATCCGCGCCTGGCTTGAAGAAAACTGCCCGCCCGAAATGCGCGAACCCGCCCGTGACGAGGACGACATCTGCTGGGGAGGGCGCAAGTTCAAGTTCAAGAACGAAGCGCAAAAGCAGTGGCTGGAGCGCTGCGCGGCCAAGGGCTACACCGTGCCCGACTGGCCCAAGCCCTATGGCGGCGCGGGCATGTCGCCCGCTGAAGCCAAGATCTGGCGCGAGGAAATGCACCGCATCGGCGCGCGTCCGCCGCTGTCCTCGTTCGGCATCTGGATGCTGGGCCCGGCTCTGCTGAAGTTCGGTACCGAAGAGCAGAAGGTCCACTACCTGAACCAGATCGCCCGCGGCGAAATCCGCTGGTGCCAGGGTTATTCGGAACCGGGTTCGGGATCGGACCTCGTAAGCTTGCAGACCTATGGCGAAGACAAGGGTGACCACTGGGTGGTCAACGGCCAGAAGATCTGGACCTCTTATGCAAACAAGGCGGACTGGATCTTCTGCCTGGTCCGCACCGACAAGACCAACAAGTACCAGGGCATTTCCTTCCTGCTGTTCGACATGGAAAGCCCCGGCGTTTCGACCAAGCCGATTCTGCTGATCAGCGGCAACTCGCCGTTCTGCGAAACCTTCTTCGACAATGTGAAGGTGCCCAAGCACCAGATCGTCGGCGAACTGAACCGCGGCTGGGACGCCGCCAAGTACCTCTTGGGTCACGAGCGCGAGATGATCTCGGGCGCGGGCGGCAACGACCGGCTCAACACCATCGGCGCCTTTGCCAAGCGCAATGGCCTGGAAGACCCGCTGCTGCGGGCCGAGCTGGCGATGTTCGACGTCGATGCCCTGGCCTTCACCGCGATGGGCGAAAAGTTCCTCGACGAAATCAAGGTTGGCAAGGCTCATCCGGCCCAGCCCAACATGATGAAGTACGCCGGGACCGAGCTGAACAAGCGCCGTCACGAACTGCTGATGGCGGCTGGCGGCAGCGCGGCGCTGGAATGGGAAAGCGAAAGCTCGAACGGCGGATCGAAGGCGCGTTCGTGGCTGCGCACCAAGGCCAACTCGATCGAGGGCGGGACCAGCGAAGTCATGCTCAACGTGATTTCGAAGCGCATCCTGGACCTGCCGGGGGCTTAATTTTGGCGTCGTCCCCGGCCTGACCGGGGACCGCTGGCCTCGATTGACCGAGGCCGCACCAGGACGCCAGCGATCCCCGCCTGCGCGGGGATGACGAATGGAGATTTGCAAATGCCGCTATACCATACCGAAGACCAGGCGATGCTCGCCGATACCGCCCGCCAGTTCATGGCGGACGAGGGCAATATCGCAAAACAGCTGCGCCACTGGCGCGACATCAATTGCAAGGACGGCTTTGGCCACGCCCTGTGGAAGCAGTTCGCCGAACTGGGCTTTACCGGCGTGCTTGTCAGCGAAGCCGACGGCGGCCTGGGCATGGGCAATGTCGAAGCCGGGATCGTGCTCGAAGAGATTGGCCGCAACCTCACCCCTTCGCCGTTCCTGACCAGCTCGGTCATGGCCGCAACAGCGCTGGGTCAGGCTTCGGACGAACTGCGCGGGCGCTATCTGCCCGGCCTGCTTTCAGGTGACAGCGTGTTCGCCGTGGCGATCGACGAAGGTCCGAAGCACCGTCCCGAGCGCATTTCCACCCGCGCCGAACGCGCTGGCAACGGCTTCAAGCTGAGCGGCGCGAAGGCCTTTGTCGTCCAGGGCGGCAGCGCCGACATGCTGGTCGTCGCGGCCCGCACCGCTGGCAGCGATGACGACAACGACGGGATCACCCTGTTCGCCGTGCCCAAGGATGCCGCTGGTCTGAGCCTGGACGTGGTCCGCCTGGTCGACAGCGCGCAGAGCGCCCATGTGAAGCTCGACGGGGTACAGCTGGATGCCGATGCCGTGATTGGCGAAGTCGATGGCGGGCGTGAAGTGCTGAACCGCGTGCTCAACGCCGGCCGCGTCGGTGCGGCGGCGGAAAGCGTCGGCGTGGCGCTTGGCTCATTCGACATGACCACCACCTACCTCAAGCAGCGCAAGCAGTTCGGCAAGCTGATCGGCGAATTCCAGGCCCTGCAGCACCGCGCCGCGCACCTCTATTCCGAACTGGAAATCGCCCGCGCCACGGTGATCAAGGCGCAGCAGCTGCTCGACGCTGGCAGCGAGAAAGCCGAGCTGATGGTCTCGGTTGCCAAGGCCAAGGCGGGCAAGGCGGCCGGTCTGGCGATCAAGGAAGGCGTGCAGATGCACGGCGGCATCGGCATGACCGACGAATATGACATCGGCCTTTACATGAAGCGCGATCGCGCCCTGGCCGAATTCATGGGCGACCTGTACTATCACGCCGAACGCGTCGCCCAGCTGAGCGGATACTAACCGTCGTCCCGGGCTTGACCCTGGACCGCTGGCCGCAAACGGGCCAGCGATCCCCGCTTTCGCGGGATGACGACGAAGAGGAGAATAACGATGGATTTCACCAAACTCTTCAGCCTTGAAGGCAAGGTTGCCCTGATCACCGGCGGTTCGCGCGGGATTGGCAAGATGCTGCTCGAAGGCTTCCTCGCCGCAGGATGCGAGAAGGTCTATATCACTGCCCGCAAGCGCGAGCAGCTGGCCGAGACCGAAGCGGAATTCAACGCCGCCTATCCGGGCAAGGTCATCGGCCTGCCGGGCGACCTCAGCCAGATGGACGACGTCAAGAAGCTGGCCGAGGAACTGGCCAGCCGCGAAAGCAAGCTGGACGTGCTCATCAACAATGCCGGGGCCGCCTGGGGCGCGGAGTTTGACCAGTTCCCCGAAGCGGGCTGGGACAAGGTCATGGACCTCAACGTCAAGAGCCTGTTCTTCCTGACCCAGAAGCTGCACCCGCTGCTGAAGGCCGCAGCCAGCTTTGACCGTCCGGCCAAGGTGATCAACATCGCCTCGATCGACGGGCTGCGTCCGAACCCGTGGGAAACCTATTCCTACCAGGCATCGAAGGCTGCCGTGATCCATCTCACCAAGCGCTTGGCCGCGCGCCTGATCCAGGACAACATCGTCTGCACCGGCATCGCCCCGGGCGCCTATCCCAGCGAGATGAACAAGGCGGCGGCCAAGAACCCCGAAGCCAGCGCCAAGGGCATCCCCTACAAGCGCGTCGGTGTGGCCGAGGACATCGCCGGCGGCGCAATCTATCTGGCCAGCCGAGCAGGGGACTATGTGGTCGGTACGACCATCCCGATCGACGGCGGCATCGTCAACGCCTGGATCCCCAGCGAGTTCAACGACCCCTCGGGGCATTGAGTTACAGGTGTCATCGTGCGCGGGGCATCACCCTGCGCGCGATGATACTGTGATTCTCAATCCTTCATCAGCTCCCGCACGAACCCGATCAGGCCGGTCTGGCGGGCGCGTTTCATGCGTTCGGCGTGGAGGATTTCGCAGACTTGCGAATAGCACGCTTCGACGTCGTCGTTGACCACGACGTAGTCATAGCCATCCCAGTGGCTGATTTCTGCCCGCGCGCGTTCCATCCGTGCCGCGATCACGTCGGCGCTGTCGGTCGCGCGGCCGTTCAGCCGGCGCTGCAGTTCCGCCAGGCTGGGCGGCAGGATGAAAACGCGGACCACATCGGTTTCCATCTTCTGATAGAGCTGCTGCGTGCCCTGCCAGTCGATGTCGAACAGATAGTCCTGCCCTTCGCGCAGGCCCGCCTTCACCTGGGCCTTGGGCGTGCCATAGGAATTGCCGAAGACCGTGGCCCATTCCAGGAACGCGCTGTCTTCGACCATGCGATCGAATTCCGCCTGGGAGACGAAGTGGTAATCCTGGCCGTCCACTTCACCTGCGCGCATGGGACGGGTGGTGGCCGAGACCGACAGTTTGATTTCGGCATCGCGTTCCAGCAGCATCCGGCTGATCGTGGTTTTTCCCGCGCCAGAGGGCGAGGAAAGGATGAACATCAGTCCGCGGCGTTGGAGAGTGTTGCTGGCCATGTGCGCTGATGGCGCAGGCCGGGGCAGAAAATCAAGCCTTGTCGGCGCCCTTTTCCGCCTGTTTGGCAACGGCCTTGCGGCCTGCGGACCGCGCCGCAGCCTTGCCCTTGCGTCGGTCATAGAGCGTTTTCGCCAGCAATCCGCCGCCGACCACCAGCGCACCAGGGACCGAACGGGTCGCGATCCGGGCCAGCGCAGTCCCGAACAGGGTCTGCGCCATGGAGCGCCCCTTCACCAGGTTCTTCGCGTCTTCCTTGGAATATTTCGCGCCGAGCAAGGTCCGTTCGACCGCATGACGGAGCAACTGCCCGCCCCCGCGCAAGGCGAAATCGGCGAGGACCAGGTTGGTCATCGGATTGGGGCTGGGGCTGGGGGCCTGGTCGGCGGCGGTTTCCAGCGCGTCTTTCGCGGCTTTCTTCCCCCTGCCGATCACACCCTTGGCCATGGCTATTTCTTTCTTCCGAAATCGACCGTCACGACGTTGGAACCGTCATCCGCGCCAACGATTGGCGCGTCGCTTTGTTCATCGCCATGGACCGAAGCTTCGTCTTCAGGCAGTACCGCCTGGAACTGCAGGCCAAAATCCACCGCCGGATCAACGAAGGCGGTGATCGCGGAATAGGGCACCACCAGCTTGGTCGGGATCTGGTTGAACGACAGGCCAACCGAGAACAGTTCAGGCTCGACCGTCAGGTCCCAGAACTTGTTCTGCAGGACGATGGTCATCTCATCCGGGAACCGCTCTTTCAGATGGGTCGGGATGTCCACCCCCGGCGCGCCGGTCTTGAAAGTGATGTAGAAATGGTGATCACCGGGCAGCATGCCGCCGGCATCGACGACCTGGCCAAGGACCCGGCCGACAACGGCACGCAGGGCCTCCTGCACGATTTCGTCATAGGGGATCAGGCTGTCGGGCATCTCGCTCATAAATCCCAAGTGGCGCTCACTGGCCTCACGGTCAAGGGGGGAAAGGGGTGAGGGGAATGGGGGCAATGGGAAAGAGATTGCGCCGGCCCGATTCCGGCCTATAGGCGCTCCCCATGCGGACGGCACGCATTGCGCGGAAAACTCACGAAACCGATATCCTCGTCGAAGTGAACCTCGATGGGACCGGTGCCTATGACGTTTCAACCGGGATCGGCTTTCTCGATCACATGATCGAGCAGTTCAGCCGTCACTCGCTGATCGACCTGAAATGCCACGTGAAGGGCGACCTCCACGTCGACCAGCACCACACCACCGAAGACAGCGCCATCGCCATCGGCCAGGCGATCAGCCAGGCGCTGGGCGACAAGGCCGGGATCGGCCGGTATGGCACCGCCTACAGCCCGATGGACGAGGCCTTGGCCCGCGTCGCGCTCGATATTTCGGGCCGCCCCTGGCTGGTGTGGAATGCAAAGTTCACCCAGGAACGTCTCGGCGAAATGGATACCGAGCTGTTCGAGCACTGGTTCCAGTCGATTGCCCAGGCGATCGGCATCACCCTGCACATCGAACTGCTGTACGGCAGCAACAACCACCACATCTGCGAAGGCATCTACAAGGGCTTTGCCCGCGCGATGCGCCAAGCGGTGGAGCTCGACCCGCGCAAGCACGGGGCAATTCCCTCGACCAAAGGTGTTCTTGGTGGTTAGCCGGTCGCATCCGCGCCCGGCTTGCCTGCGTGAGCAGGAGATGGAACGTGGGTGAAGTCCTTGCTCTCGTCGACTACGGCGCGGGCAACCTCCACTCGGTCGCCAATGCCCTGAAAGCTGCAGGCGCGCACAGCGTCACCGTTACGGCCGATCCCGACGTGGTCCGCGCGGCGGACCGGATCGTCCTGCCTGGCGTGGGCAGCTTCAAGGCCTGCGCCGAAGGGCTGCGCGCGATCCCGCATCTGGAAGAAACCCTGCGCGAACGCGTCATCGTCGGCGGCGCGCCGTTCCTGGGCATCTGCGTGGGCATGCAATTGCTGGCCGACCGCGGGGTTGAGCATGGCACCACTCCGGGCCTCGGCTGGATCGGCGGCGAAGTGCGCCTGATCGAGCGAACCGACCCGGCGATCAAGGTCCCGCACATGGGCTGGAACGATGTCGAGGTCACTCCGCATGCCGCACTGGTCGAAGCGGGCGAGGCCTATTTCCTCCATTCCTATCAGTTCGCCCCGGACGATGGCCACACGGTCGCGGCCATGACCGATCATGGCGGCGGGCTGGTTGCCGCTGTTGCGCGGGACAATATCGTGGGTGTCCAGTTCCACCCGGAAAAGAGCCAGGCTTACGGCCTCGCCCTGCTCGCCCGCTTCCTCGAATGGAAACCTTAGCATGATCGTTTTTCCGGCCATTGACCTCAAGGGCGGTCAAGTCGTTCGCCTGGCCGAAGGCGACATGGATCGCGCCACGGTCTATGGTGACAATCCCGCCGCCCAGGCCCTGATCTTTGCCGAGGCCGGTTCGCACTTTCTCCATGTCGTAGACCTCGACGGCTCCTTCGCGGGCCGGGCCGAGAACCGCGCTGCGGTGGAAGCCATCCTCGACGCCTTCCCGGGCCACGTCCAGCTGGGCGGCGGCATCCGCACCCGCGAGGCGGTCGAAGGCTGGTTCGACCTGGGCGTGGCGCGCGTGGTCATGGGCACCGCGGCGCTGAAGGACCCGCAGTTCGTCAAGGACATGGCGGCGGAGTTTCCAGGCGGCATCGTCGTCGCCGTCGATGCGCGCGATGGCATGGTCGCCACCGAAGGCTGGGCCGAAGTGTCCGATGTGTCGGTGGTCGACCTCGCGCGCCGCTTCGAGGACGCGGGCGTCGCCAGCCTGCTGTTCACCGACATCGGCCGCGACGGCCTGCTGAAAGGCGTGAACATCGAAGCGACGGTCGATCTGGCGCGCCGGGTCGACATTCCGGTGATCGCCAGCGGCGGGGTGAAGGGCCTCGACGATATCCATGTTCTCGCCCTCCACGCGGCGGATGGCATCGAAGGTGTGATTACCGGGCGCGCCCTGTTCGAAGGGCGGCTCGACCTGGCAGCAGCCATTGCCATTGCGAGCAAGGCATGACCGTCCGCATCCGCGTCATTCCCTGTCTCGACGTGCGCGATGGGCGCGTGGTCAAGGGCGTGAACTTCGTCGACCTGCGCGATGCCGGCGATCCGGTGGAACAGGCCCGCGCCTATGACGCGGCGGGCGCAGACGAATTGTGCTTTCTGGATATTTCCGCCAGCCACGAAGGGCGCTGCACCCTGCTCGACGTGGTGCGCCGCACGGCGGAAGTCTGCTTCATGCCGCTGACCGTCGGCGGCGGAGTCCGCTCGGTCGAGGATGCCCGCGCGCTGCTGCTGGCCGGGGCCGACAAGGTCGCGGTCAACAGCGCCGCTGTCTCGCGCCCCGAAGTGGTGGCCGACATCGCCGGAAAGATGGGTAGCCAGTGCGTCGTCGCTTCGGTCGATGCCCGCCGCACGCCGCGTGGCAACTGGGAAATCTTCACCCACGGCGGGCGCAAGGCGACCGGGATCGACGCGGTGGAGCACGCCATCCGCCTGGCCGAGCTGGGCGCGGGCGAACTGCTCGTCACCTCGATGGACGGCGACGGCACCCAGCGCGGCTATGACCTGGAACTGACCAGCACGATTGCCGATGCGGTGTCCGTGCCGGTCATCGCCAGCGGCGGGGTGGGCACGCTGGACCATCTGGTCGAAGGCGTCACCAAAGGCCACGCCAGCGCGGTCCTGGCGGCTTCGATCTTTCACTTCGGCACGCATACCATCGCCCAGGCCCATGCCGCGCTACGCGCAGCGGGGCTACCGGCACGCGGCTAGGGCCGGGGAGCCGGAATCGCGCCGATTGCGCGGCGGAGCGATTCGCTTTAAGGACGCGCGAGCCTTTCTACGCAACAGGAGAGAATACTATAGCACCCCCACCCCGGCGCATGATGACGCCCCCCGTGAAAAGCGGGCCGCGCTACAACCAGATGATTACCTCGGACAAGGTTCGCGTCATTGACGAGAACGGCGAGAATCTGGGCGTCATGTACACCCGCGAAGCGATCGAACAGGCAGCCGAAGTAGGCCTGGACCTGGTTGAAATCTCTCCGAACGCTGATCCGCCGGTGGCGAAGTTCCTCGATGTCGGCAAGTTCCGGTATGAGGCGCAGAAGAAGGCCAACGCCGCGCGCAAGAGCCAGAAGACGCAGGAGATCAAGGAGATCAAGATGCGTCCGAACATCGACGATCACGACTATGACGTGAAGATGCGCGCGATCCACAAATTCATCGGCGAAGGCGACAAGGTGAAAGTCACCCTGCGGTTCCGCGGGCGTGAACTTTCGCACCAGCAGCTGGGCATGAACCTGCTGCGCCGGGTGCAGGAAGACACCGCCGAGATCGCCAAGATCGAGGCCTATCCGCGCATGGAAGGCCGCCAGATGCTGATGGTGATTTCGCCGAAGTAAGCTCAACAGGGTGAGCGGGGGGCCGCGATGACTGCCAAGCGCATTTGCTTCTGGCTGGGGCCGCTTGGTTTCCTGTTCACTCTGCTTGTCGCTGCGCCGGCCGGTATGCCGGTGCAGGCCTGGTCCACCGCCGGACTGGTATGGTGGATGGCCACCTGGTGGATGAGCGAGGCCCTGCCGCTGTCCGCCACGGCGTTGTTGCCCTTCATCATCCTGCCGCTGATCGGCGTATCGGATGCCAACAAGACGGCGGCGGCCTATTATTCGCCGACGATGTTCCTGTTCCTGGGCGGGGCCTTCCTGGCCCTGGCGATCGAACGGACCGGGCTGCATCGTCGCCTCGCCCTCGCCATCCTGAGCCGCGCCGGTCATTCCAACTGGCAACTGCTGCTGGCCGTCATGGCAGCCACGGCGACGATCTCGATGTTCATTTCGAACACGTCGACCGCACTGATCATGATGCCGATGGCCCTGGCCATGCTCGCTTCGGGGGGCGTGAAGGAGGGTGCGCAGGACGGGATTGCAGGCGCCTTGCCGATGGGCGTTGCCTTCGCCGCAACGCTGGGCGGGTTCGGCACGATCGTCGGCACGCCGACCAATGCGATTGCCGTGGCGCTGCTCAACAAGAGCCTGGGGGTCGAACTGACCTTCCTCGAATGGAGTGCCTATGGCATTCCTGTCGTGCTGCTGGGGGTGCCGCTCGCCGCGCTGATCATCGCCCGGGTCCAGGGCATTCACCGCGACAGTTTCGATCCCGCCGCCGCCCGCGCCGCGATCCACTTGCCGGACACCTGGACCACACCAGAGCGCCGCTTAGCCCCGGTTTTCGTCCTGACGGTGATCGCCTGGGTTTCGATGCCGCTGCTCAAGCCACTGTTCCCGGCGGGCGGACTGGATGACGGGACGATTGCCGCCATTGCCGGGCTCAGCCTGTTCTTCCTCCCCGATGGCACGGGACGGTCGCTGCTGACCTGGGACGAGGCCAACCGCGCGCCATGGGGGGTGATCCTGATGTTCGGGGGCGGTCTGGCGCTGGCGATGGGCATGACCGAAAGCGGGCTTGCGAACTGGCTCGGACAAATGCTCCTGCCGCTGCGCGCCGTGCCGCTGCCGATTGTCGCGCTCGTCTTGGTCGCCTTTGTCGTGCTGGTCACCGAATTTGCCAGCAACATCGCGGCCGCCAGCGGAATCATGCCGGTGGTCGGGGCACTGGTCGTCGCTTTGGGAGCAGACCCGATCCTGCTCGCCCTGCCGGCAGCACTCGCCGCCAGCTGGGGCTTTATGTTGCCCGCAGGCACCGGTCCGAATGCGCTGGCCTGGTCGACTGGCCACATCGCCATGCCACGGGTTTTGAAGGCGGGGCTTATGCTGGACCTGGCCGGGGTGTTCCTGATGGTCGCCGTCGTCTGGACCATCGCGGCGATCTGACCGGTGCGCAAACGCAGCAGCAGACCGAAGCCGCTTGCTCCCTAGCCTGCTTTCTGCTTTCGCCTGCGCATAGTCTGGGATGACCGGGAGCGTTCGCATGTCCGAAGAACCGCACGACAAGCTTCTGCCCGAAGCTTTGGAAGACGAGCCCACCCGTGCCGGCCTGAAAAAGGTCGCAGAGGGGCAATGGGCGGGCTGGTATCATTATGAACCGTCCGATGCTTTCGAGGATCACACCGGGCCGTTCTATTGCAAGCCAGAACGCAAGAAGATGGTCTGCGGCTTTCGTCCGGACGAAAAGAACTGCAACGCCGGGGGCAACATCCACGGCGGTTCGCTGATGACCTTTGCCGACTACGCCCTGTTCATGATTGCGGGGGGCATGAACAACGAGGTCCACGGCGTCACTGTTACCTGCAACTGCGAATTCGTGAATGCCGCCGTGCCCGGCAAACTGCTCATCGCGCGCGGCGAAGTGGTCCGTGCGGGCCTGTCGATGGTTTTCGTGCGCGGGATCATTTACGATTCCGATGACGGCGATCGCCCGGTTCTGGCCTTCTCTGGGTCGATCAAGCGCCTACCCCTGCGCGAGCGGACCTGACTACCCCTTCCACTCCCGCCGCTCCTCTGCGGCGCGCAAGACTTCGTAGGCGAGTTGTAGCGCCTGGAACGCCTTAGCGGCATCCTCATCGCCCGGGCGCACATCGGGATGGACTTCTTTGGCCTTTGCCCGCCAGGCTTTCTTCACGTCCTCGAAATCCGCATCGGGTTCAAGCCCCAGCACGTCGAGCGCGCGCAGTTCGTCCCGGCTGCGGCTGCCATCGCCAGAGGTGGCCCAGCCATAATGGGCGCTCTCCCTGAAGCCCTCGCTGTGCTGCCGCTCTTCATTTTCGCGGGCAGCGGCTTCTTCCGCGTCAAGACCCGCAAAATAGTCCCACCCGGCATTGTATTCCGCCGCGTGCTTCTGACAAAACATCCAGCGTTCCGGGCTATTCGGGCTTTTCGGAGCCGGGCAATTGCCAGGCTCGTTACAGCCGTGCCGATCGCACAGACGGACCTGCGCAGCCTCGCGGCTGCCGCCATAGCCGCCCCAGCGGGGAAAGCCCCAGTTGTTGGATCGCGTCGCTCGGCTCATGGTTTCGCGATAGGCGCAAGTCGCGCCGGTCGGCAAGGCTGGAAAAGCATTCGCGTCAGTGTCCTAACTGACGTATTGAACGTTCCACGGTGCATGACCATATCACGCACCAAAGGATGCAATGATGAGCAAGCAACTTTGCCTGTCGATTACAGTGTCAGTGCTGGCGATGATCAGCTTTGTTCTGCTTGGCCGGCAAGCTGGCGAACAACTGGCGCGCGATGCCGGAAGCCTCGTTCCGCTCAACGCGGATATCTCGGCGATGCCGGCCTTGCCGCGCTTCCTGCCGATTCTGAACTGATCTGGTAAAACAGAAAAGGGCAGGACCATCGGCCCTGCCCTTTTGCCAATCAATCAATCGTTACGGTAACGGCGCGGCGGTTGCGGGCCCAGCTTTCCTCATCGCTGCCCAAAGCAACCGGACGTTCCTTGCCATAGGACAGGGTCGAGATGCGCCCGGCATCGACGCCCAGGCTGACAAGGTAGTTCTTGGCAGCATTGGCGCGGCGTTCGCCCAGCGCCAGGTTGTATTCGCGCGTGCCGCGTTCGTCGGCATGGCCTTCAACCGTCAGGCGCTTGGCCGGATACTTCATCAACCACTGCGCCTGCGCGGCGAGAGCCGCCTGGTCGGTCGCGTCGATATTGAACTTGTCCGTTTCGAAATAGATCGTGTCCTGCCCCATCATCTGGGCGGCAAAGTCGGCCTGGCTGCCCGGCAGCGGCGCCGTGCTGGCGCTCGCCTGGGTCTGGCTGGCACCAGGATCGGGCGGCAGGACCTTGGGTGCCTTCTTGGCGCAAGCCGAAACAGCCATCCCGGCTGCGATCAGCATCGTCAGTGTAAGGCGCTTGTTCATAGGCTTCTCCTTGTGGCTATCTCTCTTAAGCGACCCGAAACGAAAGTCATCATAGATTAAGGACGCAGCGGACCCCAAGCAGGATCGCTACCATCTACAGGTGTTTCCAATCGCCTTTCATTCCGGCCGGTCAAATCGACCTGCCAGAGCCCGGTCTGCCCCGTGGCCTTGGTCGTCCGGAAAAACTGGATGACCCGGCCATTCGGAGCCCAGGTTGGAGCTTCATCCTGCCAACTGTCGGTAAGATAACGCAGGTTGCCGCCAGATGGATCCATCACGGCGATCCGCAGGTTGCCGACAATGTGCGTAAACGCAATCTGATCGCCGCGCGGGCTCCATTCCGGGGTCGCCGCACGCCCACCGAAGAAACTGATCCGGCGCTGTCCCGTCCCATCGGCGTTCATCACGTAAACCTGCTGGCTGCCCGAACGGTCGCTTTCAAACACGATCCGGCTGCCGTCGGGTGAGAACGAACCGCCGATGTCGATTCCCGGGGCGTCGGTCAGCTTGACCGGCGTCCCGCCCGCGGAGGGGATCTTGTAGATGTCGGTATTGCCGCCCGTTGCCATCGAATAGAGCACCCAGCGCCCATCAGGCGACCAGCGCGGCGCGAACAGCGGGTTGTTCGAGCTCAGCAACAGGCGCTGCGCCTTGGTCTGGGGATCGATGATGTAAATCCGCGGCTGCCCGTTGGTATAGCTGAGGTACATGATCGACTTGTAGTCAGGCGAATAGCGGGGGGTGAGGGCAATGGTTTGCCCGGTGGTCAGAAAGGTATGGTTGGCTCCGTCCGAATCCATGATCGCCAGGCGCTTCATCCGGCGGTCCTTGGGACCGGTCTCTGCGATATAGGCGACCCGGCTGTCGAAGAACGGGTTTTCGCCGGACAGGTTGGAATAGACCAGGTCGGCACACTTGTGCGCGGCCCGCCGCCAGTCACCCGGCGCGACGGTCCAGCCCGCCTTGACCCGCTGCTGGCCCAGCGCGACATCGTAGAGATAGCATCCGACCGAGATATTGCCGCCTGCCTCGGCGCGGACATAGCCCTGGACCAGCATGTCCGCCCCGCGGGAACGCCAGCCGCCATAGTCAGGCGCCTGGACCTGCGACAGTGCCGGGCGCGGCAGACTGGCCGGGCCACTGGGCTTGAACAGCCCGTTGTTGCGCAGGTCGGAAAAGATGACATTGGCCATCGCAAAGCCCAGCGTGGAGGTGCTGCCCGCGCTGGTCTGGGTCGGCACGTCGGCATTGGTGGCAAAGGCCGGAATCGCGATCCTGGCGTCATTGTCGAGGCTGCCGACGACATCCTCTTCGACTTCCGGCGGCGGCGAAGCGGCAGGCGCGGGAGCAGCTGTCTGGGCCAGCAAGGCCGAGGCGGGCAAGACCGCCGCCAGCAAGAAGGGAATGATCTTCTTCACGGGGTTCTTCCTACTCTTTCCTGAAATTGAGGCGCCGGTTCTTCCACTGATCGTGGAATTCCGGCGGGAGGCCCGTAAAGGGCGCGGCAAGACGGATCGCGCGGATCGCGCAATCCTTGAACGGTTTGACCTGGGGGCGGTTGGCTTCGGTCACCCCGGTCACATCAAAATCCTCGATCGACGCAACGCGGCCATTGGGATCGAGCGTGAACCGTACCGAAGCCCGCAACTTGCCGACATCGAGCCCGCTGACCGGGCATGAATTCCAAGGCCCGCGAACCCGTGCATTGATCGAGGACGACCATGAGGCAACCTGCTGCGCGGATGCCTGCGAGGCGGCTGCGGTCTGATCGCGGCCCTTGCTGCTGCCGCCAGGGATGCCCTTGGCGAAAAGCTGGTCAAAGCTGCTTGCTCCAGCCTTGGCCGGAGGCGGCGCCTTGGCCGGCATTGCCTTGGCGGGGGCAGCTTTTGTTGGCTGCTGAGGCTTTGCCGGCATCGCCTTGGGCGGCGGAACCGCGCTTGGACGCGGTTGCGAGGCTGGCTGTGGCACCGACGGTGTCTGCGGCTCTTCGACCGGGGCGGGCTCACCCAGTTCAGGACCTGCATCGGCCATCGGGTCGGACTGCGGATTTGGCGAAGTGGAAACCGCACCCATTTCGTCGCTCAAGGTGACGCTCACCCGGTCGACGGGGGGCAGCGGTTCGGGCGGCTTGGCCGTGACCAGGACCCAGACCAGCGCGACATGGCCCAATGCGGCGACAGCGAGGCCAAAAGCCTCTTCGCGGGAAAGCGCGGACCGCCTCACACCAAACTCCGAATGACGCGTGATTTGAACATGATCACAGCGCTAGGGACTTGGAACTGAACCGGTGGTGACCAGCGAAATGGTATTGAAGCCAGCCCGATTGAGTTCCCCCATCACGGCCATGACCCGGCCATAGTCCAGAGTGCGATCCGCGCGCAGCACCACCTGCGGGGGCTTGCCGTCAGGCGCCGGGGGGACTTCCGCCAGCTTTTGCGCCAGACTGCCGGGTTCCAGCGCAGTATCGCCCAAGTAGATCATGCCATCCTCGGCAATCGAAATGCTGATCTCTTCGGGGTTCTGGTTGAGCGGCTTGGCATTGGCGTCGGGCAGGTTCACCGGCACCCCGGCGCTGAGCAGCGGAGCCGTGACCATGAAGATGATCAATAGCACCAGCATCACGTCGACCAGCGGCGTGACGTTGAT
Source organism: Alphaproteobacteria bacterium (assembly GCA_046566485.1). Classification (GTDB taxonomy): domain Bacteria; phylum Pseudomonadota; class Alphaproteobacteria; order Sphingomonadales; family Sphingomonadaceae; genus Novosphingobium. The sequence continues at coordinate 6,108 of JBKHWO010000019.1, read as the reverse complement.
GTCGGCCATCGGCGCCCGGCCGCGACGCTTGCGCCGGGAGGGAGCTGCACCCATCGCCATTACATCGAATCCAGTTCACGGCTGAGGCTGGCGTGGAAGCGATCGGCAAAGCGCTGCAGCCGCGCTTCGAGCTGATCGACCCGGTGCGACAGACGGTTGTAGGCAATCACGGCCGGGATCGCCGCAAACAGGCCAATGGCCGTGGCGAACAGCGCCTCGGAAATCCCGGGCGCCACCACGGCGAGCGAGGAGTTCTGCTGCTGACCGATCTGGAAGAACGAATTCATGATCCCCCAGACCGTGCCGAACAGGCCCACGAACGGGGCGACCGAGCCAACCGTGGCGAGGAAATTGAGCCGTTCGGACAGCTGTTCGGCCTCAACTGCGATGGCCCCGTCCATGGCCTGAGCCAGGCGCTGGCGGGTGCCATCGCGGTCCAGCTGCTTGCTGCCGGTCGAACGGCGCCATTCGGCAATCGCTGCCGCGGCGACCTTGGCGGACGGGACATCGCCGGTGCCGCGCTGGGCCTGAAAGGCGTCGATATCGGCTGCGTTCCAGAAATCGTGCTCATAAGCCCGGCTCGCGGCGCTGACCTTGCGATAGCGCAGGCTGAAAGCGGCAATGATCGTCCACACCCAGATCGACGCGAAGACCAGACCCGCCATCACCACTTTCACGACGATGTCCGCCTGCAGGAACAGGGCGAGCGGATCGAGATGCTTGGGCGCCACAGCGGCAGCCGACAGCAGGTTGAGAGCAGTCATTTCATTCCTTCACAGACAATCGGGGCAAAGGCCGCGCGCCAGCCATCGGGCATCCGGCGCGGTTTGCCTTCAGGAGAGACAAAGCCGACACGAAACGTCGCTTCGGCCAGCAGCAAACCATCCTCACGGATCGCTTTCTGCTGCATTCGGCAAGAGGCTGCGCCCAGTTCGGTGCAGCGCGTTTCAATTTGCACACCGTCATCCAGTCGGGCCGGAGCGGCATAGCGGATCGCCAGGTCAGCCACGGCAAAGGCGCCTATCCCAGCTTCGTTCACGCTGCGCTGGTCGATCCCCAGCAGGCGGACAAAATCGGACCGGGCGCGCTCAAACCAGCGCAGATAATTGGCATGATAGACCACGCCCGAAAGGTCGGTGTCCTCGAAATAGGCACGCACCGCAAAGCGGTGGAGCGAACCTTCGATCAGGCCGGAAGGAAAGGCGGGCTGCAGCGTCATGCCCGGATATCCTTAGCAATAGCGCGAGTCGCAGAGCAAGGGGCAGTGCCCGGCTTACCCCGGACAAGCCACGCTTGGTCAGCGGGCCAGCATGGGTCCTAACGGCCGCCCGGCAAAGATATGTACATGAAGATGCGGGACTTCCTGGTGGCCATGACCACCGATATTGGCGAGCAAACGATAGCCCGGCTCCACCAGTCCCGCTTCGCGTGCAACGTGGCCAACCGCACGGATGAACCCGGCAATTTCCTCGGCAGAGGCCTTGGCCGAAAAATCGTCCCAACTGACGTAGGCGCCTTTGGGGATTACCAAAACGTGCAGCGGGGCCTGGGGATTGATGTCGTGAAAGGCCAGCGCCCATTGGTCTTCATAGACCGTCTTGTTCGGGATGTCCCCGCGCAGGATCTTCGCAAAGACGTTCTGGTCGTCATAGGGCTGGGTGGCATCGATCGGCATTACTGTCCTCGTGCTGCTTTTTCGGCGATTCCGCTGGTGCCTTCGCGGCGATCAAGTTCGGCGAGGACTTCTTCCAGCGCCACGCCCTTGGCATCGAGCAGGACGAGGAGGTGGAACAGGGTGTCCGCAGCCTCGCCAATCAGTTCCTCACGGCTGCCGGACAGGGCGGCGATCACCGTCTCCACCGCCTCTTCGCCCAGCTTGCGAGCGATCACCGGCACCCCGCGTGCGTTCAGTTTGGCGACCCAGCTGGTTTCGGGATCGGCGCCGCGGCGTGCGGCAATGGTAGCGGCCAAGCGGGTCAGGGTGTCCATGCAAAGGCAATGCGGTCCGCTGTCCGGAAGGTCAAGAGGGCGAGGTCAGGCAGCAGCCCGCCAGATCGGATATTGCACCAGCCGGCCCTGCACACCCAGCAGAGCGTCTGCGGCGCAGACCGGCTGCAAAGCGGCAATGATCGCGGGATCGGCTGCGTCCATCCCCCCGGTCAGCGCGCCAAAAGCAGGCAGGATCAGCTTGCGCTCGCTGGCCACGGCGCAAGGCCGCACGATCGCGCGGCCACGCGTCTTTACTCTCAGCTTGGGGTGAAAATGACCGGAAAGTTCCTGCCGGGTTTCACCCCGCAGCGCTTCGTGCCTGAGGATAACGCCCGACACCTCGATCTCGTCAACCGCCGTGCCGGATGGCACAGCACCCTGGTCATGGTTGCCTGAGACCCACACCCAATCGGTCGCCCGGGTCAGGGCGTCGAGCATGCCGGCAGCATGGGGTTCGAGCCGCTCGGCCCCGGCGCGGTCGTGGAAATTATCCCCCAGACAGAATACGCGGCGGGCGCCGGTCTGCTGCACCGCCTGTGCCACCCGTCCCAGAGTGTCACGACTGTCATAAGGTGGCAGCATCTGCCCGAAGCGGGCAAAGAAGCTTGCTTTTTCAAGGTGAAGGTCGGCCACCAGCAATGCCTGCTCGCGCGGCCAATAGACCGCCAGGCCATTGGCCAGCGCCATTTCCTCACCCGCGAACGAAAAGGGAACCATGGCTTTCCCTTGCCGTAAGCCCATTCGCTTGGCAAGGGCACGCCATGACCGACTGGACCCCGATGACCGCCCGTGCCCGCACCTGGTTCGAAAGCCTGCGCGACCGTATCTGTGCCGAATTCGAGCAGATTGAGGCCGAGGCGGGGAGCCCCGCACGCTTTGAATACACCAGCTGGAACCGCGAAGAGGCCGGAAACCCCGATCCCGGCGGCGGCACGCGCGGGGTGATGAAGGGTCGGGTCTTCGAAAAGGTCGGGGTCAATGTCTCCACCGTCCACGGCCAGTTCGCGCCCGAATTCGCCAAGACAATCCACGGCGCAGGAGAGGACAACCCCGGATTTACCGCCACCGGCATCAGCCTGGTTGCCCACATGGCCAATCCCCACGTTCCCGCTGTGCACATGAACACCCGCTTCCTCACCACCAGCAAGGCCTGGTTCGGCGGGGGCGGCGACCTCAACCCGCCGATCCCCTATGCCGAGGACACGGCAGAATTCCACGCCGCCTTCCAGGCCGCCTGCGATGCCCACGATCCGGCCTATTACCCCCGGTTCAAGCAATGGGCCGACGAGTACTTCTTCATCCCGCACCGCAATGTTGCGCGCGGGGTCGGCGGCATTTTCTATGACCACCTCGACTGCACGGACGAGGCTGTTTTCGAAGCCAACTTCGCCTTCACCCGCGATGTGGGCGAGGCTTTCCTGGACGTGTTCCCGCGCCTGGTCCGCCGCCGCATGAACATGGAATTCACCGATCAGGACAAGCGCCAGCAACTGGAATGGCGCGGACGTTATGCCGAATTCAATCTGGTCTATGATCGCGGCACTTTGTTCGGGCTCAAGACCGGCGGAAACGTCGATGCGATCCTGATGAGCCTGCCGCCGGAGGCGACGTGGAGCTGATCGGCCCCCGCGAACCTTCGGGTCGGGCCTTTTTACGCTTGCCCTAGGCCCCGTTTGCCCGCCATTTAAGGCTCAGATGCTGCGTCAGTACGAACTTGTCGAGCGCGTACTCGCCTATGATCCCGAAGCGGACGAGGCGATGCTCAACCGCGCCTATGTCTACACCGTGCAGAAACACGGGACCCAAAAGCGCGCCAGCGGCGATCCCTATTTCTCGCACCCGGTCGAAGTGGCCGGCCTGATGACCGAGCTGAAGCTGGATCAGGAAACCATCATCACCGCCCTGCTCCACGACACGGTCGAGGACACCCTGGCCACCACCGAAGAGATCGAAAGGCTGTTCGGACCCGAAGTGGCGCGACTGGTCGACGGGGTGACCAAGCTTTCCAAGATCGAAGTGATGAGCGAGAGCGAACGCGCGGCCGAGAACCTGCGCAAGTTCCTGCTGGCGATGAGCGAGGACATCCGCGTCCTGCTGGTCAAGCTGGCCGACCGCCTGCACAACATGCGCACGCTCCACTTCATCAAGAGCGAGGAAAAGCGCCGCCGCATCGCCCGCGAAACGATGGATATCTATGCCCCCCTGGCCGAGCGGGTGGGCATGTACGAGTACATGCGCGAAATGCAGCTGCTCGCCTTCGAGCAGCTGGAGCCCGAGGCCTATGCCACGATCACCGGGCGGCTCGCCCAGATCCGCAGCAGCGAAGGCGGGCAGGTCGATGCCATAGCCCTGTCGATCAAGCAGGCCCTGGCCGAGGCGGGCCTGAAGGTTGAAGTGTCGGGGCGCGAAAAGCACCCCTATTCGATCTGGAAGAAGATGGCCGAGCGCCACGTCTCGTTCGAGCAGATCACCGACATCATGGCGTTCCGCGTGCTGACGCAGGACATCGGCGATTGTTATCGGGCGCTGGGCATCCTGCACACCCACTGGCAAATGATCCCGGGCCGGTTCAAGGACTACATCTCGACCCCCAAGTCGAACGGCTACCGCAGCCTGCACACCAGCCTGATCTTCGAAAATTCGATGCGCATGGAAGTGCAGATCCGCACGCGGGACATGCACGAACTCAATGAATTCGGGCTGGCTGCGCACTGGGCCTACAAGCAGGGCGACAAGCCGGATGGCCAGGTCGGCTGGCTGCGCGACCTGATCGAAATCGTCGATGCCAGCCACGATGCCGAGGAACTGCTCGAGCATACCAAGCTGGCGATCTACCAGGACCGCATCTTCGCTTTCACGCCCAAGGGCGCGCTGCACCAGCTGCCCAAGGGGTCGACCCCGGTCGACCTTGCCTATTCGGTTCACTCGGACCTGGGCAACTTCGCGGTAGGGGCCAAGATCAACGGCCGCCACATGCCGCTGCGCACCCCGCTGAACAACGGCGACGTGGTGGAGATCATCAAGAGCAAGAGCGCTTCCCCGCAGCTCTCGTGGCTTGGCTTCGTCGTTACCGGCAAGGCCCGCGCCGCGATCCGCCGCGCGGTCCGCGCCAAGGAACGCGCCGAAGTCGCCGCAATCGGCCGCAAGCTATTCGAACAGATCGCCGAGCGCCTGCCCAGCAAGATCGGCAAGAAGGCGATCAAGGACGCGGTCAAGCGCCTGGGCTTGTCCGGCGAGGAAGAGCTGATGGTCCAGATCGGCACGGCCAAGCTGGAAGACCGCGTGGTGATGGAGGCGCTGGTCCCCGGCTCGACCGCCGGCTTGCCCGAACCGGAAAACTGGCCGCGGCAGGATCACGTCATCTCGATCCGCGGCCTCACCGCAGGCATGGCGTTTCATCTTGCCGCCTGTTGCCACCCGGTCCCCGGCGACCGCATCGTCGGCATCCGCTTGCCCGGCAAGGGCGTTGAAGTTCACGCGATCGACTGCATGACCCTGGCCAGCGGGGTCGATGCCGACTGGCTCGACCTGTCGTGGGGCGAACGCAGCGCCGGGGCCGTGGGCCGCCTGCGCCTGGTGCTCTACAACCGCCCGGGGACTCTGGCCGAAGCAACCGGCATCTTCGCCGGCAACCGCGCCAACATCGTGCAACTGGCGATGACCGGGCGCGACGAATTGTTCGGCAACTACGAAGTCGATCTGGAAGTAACCGACCTTGCCCACCTGACCCGCATCGTCTCCGCCCTGCGCGCCAGCGACGCCGTGGCCGAAGCGCAGCGGATCTAGACCTCGAGCATCACTGCGACCTGATCGCCTTCGTCAATTCCCTCGGCCCGGCGCACTGCGGCCTTGACCGGAAGCAGCCAACCCCTCTCCTTGCTGGGAAACAGCGAGGTACGGAAACAGGTATCGCCGATCCGCGCTGTCACTTTATTCGGTAGGCTCGATTGGCCTCTGCGGCGGCAACGTCCAGATCGCCTCGACCATGAACCGGGGCACCTGGATGTCGATATATTCGCCATCCTGAAGTTCCAGCCGCTCGGGCAGGCTGCCGTCGTCCATATGCAGCACCCCGCTGATCCAGTGTTCTGGCGGGATCCAGACCAACTGGCTCGAGTG
>JBKHWO010000018.1:0-42866 GCA_046566485.1 Alphaproteobacteria bacterium | reverse complement strand
GTCACTGCGGCGTCGTTGCTTGGCCGCACTGCGCCCGCCGGGGCACTGCCCAGCCCGCCGGGCAAGGCGGCCAATGCACCCGGGGCGGTTGGGGTTCCTGCTCCCGCTGCAACCTAGCCTGCGGATAGCTTTTCCCAGCTCTCGACACGGCCGGTCGCGGGGGGCTAAATCGCGGCACCGGTTCATCGCCAGTTCCGCCGGGTTGGCGCATGGCCGCTTATCGAGCATCGGATGGACTACAAGATGAAGCGCTTTCTCCAGAATACCACGCTGGCCGCCAGCCTGGCCCTGATCATCGCTACTCCGGCCCTGGCCCAGAATGCAGGCGACGTCAGCCTGGAAACGCGGGTGCGCAAGGTTGAATCCGAAGTGTCCGCTTTGCAGCGCGTGGTGTTCCCGGGCGGTGACGCGCGGTTTTTCCCGCAGATCCAGCCAGCCCAGGGCGCGCCCGCCCCGGCGGGGACCCCGGCGAGCAACCCCAGCTCTGACATGCTGACGCGAATGGATGCGCTCGAAGGGCAAATCGCGCGGTTGACTGCGCAGGTTGAGGAAGACCGTAACCGTCTCGACAAGCTCGAAGCGCGGCTGACTGCATTGGAACCGAGCAAGCCAATCAGCAGCGAAGCGGCAAGTGGATCGGCTTCGACCAGCAATCTGGCTGCGATGACCGGGGGTGCCTCGGTCGCGGCATCCACGCCCGCGCCTGCGCCTGTTGCCCAAGCTGCGGCGGCGAAGCCGGCGCCGGTAGCGGCCAAGCCGGCGGCCAAGGCAGCCGATCCTTCGGCCCAACGGATCGCGGCGGTGCGCGCGGTCGAAAAACCGCAGACCCAGGATGCGGCAGACGATGAATATTCCTATGGCTTCCGTCTGTGGGAGGCCAAGCTCTATCCCGAGGCGCAGCAGCAACTGAAGCTGTACCTCAACAAGTATCCCAAGCACGCGCGCGGCAGCTTCGCCCGCAATCTGCTGGGGCGCGCCTATCTGGATGATGGCAATCCGCGCGAGGCGGCGAGCTGGTTCCTCCAGAACTACAAGGCCAATCCCAAGGGCGAACGCGCGGCGGACAGCGTCCTGCTGCTGGCGGAATCGATGCGTCAGCTCAAGGACACGAACCGCGCCTGCGTTGCGCTTGACCAGTTCGAGCGGGAATTTGCCAAGGATTCGACCGGCCGCCTCAAGTCGCAGTACGACGCGACCAAGCGCGGTCTGAAGTGCACCTGACCTGATTTCAGGCTGCGGTCTTGTCTCCGCCTGATCCGGAACTGACCGCGCGCTTCGCCGGGGATCTGGCAGCGCTATGGGCGGGCAAAGGCAAGCTGGGCCTGGCGGTGTCTGGTGGGCCGGACAGCCTGGCCCTGCTGCTGCTCGCCCATGCCGCGCTGCCCGGGCGAATCGAAGCAGCGACGGTCGATCATGGCCTCCGACCAGAGAGTGCGGGTGAAGCGGCCATGGTGGCGGCAGTCTGCGCGCGGCTGGGCGTGCCGCACCAGACGCTGGCGGTGGAAGTGGCGCAAGGCAACATTCAGTCGCAGGCCCGGACGGCGCGCTATGCGGCGCTGGCCGGCTGGATGGCCGAGCAGGGGATCGAAGCCCTGGCTACTGCACACCATGCCGATGATCAGGCGGAAACGCTGCTCTTGCGCCTGAACCGGGGCAGCGGGGTGGCAGGCCTGTCCGGCGTGCGGGCTCGCGGCCTTGTTGCGGGCACCCGCCTGCCGCTCGTCCGTCCGTTGCTTGGCTGGCGCCGCAGCGAACTGGGACAAGTGGTCGCGGCGGCGGGGATCGAGCCGGTCATGGACCCTTCGAACGAGAATGACCGTTTTGACCGGGTCCGCATCCGCAAGGCGCTAGGCGGTGCCGACTGGCTTGACATCCCGGCTTTGGCCCAAAGCGCGGCGAACCTGGCCGATGCCGACGCAGCGCTGGAATGGGCGATGGCGCGGGAATGGGACGAGGCCGTCAGCAAGGGACCAATGGGCTATACCTATCGCCCCCGGGCACCGCGGGCGATTGCCCTGCGCGTGCTGGCCCGGCTGGTAACCGAACTCGATGGCGAAGCACCGCGCGGATCGGCGGTCGCGCGGCTGTTCGATAGCCTGGTGGCCCGCCAGCCGGCTTCGATCGGCGGACTGGTCGCCCGGGCCATGCCGGACGGATGGAGCTTTACCAAGGCACCAAAGCGCCGCGCCTAGCGCGCGGTCATGCCCTTTTGCTGCATACGCCAGACCAGCTGGTCATAGCGGTCCTGCCCGAAGAACGGTTCGCCATCATAGACCATCAGCGGGACGCCGTAGTGCCCTCCGGCGCGCTGGTCCGCCTCGTTCTGCTTGATCACCGCGTCGAGCCGCTCCGCTTCGGCCGCCTGCACCGCGTCCATCTCGGCCAGGTCGCAGCCCGCTTGTTCGAATGCGCGGGCCAGGTGATCGCCTTCGTGCCAGCCATCGGTTTCACCCGACCAGATCAGATGGCTGACCGCGCGCAGCACCGCCAGGCCCTGGCCGCGCTCAGCCGCGAGCGTGCCCAGCCGGGTGAGGCGGTGGATGTGCGGCTGTTCCTTGGGATAGGTCCGCGTGGCATAGTCCATCACCACCGGATCGGGGCGCGGCCAACGCAGCGGCAGTCCGGCAAATTCGGCGCTGCGCACACAGTCGCGCATCAGGTAGGTGGTCCACAGCGGATCGGCATTGGCGAAGAAATCGGGCTGGCGCACGGCGATGGGCAGGACCGGGCGGACATTCACCACCGCATCCCACTGGCTTTCCAGCTCGATCAGTTTCGGCACCACGATGTAGGAATAGGGGCTGCGAAACGACCAAAACACATCAACGCTATGCGGCATCCAATCCTCCCTTGCCCACCCGGCAATCGCAGGGCATTAATCGCGCGATTAAAAGGAGAGTCAAATGCGGATTGATTCATCGACTGCTGCGGTTGTCACCGGCGGCGCATCGGGACTGGGCCGGGCCACGGCAGAGGCGCTCGCCGCTGCAGGCGTCAAGGTCGCCATTTTCGACGTCAACGCGGAAAAGGGCGAGGAAGTGGCCAAGGCGATCGGCGGCCTGTTCTGCAAGGTCGACATCACCAGCGAGGAATCGGTCGTCGCCGGATTTGCCAAGGCCCGCGCCGCCCATGGGCAGGAGCGCATCTGCGTGCACTGCGCGATGACCAGCCGCCGCGGCAAGACGCTGTCCTATGACAAGGAAGCGGGCAAGCTGAAGCGCCTGCCGACCGAGGATTACGAATATGGCGTCCAGGGCATCCTGGTCGCGAGCTATCGCATCGCCTCGTTGTCTGCCGAGGGCATGGCCTCGCTCGAACCGCTGGAAGACGGCGAACGCGGCTGCATCACCCTGACCGCATCAGTCGCGGCGCAGGACGGCCAGATCGGCCAGGTCATCTATGGCTCGGCCAAGGCGGGCGTGAACGGGCTGGTCCTGCCGATGGCCCGCGACCTGTCCGACGTGGGCATCCGGGTCAATTCGATCATGCCGGGCATCTTTGCCACCCCGCTGATGCTGGGGGCCAAGCCGCAGGTGCTGGAGAGCCTGGCCGCTTCGGTGCCGTTCCCCAAGCGCCTGGGCAAGCCCGAAGAATTCGGCAGCCTGGCGCTGGAACTGGTCCGCAATTCCTATTTCAACGCCCAGTGCATCCGCCTCGACGGCGCGATCCGCATGGCTCCGCGCTAAAGGAGCGGCAAGATGACTTCACCATTTCGCGAGGGCCTGCTGGAAGGCAAGGTCGCTTTCGTTGCCGGGGGCACCTCGGGCATCAACCTGGGCATTGCCAAGCGCTATGCCGAGCTGGGTGCCAAGGTCGCGGTCCTTGGCCGCAATCCGGAAAAGGCCGCGGCCGCCGCTGCCGAGATCGGTCACGACGCGATCGGCCTGACGGCTGATGTGCGCGATTATGGCGCGATCCGGGCAGCGATGGAGGACGTGCGCCATCGTCTTGGCCCGCTCGACATCGTCATTTCCGGTGCCGCGGGAAACTTCCTCGCCCCGGTCCTGGGCATGAGCGCCAATGCCTTCAAGACCGTGGTCGACATCGACCTTAACGGTACCTTCAATGTATTCCGTGGTTGCCACGACCTGCTTGCACCCAATGCCTCGCTGATTGCGATCACGGCGGGTCAGGCGGTCAATGCGGTTCAGCTTCAGGCCCATGCCTGCGCGGCCAAGGCCGGGATCAATCAGCTGATCCGGGTGCTGGCGCTGGAATGGGGTCCGGACGTGCGGGTCAACGGCATTCCGCCGGGACCGATCGAAGGGACCGAAGGCATGGCGCGCCTGGCTCCGGACGCTTCGACCAAGGCCAAGCATTTCGAACGGATCGCGATGAAGCGTTGGGGCTTTATCGAGGAAATCGCCGAAGGGGCCGTGTTCCTGTCGAGCGATGCGGCCCGGTACATCACCGGGACCATCCTGGACATCGATGGGGGCAGCCAGATCGGTGACGCCACCCAGCGCAGCCTGGACAAAGGCTTGGCCTGATTTTCCGGAGCGGGAGGGGCTTTTTGTCCGCCCACTCCTCTTGTCTGGCGGCGTTGCGGCTGGCAAGCGCCCGCGATGCCATCGTCCAACCCTGCAAAAGTTGAACTGACCGTCGGCTCGGCGGAGTTCTGGTCCCGGGCCAGTGCGGACATGGCCACCGCGCGGGACCGCGTGCTGGTCCAGGCGATGACCTTTGAAGGCGACGCTGCAGGCACCGCTGTGGCCGGCGCCATCATCGCCAGCCCCGCGCGCGCGGCGTGTGCTGGTCGACGATTATACCCGCCATGTGATCAACGACACCTTCCTGGCCCTGTCGCGCGACCGTGCGCTGCATGCCGAAGCGACCGCGACCTGGGACCTGTTCGATGCCCTTGTGGCAAGCGGGGTGGCGGTGCGCATCACCAACCCGATGGGTCGCAATCCGCTGCGCTACGCGCTGCGCAATCACAAGAAGCTGCTGGTGATCGACAACGCCGCCTGGATTGGCGGGATCAATTTTTCCGACCACAACTTTGCCTGGCACGACATGATGGTGCGGATCGAATGCCCGCAGGTAGCCGACTGGCTGGCGGGGGAGTTTGACCGCGACTGGACCGGGCAGACCGCCTCGCGTTCCAGTCTGGTCAATGGCCTGGATTTGCTCAGCCTGGATGGCAGCGCGAACGAAGCCGGGTTTGCTCCGATCCTGGACCTGATCGCCAACGCCCGCCAATCGATCGAACTGGTCAGCGCCTATCCGACCTTTCCCTTCGTCGATGCCCTGGCAGCAGTCGCGGCGCGCGGAGTGTCGGTCCGGCTCTATACCCCGCGCCCCAACAACAAGCCGGTGATCCGTGATTACCTGCTGGGGGTGGCGCAGAAATCCGGGCTGGACATTCGCCTGACCCCGATGATGACCCATGCCAAGGCGATGCTGGTCGATGGCGCGGCGCTGGTGGTCGGATCGTCCAACTTCGATTTCGTCAGCCACCGCGCCAATGCCGAATATGTCGCGACGATCCGCGATTCCGATCTGATCGCGACCTTCACCGCGCGCCTGCTTGAGCCGCTGCGCGCAGGGGCGAACGCGCCCGATGCCGCCGACCATTCAAGCTGGCGGGCGCTGCGGGCGCGGGCGGGGCTGCGCATGGCCGACGTACTGGTCAGCTTCCTTGACCACGGCCCGCGCATTGCGGAGTGGCGTCGCCGTTAACCGTGCGCGCCGAACAGGTTGGCGATTGCCGTGGTGATCCGCAGCGACAGGGTCTGGGCAGCAGCAATCGGATCGATGAAATCGCGGTGGATCGCATCGTAACCGACCGCGGCCTCGTCGGGATAGTCGCTTGGTTCGTCGATCCGGTAGTCGCCCAGATGCGGCTCGCTTGCCGGGAAGGCCCGGCGCAGCTGGGCCAGCGCTTCGTCGATCCGCAGGGTGAAGACCATTTCCAGCACGTCTTCGCGGGCGATGTCGTTGGCGCGGCTGAAGGCCGGGACCGAAACCGCGCGCAGGAACATGTGCTGGAACAGCGCCAGGCGCAGCGCCTGCAGCACGCCCAGCAGGCGCCGGGTCTGCTCGCGCCCGGCCACCGGCGCTTCGTCCGGGATCAGTTCGAACAGGCGGTGGAGCTTCAGCGCATCGACCCGCAAGCGGCTGGCCATGCGGCGGAACACCCCGGTGCGGTCGTCGGTGGTCAGGTATTCGGCGAGGGCGAGGCAGGCGTCGGCAATGTGCCCCTCGTCCCCGCGATAGGGGCGGCTGGCCCAGTAAGCGGAATTGAACAACTCGCCAAAGGCGGCGACGGTCTTGATGCTGGCCAGGGCATTGGCGCTGCGCACCAGACGGACGATCTGCCGCCCGCGGTCGCTGGCCGTCAATAGTTCGGCCAGAGCCTCGTAATTGCCTTCCGCCGCCGTGCCAAACCCGGCGATCACGTTGACCGGATAGCCAAGCTGCTGGAGCACTGCATTGTGCGGGATCGCACGGATCTGACGCAGGCTCATCTCGCGGTCGGCGGCCAGATCGCTCTGGCGGCGGCTTTTGCGGCTGCCGGTGTCATTGAGCAGGCCAAGGCCAAAGGCGGTGACCGCGCGCGGATAGGTCTTGCTGACCAGCTGGTCGTGCTGGAAGCGGCGGATCGCGCGGTAGAAGTCGAGGCTCAGGTCGGTGCGGCGATAGAATGGGTCAACCGGCGCATCGGTATCGGTTTCCCCCGGGGGCATTTCGGCAAAGCGGGTAAGCGTCGCCAGCGCCAGTTCCGGGGTGCCGAAGAACAGGTAACCGTCGCCGCCCTGGAAACTCACTTCCGGTTCCAATCTGATCCCGGCACGGACAAAGCGCCGCCGTGCCCAGGGAGACAGCGGCCAGGCGAGCCGGTCGGCAAACGAATCCGGATGAGCACCACGGCCCATGCTTTCGCCGTGGGTGTTGAAAATCAAGGCGGCCAGATCGCTCAGACCATTGGCGGCCATGGCTTCGCTCAGGCGGCCTTGCAGCCGCTCGATTGCCAGCGCGGCGGGGATCTGCCCAACGAAGCGGCCGGCGTCTGAAAAGCCGGTCTGGATCGCAACCCGGCCACGCTTCCGGGCATAGGCGCGATAGGCGTCTTCGGCGAGCAAGGCGTCGAGAAACCGCCCGCCGTGTTCCAGCGCGCTTTCGGTTTCGAATAGGGGCGAAACATCGACCTGGTCCTCGATCCCGAACAGGCGCGCGAAATACAGCGCGGCGAGCACCGTGGTCGGCCGTTCGCATTCGGCGACCAGCATGCGGATCGGGGCATCGCTGTCGATGTGGCGCAGAATCTGCGCCATGGCGAGGAATTGGCGGATCGCGGTGCTGTTCTCGATCGCCAGGGCGGCAAAGTTGGAGCGTAGCGGCCTGGCCTCGGCCAGCAGCTCGCGCATCCGCATCAGCGCGGCCTGGCTGGCCAGATCGAGCTTGCCGTCGGGATCGATGCGGCGCCGGATCGCGTTCTGCAGCTGGCTGGAATTCACCCGGAAGTGGATCCAGCCCATGCCCAAACCGTCTGCGCGCATGGCCGCGGCAACGGTCAGCAAGGTTTCCGCCGCGCTATCGTCCGCCGCGGCGGCAAGCTGCTTCAGTTCGGCAATGACCGGTCCTAGCGTGATGAGCTTGAACGGGTGATCCGCGGTCAGATGGTTGGCGGTATTCGACAGCGCGGCGGGATCGGCCAGGTCGGTTGCCGCCAGGCGCTCGGCCTGCAGCTGCGAATAGGAGGCGGCCGCGCGCAACCGTTCGGCGACGGCGGGGGCGACCTGGCTCAGACTGTCGGCATAGCTGCCCAGCCGTTCGGTCTTTTCCTGCAGCCGGTAACGCAGCGAAGTGGCCCAGGAAATGTCGGTGCGCCCGTCCATGTCGTAGCCGACCCAGGTGGCAAAGCGCAGCGGCATGGGGGAGAGGCTGCGCCACTGGTCCGGCCACTGCTGGCGTGCCTGGCTGAGCAGGGTGCGGACCATCGCATCGCGGGCTTGCTGCGCGCGTGACAAGGCATCCATCGCGGCGCGGTGTTCGGAATCGAGCATGATCGTATCGCGCGCGTGCGGGGCGACGCAGGCGCTTTGCGCCGCGATATCGCCGGTCGATGCGGCTTCGGCCACGGCCAGCGATTGCCGCTGGGTGAGCAGGAACGTGGGATGCGCGGTGAACACGACATGGGCCACAGGATGCTGCCAGCGATCTGCGAAGGTCGCAAAGTCGTTTGCCTGTGCCCGATCCGTCAGCCGGGCCAGGTTGATGTCGGGCGCAAGCGGACGGAGCAGTGCGTTGAGACGATGGGCCCGGGCCAGCAGTCCTTCGCATTCAAGTTCCGCCACCAGTGCGGCGATGGCGTTCAGCGGCAGTTCGCCTTTCTCAATTCGCCGCGACAGTTCGAGGCTGAGCTGGAATACCGGATTGAACAGCGGGGTCTGCGCCGTTTGCTGGTGCAATTCCTTGAGGCGGGCATCGAGTTGGGAAAGGAGGGTCATTCAATCCGTCCGCAAAAGTTCCGCCTGCCCTGAGCTTGTCGAAGGGCTTTCTTCACTGTGCCGCATTGCGCCAGATTTACAGTGAAGAACGGTGCTTCGACAGGCTCAGCACGAGCGGGAAAAGGCAAAGACTATTTGCCCAAACCAGCCGCGGCCCGCGCCGCTGCTTCGATCGCGGCGACATCGGGCGCGCCCTTGGGTACGATCCATGAACCGCCGCAGCACAGCACGGGGTCGAGCGCGAGCCAGTTGGCCGCCGTCGCCGCGGTGATCCCGCCGGTCGGGCAGAACTTGACCATGCTGAACGGCGCGGCGATGGCCTTGAGCGCGGGAATGCCGCCATTGGCTTCGGCCGGGAAGAACTTGAAGCGGTCCAGCCCCAGGTCGAGCCCGCGCATGATGTCGGACGATGTAGCCGTGCCGGGCAGGAACGCCGTTCCCGACGCAATTGCCGCCTTGGCCAGGCTTTCGGTAAAGCCAGGCGAAACGATGAACTCGCTGCCCGCTTCCAGCGCATCTTCCAGCGCGTGTTCGTTGAGCACGGTTCCGGCACCGACGATGGCGCCGGGTACCTGTTTCATCTCGCGGATCACTTCGAGCGCACTCGCCGTGCGCAGCGTCACTTCCAGAACCGGCAGACCGCCCTTGACCAGCGCTTCGGCGATCGGCGCGGCGTGCGCCACTTCGTCGATGACCAGCACCGGAATCACGGGCGCCTTGCGCATGATGGTTTCGATGGGGCTCATGACAGGTGTTCCTTGGCAAAGGCAGCCGCAGCGCCAAACAGGCCCGGCTGGGGATGGGTGATCAGCTTGACCGGCAGGCGGGCCATCAGTTCGGCAAAGCGGCCCTTGGCGGTAAAGCGGTTGGCAAAGCCGGAGCGCAGCAGCGTATCCTTGATCCGCAGGCCCAGGCCACCGGCAATGACCACGCCGCTGGCCCCGTGGGCCAGCGCCATGTCGCCGGCAAACGAGCCGAGTGACAGGCAAAACCGGTCGACCGCGGCGGCGGCCAGACTGTCTTCGCCGCTGGTCCCGCGTTCCCACAGGGTGCGGTCGTCGAGTGGCTGGATCGCCCGGCCTTCCAGCCCGGCCAGGGCTTCGTAGATGTCGATCAGGCCGGGGCCCGAAACGACCCGCTCGACCGAGACCCGGCGATAGCGCTGGCGCAGCCGGGCGAGGATCGCGTCCTCGATCGTGTCGAGCGGCGCGAATTCGACATGGCCGCCCTCGGTGGCCTGGACCCGGTAGAAACCGGCGCCATCGCGCCACACGTGGGCAACGCCAAGACCGGTGCCGGGGCCGAGAACCGATAAAGTGCCCGATCCGGGCAAGGCCTCGTCCGGACCCGACAGGTGGATGAAGTGGTCCTCCCCGGCGCAGGCCACGGCATGGCCGACTGCTTCGAAATCGTTGATCACGGTATAGCGATCCGTGCCCAGCTTTTCCGGAATCAATGCCGGACGGATCACCCACGGGTTGTTGGTGAAGCGGATGATTTCCCCCCCCACCGGTCCGGCAATCGCGATCGACACCGCTTTCGGCAGGGTGCCGCCCTGCATTGCGGCGAAATGTTCCCACGCGGTCTGGAAGCTGGCGTGATCGCGGGTGTGCAGCGTCGCTGGTTCGCCCAGGCTGACCGAGCCGTCGCTGCCAATTTCGGCCAGGGCAAAGCGGGCGTGGGTGCCGCCGATGTCGACGGTGACGATCGTGGTGCTCACAGTCCGGCCTCTGCGAGCATGGCCGAGCCCCCCTGTTCCGCGCCATCGGCATGGCGGCGCATCATCGCGAAGAGTTCGCGGCCCATCCCCATCTGGGCCTGCGGAGCCGGTGCCGGTTGGCGAGCCGAAAGGTCGGCCTTTACTTCCAGGGTGCCGTCGTGGGCGCAGAGCCGCACCACGTCGCCATCCTGGATCAGGGCCAGAGCACCGCCGCCCAAAGCTTCGGGTGTGACGTGGATCGCGGCAGGGACCTTGCCGCTGGCGCCGCTCATCCGCCCGTCGGTGACGAGCGCAACTTTGAAACCCTTGTCCTGGAGCACGCCGAGCGGCGGGGTCAGCTTGTGGAGTTCCGGCATACCATTGGCGCGCGGCCCCTGAAAGCGCACGACGACGATCACATCGCGGTCAAGCTCGCCCGCCTTGAACGCGGCCTGCACCGCTTCCTGGCTGTCGAAGACGCGCGCGGGCGCTTCGATCGTCCAGCGTTCACGGTCGACCGCGCTGGTCTTGAAGGTCGCGCGGCCGAGATTGCCGGTGACCAGGCGCATCCCCCCATCGGGCTGGAATGGCGCCGAGGCCGGAGCCAGGATTTCCGCATCGCCGCTGTGCGCCGGGGCGGGCCGCCAGGTCAGGGCATCGCCGTCCAGGGTCGGTTCAGTGGCATAGGCGCGCATCCCGCCTTCGGCGATGGTCAGCACGTCTTCGTGGATCAGGCCAGCATCGAGCAGTTCCCGCGCGACGAAGCCGATCCCGCCTGCCGCGTGGAAATGGTTCACGTCGGCCGCACCATTGGGATAGACCCGCGCGATCAGCGGCACGGCTGCCGACAGCTCGTCAAGATCCTGCCAGTCGAGCACGATCCCGGCGGCGCGGGCCATGGCCGGCAAGTGGATCGCGTGGTTGGTCGAACCGCCCGTGGCGAGCAGGCCGACACAGGCATTGACGATGGCCTTTTCGTCGACCACCCGGCCCATCGGGCGATAGTCCGAGCCTTCGCGGCCGATTTCGGCCAGGCGGTGCACCGCTTTGCGGGTCAAGGCAGAGCGCAGCGGCGTGTTCGGCGGGACGAAGGCCGCGCCCGGAACGTGGAGCCCCATCAGCTCCATCATCATCTGGTTCGAATTGGCCGTGCCATAGAAGGTGCAGGTGCCGGGCGAGTGATAGCTGGCGCTTTCGCTTTCCAAGAGGTCGGCACGGGTCGCCTTGCCCTCGGCATAGAGCTGGCGGACCTTCTGCTTTTCCTTGTTGGCCAGGCCCGATGGCATCGGGCCGCCGGGCACGAAGATCGCGGGCAGATAGCCGAACCGCAGCGCGCCGATGACCAGGCCGGGCACGATCTTGTCGCAAATCCCCAGCAGGGCCATGCCGTCGAACATCGCGTGGCTCATCGCCACGGCAGCGGACAGGGCAATGACGTCGCGGCTGAACAGCGACAGTTCCATGCCGTCCTGCCCTTGGGTCACGCCGTCGCACATCGCCGGAACGCCGCCCGCCACCTGCGCAGTCGCGCCGACTTCGCGGGCGTACAGTTTCATCGCTTCGGGATAGCGGCCATAGGGCTGATGCGCCGACAGCATGTCGTTGTAGGCGGTCACGATGGCGAGGTTGACACCGCGTCCGCTCTTGATCGCGGGCTTGTCGTCCAGCGCGGCGGCAAAGCCATGCGCAAGGTTCGAGCAGGACAAGGCGTTGCGATTGGGAAAGCGTTCCGCCTCGCGGTCCATCAGGTCGAGATAGCGGCGGCGGCTATCCTTGGAACGGTCGATGATCCGCGCAGTGACGCGTTCGATTGCGGGGTGCAGCTTACTCATGCCAGTGGACTCCGTCGCGCTCGGTCAGCGCAATCGCCGAACTGGGCCCCCACGATCCGGCGGTATAGGTCTTCGGGCGGACGCCGTGGCTGGTCCAGCTGGCGCGGATCGCGTCGATCCAGTCCCACTGTGCTTCCACTTCGTCGCGGCGCACAAACAGGGTTTGATCGCCTTCGATCAGGTCCAGCAGCAGCCGTTCATAGGCGATGCGCTTGTTCGGCCCGGCAAAGGCATTGTCCATCGCGATGTCCAGCGGCACTTCGCGCAAGCGGATGCCTTCGCGGTCCAGCCCGGGTACCTTGGCCATCAGCGACAGGGTGATGTTCTCTTCCGGCTGGATCCCGATGACCAGTCGGTTCGGCGTTGTCAGCGCGCCCTTGCCGGCAAAGATCGAGTGCGGGACATGGCGGAATTGCACGACGATTTCGGTCTTGCGTTCGGGCAGCCGTTTGCCGGTGCGCAGATAGAACGGCACCCCCTTCCACCGCCAGTTATCGAGATGCGCCTTGATCGCGACAAACGTTTCGGTGTCGCTGTCCTGGCCCAGTTCCTCGTCATAGCCCGGGACGGGCTGGCCGCCGATTGCCCCAGCACGATACTGGCCGGTCACCGTCTCGTCCGGTGCAATCAGGCGCAGCGCGCGCAGCACTTTGACCTTTTCGTCACGGATTGCGGTCGCGTCAAAGTTGGCGGGAGGCTCCATCGCCACCAGCGCAAGCAGTTGCAGCATGTGGTTCTGGACCATGTCGCGCAGCGCGCCGGCGCCGTCGTAGAAGCTCACCCGGCCTTCCAGCCCGACCGTTTCCGCCACGGTGATCTGGACGTGATCGATGTGGGCTGCGTTCCACAGCGGTTCGAACAGGATATTGGCAAAGCGCAGTGCAAGCAGGTTCTGGACCGTCTCCTTGCCCAGATAATGGTCGATGCGGAAGGTGCGCTCTTCGGGAAAGGCACGGGCCACGGCATCGTTGATTTCGCGGCTCGATTCCAGGCAGGTGCCCAGCGGCTTTTCCAGCCCGATCCGGACGTTGTCACCGGCCAGCCCGCCCTTGGTCAGTCCGGCAATGGTCGGCTCGAACAGGCTGGGCGCAGTTGACAGGAAAATCGCCAGTCCCTGCTGCGGCGTGCCAACCTTGTCGGCGAGCGCGGCATAGCCAGCCATGTCGTTCGCATCGAGCGGTTGGTAGGTCAGGCGGTTGAGAAAGGTCGCCATGCCGCCCCGGCGGTCCGCCGGCATGAACTTTTCCAGCGCTTCACGGGCAAAATTGCGAAAGCTGGCATCGTCCAGTTGCTGGCGTGCGGTCCCGACGATTTGCAGGTCCTCTGCGACCAGGCCATCGGCGTGAAGGGCGCACAGCGAGGGCAGCAGCATGCGCTGGGCCAGGTCGCCCGTTGCGCCAAACAGCAGCAAACGGTCTGCGGTAAAGCTCATTATTCGGCCATCCTCTCGCACCTGCGGGAGAGCAGGGGTTAGCAGTGGCCAGCCGGGGGCGCCAGTGCGCGAGGGCTCCGGAACAGGCCGGTTTTGCGGTGAATACGTCTGCGTCTGCCGCGAAGTGCGGCGGTGCAGTTGGGTACTCGCGCTTCCGGCCCGGGGTGGCTAGAGAACCCGGCGAAGGAGATTCGCCGATGCGTCCGACCGCCATTCTGCTTGGCCTTGCTGCCACCACTGCGCTTTGCACCCCTCAGGCACAGGCTCGCCCGGTCAAGGCCGCTGCTCTCGCCAGCTACCCCGTGGCGGAGGCTCAGGTGCTCGACCTGGCCAAGCGCCTGATCGCGCTGCGCTCGGTACGCGGCGACAAAAACGAGACCGGCAAGGCGCTGACCGTGGTCAAGGAGGCGCTGGTCGCCGGTGGCTGGCAGGCCAGCGATGTCGAGATCGTCCCGGTCGACGACACCGCCTACCTGATCGCGACCTGGCAGGGCAGCGACCCCAGCCTCAAGCCGCTGGTCATTTCGGGCCACATGGACGTGGTTGAGGCCGATCCCAAGGACTGGACCCGCGATCCGTTTACCCCGGTGGTCGAGGATGGCATCCTTTATGGCCGCGGGGCCAGCGACATGAAGTTCGACGCGGCTCTGGCGACGTCCTCGCTGATCGAACTGCGCCGCCAGGGTTACAAGCCCAAGCGGACCGTGGTCCTGCAGTTCTCGGGCGATGAGGAAACCACGATGAAGACCAGCCGCATTATCGCCGACCGGCTGAAGCATGCGGAACTGGTGATCAATATTGATGGCGGCGGCGGCACGCTCGACGAAGCGACGGGCAAGCCGCTCTACTGGACCTGGCAGGGCGCCGAAAAGACCTACGTTGACTATCAGGTCGAAGTGACCAATCCCGGCGGGCACAGCTCTGCGCCGCGTCCGGTCAATGCCATCGTGCAGATGGCGCAGGCTTTGGAGAAGATCGGCGCCTACCGCTTCAAGGCGGAACTGAACCCGGTGACCAAGGCCTATTTCGTCAGCGCCGCGCAGTTCGAGACCGATCCCAAGCTGGCGGCCGCGATGCGCGCCTTTGCCGCCAATCCGGCAGACGCGGCGGCACTGGCCACGCTGCGCGCCAATCCGGCCTATGTCGGCAAGGTCGGCACGACCTGCGTGCCCACCATGATCCACGGCGGCCATGCCCAGAACGCCCTGCCGCAGCGGGTGACGGCGAACATCAACTGCCGCGTCTTCCCGGGCCACACCCGCGAGGAAATCCGCGATGAGCTGGCCAAGGTTGCGGGCGACGAAGTGACGATCACCGACGTTTCGGGCGGCGATACCACGATGTCACCGGCATCGCCGATGCGCGCGGACTTTGTTGGCGCGGTCGAAAAGGCGATGAAACGGGTCTATCCGGGCGTGCCGGTATTCCCCAGCCAGTCCTCGGGCGCGACGGATTCGATGTGGTACCGCGCGCTGGGCGTGCCGAGCTATGCCGCCAGCGCGACCTTCAGCAAGGATTCGGAAGACTTCGCCCACGGCCTCAATGAGCGGGTGCGCTTGTCGAATATCCGCCCGGGACAGAACTACTATTCGATCCTGTTCAGCGAACTGTCGAAATAAGCGCGGAAAGGCCGCTGCGGGCAATCGCGGCGGCCTCGCCCGCGGCAAAGGTCGTGGGTGAAAGGCACAGTTCCAGCCAGAGTCCGTCGACCAGGGCGGTGATCGCGATGGCGGTCTGGCGCAGGGCGGTCTGCTTTACCCCGCTTTGCGCCAGCAGCTTTTCCAGATCAGTCCGGAACCTGCCATATTGCTCGTCGTGCAGCGCGGCGATCTCGGGCCGCGCCCGAACCAGGCTCCAGAACGCGATCCAGGTCGACAGCAGGTCACTGTCCGCAATCGGCGGGAGCAGGCTGGCGCTGACATAGGCGTCAAGCCGCGCGCGCGGATCGGGCCCGGCCGCCGCGACCGCTTGGTCCAGAGCGGCCGCTACCCGCGCTTCGACCTGGGCATAGGTCGCCGCGACCAAGGCATCGACCCCGCCGAAATAGTGTCCGATCAGCCCGGGAGAGACGCCCGCTTCGACCGCGATCGCGCGCACGCTGGTCCCGCCCATGCCCTCGCGCGCCAGCACCCGGGCGCAGGCCTCGATCAGGCTGGCACGGCGCGCGTCGGGATCTTCGCGGCGGAAGGCGGGTTGAGTTGTCACCGGGGTTTGTTATACGATCGTTCAACAAGCCGATCAAGGATTCGTGCAGCCCATGACCAAGCTCGACCACGCCTTTGCCGAAATCGCCAGCGCGGACGTCGATCCCGATGCCGATTTCAGCCTGCCGGGCTGGATCTATCACGACCGCGAATTCTTCGATCTGGAAATGGAGCGGGTGATCCGTCCCAGCTGGCAGATCGTCTGCCACGTCAGCGAAGTCGCGCAGCCAGGCGACTACCGCACGATCGACTATCTGGGCGAAAGCGTGATCGTCATTCGCGGCGACGATGGCCAGGTGCGCGCCTTCACCAATGTCTGCCGCCACCGCGCCATGCGCCTGGTCGAAGGACCGGCGGGCTGCGCGAAGAAGCTGGTCTGCCCCTATCACGCCTGGACCTTTGAAAGCGACGGGCGCCTGTCCGGCGTGCCGATGAAGTCCGAATATCCGGCGCTGAAGCTGGAAGAGAACGGCCTGGTCCCGGTCGCGCTGGAAGTGTGGCACGGGTTCATTTTCGTGCGGCTGACCGATGCCGGATTCCCCGGCGTGGCCGAAATGATGGCGCCGTTCGAGGACGAAGTGGCGCAGTACCGGTTCGAGGACATGCGCCCGATGGGTGACATCCGCCACCGCCCGCGCGCAGTGAACTGGAAGAACGTGGGTGACAACTATTCGGACAACCTGCACATCCCGGTGGCTCATGACGGACTGACCCGGCTGGTCGGCAAGACTTACCGGATCGAAGCGCACGGCTGGGCCGATCGGCTTTATGGCGACGTGGTGAAGGGTGAAAAGCAGAACTTCTGGGAGAAGTTCTATCGCACCCACATGCCGTGCGTCGATCACTTGCCGGAAGAAGCGCACGGGCGCTGGCTCTATTACAAGCTGTGGCCGAATATGGCCTTCGACATCTATGCCGACCAGATCGACTTCATGCAGTGGCTGCCGATTTCGCCGACCGAATGCCTGCTGCGCGAAGTGGCCTATTGCCTGCCTGACAGCCGCCGCGAAATGAAGCTGGTGCGCTATGCCAACTGGCGCATCAACCGCGTCGTCAATGCCGAGGATACCTGGCTGATCAGCCGCGTCCAGCAAGGCATGCAAAGCCGCACCTATGGCACCGGCCCGATCGGCAAGAGCGAGGTCTGCCTGCGCAGCTTTGCCAAAAAGATCCGCGCGCTCATCCCCGAAGCCCGTCAGCCGTTCCCGCCCGCACCGGGCTGGAGCCGGGGCCAGCGCTGAAAAGAAACAGGGAGAATCTGCGAAGTGACCAAGACCTATGACGCCATCATCATCGGCGGCGGGCACAACGGCCTGACCTGCGCGTTCTACCTGGCCAAGGCGGGAATGCGGGTACGCGTGCTGGAACGCCGCCACGTGGTCGGCGGGGCCGCTGTGACCGAGGAATTCCACCCCGGCTTCCGCAATTCCACCGCGAGCTACACCGTCAGCCTGCTGCGTCCGCGGGTCATCAACGACATGCGCCTGCACGACTATGGCTACCGCGTGGTCGAGCGGCAGGTCTCCAACTTCTTCCCCTTTGCCGACGATTACGTGAAGCTGGGCGGCGGACCGGGCCGGACCGAGACGGAGTTCGCCCGCTTTTCCAAGGCCGATGCTGCCGCCTATCCGAAGTATGATGCCGCGCTGGAAAAGGTGGCGGGCGTGCTGCGCGACCTCGCCTTGCAGATTCCGCCCAATGTCGGCGGCGGGCTGTCCTCGCTGATCGCGGCGGCCAAGCAGGGCTGGCCGATGGCGCAGATGGACCTGAATGTGCAGCGCGACCTGCTGGACATCTTCACCAAGTCAGCGCGCGACTTCCTCGATGGCTGGTTCGAGCATGACTATGTGAAGACCGCCTTTGCCTTTGACGCGGTGGTCGGCAACTTCGCGGGCGTTTCCACGCCGGGTTCGGCCTATGTCCTGCTGCACCACGTGTTCGGCGAAGTGAACGGCAAGCTGGGCGCCTGGGGCCACGCCATCGGTGGCATGGGCGCGATCACCCAGGCCATGGCCCGCGCCTGCGAGGATGCGGGCGTGGAAATCAGCCTGGAAGCGCCAGTAGCCCAGGTGCTGGTCGATGGCGGCAAGGTGCGCGGCGTAAAGCTGGAAAGCGGCGAGGAACTGGCGGCGGCAATCGTGGCATCCAACGCCGGGCCGGCGCTGCTCTATCGCCAGTTGGTTGACCAGAGCGACCTGGACGATGACTTCAAGCGCCGGATCAAGGGCTACAAGACCTGTTCAGGCACTTTCCGCATGAACGTCGCCCTGTCCGAACTGCCGGACTTCACCGTCCTGCCGGGCAAGGAGCAGGCCGAACACCATACCGCCGGGATCATCATCGCGCCGGGCATGGATTACATGGACCGCGCCTTTACTGACGCACAGCAGCACGGCTGGTCGAAGAAGCCGATTGTTGAAATCACCATTCCCAGCACGGTGGACGACAGCCTGGCCCCGCCGGGATGCCATGTCGCGTCGCTGTTCTGCCAGCAGTTCGACCCCAAGGTCGATTGGGACCAGCACCGCGACAGCGTGGCCGACCTGATCATCGATACGGTCAATGACCATGCGCCGAACTTCAAAGGCAGCGTGATTGCGCGCCAGATCCACTCGCCGCTCGATCTGGAGCGCAAGTTCGGCCTCATCGGCGGCGACATCATGCACGGCACGATGGGGCTGGACCAGTTGTGGGCCGCACGCCCGGTGCTGGGGCATGGCGACTATCGCGGGCCGATCAAAGGCCTCTACATGTGCGGCGCGGGCACCCATCCGGGCGGCGGTGTGACCGGCGCACCGGGCCACAATGCGGCCCAGGCGATCCTGGCCGACCGACCCTTTATCCGGAAACTGCTGCGGAGCTGAACCGCCGCGTGGCGTAATAGAGCGGGAGGCCCAGCAGGATCAGCACGATCCCCAGGCCACCCGCTTCGATCCCCGCGCCGTAAAGCACCCACAGCGAGAACAGGATGCTGATCGCGGCCCAGCCCCTGCTGCGGCGCAGCATCACGGCGGAAAGCGCAACGCCGATATAGATCCAGATCGCCGCCGCCGTGGTCAGACGCAGCATGAAGTCCAGCAGGTGCGCGCCGACCCCGGTCGCCCCGCCGACCATCAGGATCGCGGACAGGATGCTGCCCAGGACCATCGGGCGCACCGCCACGTCATGGCGGTTGGTCGGTGCGGCCCAGCCCGGCATCATCCCGCCGCGCACCGCAGTCAGCGGCAATTCGCCCTGCAGCAGGACCGCGCTGTTGACGTAACCGATCCCCGAAACGCCGGTCAGCAGCGCGATGAAGATTCCAGCCTCGCTGCCCCAGAACCGTTCGACAAACTGCGAGAGCGGCGCAGGCGAGGCGGCGAGTTCATCAGCGGGCAAGGCCAGCACGATCCCCATGCAGACCACGATGTAGAGCAGGGTCGTCGCGGCCAGGCCGATCAGCGTCGCGCGCACTACGTTGCGGGCCGGGTCCTGCACCCGCTCGGTCACCATGCTGGCCGTTTCAAAGCTGAGGATCGCGAAGAAGGCGAGGGTGAGGGCAGGGGTAAGATCGGCCCCGGCGAACGGCTTGTGCGCGTGTTCCGTGAACTCGCCGCCGCCCTCCCAGACCAGCGCGATCAGAATCGCGACCACTGCAACCAGCGGGATCAGCTTGAGCAGGGTAGTGACGATCTGGAACCGCCCCGCCGCCCGCGCGCCGCGCAGGTTGAGCAGGGTCAGCAGCGAGACGATCACCACGCCGCCCGTGGCCAGCCGCAGCGGCGTTGTGCCCAGCGGCGTCCACAGCGTCGAGAGATAGCTGGCGGCTGTGGTCGCCACCACCGCCGTGGCGCACCACAGGCTGACCCAATAGGACCAGCCTAGCAGTACCCCTGGCAGCGGCCCCAGCACTTCGCCGCAGATTGCAATCAGGCCCGGTTCATGCGGCATGGCGCGGGTCAGGTCGGCGATCACCATGGCAATCGCCATGGCGCCAAGTCCCGCCGCGATCCAGGCGGCGAGGCCAGTCCAGCCGAACGGAGCCAGTTGCCCGGGCAGGACGAAAATGCCTGCCCCGATCATCGAGCCGACAACCAGTGCAGCAGCAGTCCAGATTCCGAACGGTCGCCGCTCGTCTTGCATCGGCTGTCTCCCTCGGTCGGGAGTTGAGCATAATAAGCTAGCTTGGCCAATACAGACTTGCTCTGGCGCCGGCTGGGCAAATCGGGTTAGGACACGGCATGGCCACCGTTACCGACCAGTCCTGGCTCGCCCGCATGGGGCAATATCACCCCCGCCTGATCGAGGCGGCCGTGGCGATGAACGAGGCGGACATTCCGCGCGCCGAATTCCTGCTCCGCAGCCACCTGAAGGAAGATCCGTTTGAAGTCAGCGCGATCCGCATGCTCGCCGAAGTTGCCGGCCGGATCGGGCGTTACCGCGATTCCGAAAAGCTGCTGCGCCGGGCGCTGGAGCTGTCCCCGGCCTTCACTGCCGCCCGCGCCAATCTGGCCCTGGTGCTTTACCGCCAGAACCGCGCGGCCGACGCGATTGCCGAACTTGACCAGGTCCTGGCCGAAGAGCCGGACAATCCCGGCTTTGCGAACCTGAAGGCCGCGGCCTTCGGGCGGATCGGTGAATTCGAAGGAGCGATCACGCTCTACGAACAGGTCTTGGCCCAGGCCCCAAACCAGCCGCGCGTGTGGATGAGCTTTGGCCACATGCTCAAGACCGTTGGCCGGCTTGAGGAGGGGATTGCCGCCTATCGCCAGGCCATTGCCCTGATGCCGACCCTGGGCGAGGCATGGTGGAGCCTGGCCAACCTCAAGACCGTGAAGTTCTCCGACGCCGACATCGCGGCAATGCAGGATGCGCTCAGCGGCGGCGAAGTGGCAGTGGAAGACCGTTTCCACCTCGACTTTGCCTTGGGCAAGGCGCTGGAGGACCGGGGCGAGGTTGCGGGTTCCTTTGCCCACTACGCCTCCGGCAATGCCTTGCGGCGCAAGCAGATCGGTTATGATCCCCAAGAGATCGAGCAGCAGGTTGACCAGCTGATTGCCATCGCCACTCCGGAATTTTTTGCGGAGCGCGCGGGCCAGGGCTGCGATGCGCCCGATCCGATTTTCGTTCTGGGCATGCCCCGCGCCGGTTCGACCCTGGTCGAACAGATCCTTGCCAGCCATTCGCTGATCGAGGGGACCACCGAATTGCCGGACATTCCGGCGCTGGCGCGGATGGACGCGCGCTTTCCCGACAACCTGCTGGACCTGACTGCCGAACAAATGGCCCGTCAGGGTGAGGAATTCCTTCGGCGCAGCCGCATCCAGCGCAAGACCGCGCGGCCGTTCTTCATCGACAAGCTGCCGAACAACTGGCTTTACGTGCCCTACATCCGGCTGATCCTGCCCAACGCCAGGATCGTCGATGCGCGGCGGCATCCGCTGGGGTGCTGTTTTTCGAACTTCAAGCAGCACTTCGCCAAGGGGCAGGCGTTCAGCTACAGCCTCGAAGACATGGGCCGCTATTACCGCGACTATGTGCGCCTGATGGCGCATCTCGACCGGGTTCAGCCGGGTAAGGTGCACCGGGTGGTCTACGAGCGCATGGTTGACGATACCGAAGCTGAAGTGCGCGCTTTGCTGGATTTCTGTGGGGTTGCGTTCGAACCGGCCTGCCTGGCTTTCCACCAGACCGAGCGCGCCGTGCGCACCCCCAGTTCGGAACAGGTCCGGCAGCCGATCTTCCGCGACGGGACCGAGGCGTGGAAGCCCTTCGCGGACTATCTCGAACCGCTCCGCGCGGCCTTGGGCGACGTAATCGATTGCTACCCGGAAGCGCCGCCCGCGTTGTAATTCGGTCACGCGTGATCGCGCTTGCGTACATTTATTGCAGAGGGTGCTTGACGCGGAGCCGATCTGGAATCAGGGTTCGGCACAGAATTGAAGTCCAGGGGGGACACCATGCGCAAAGTCACCGGTCGCGCCACAATTGCGGCACTTCTCACCACCACAGCCTTGATCTCGGCTCCGGCCATGGCGCAGGACGCGCCGGACGAAGCCGATCCGACCGAGATCGTCGTGACCGCGCAGAAGCGTTCGGAAAGTCTGCAGAACGTGCCGATTTCGATCCAGGCGATCGGTACGCAAAAGCTGGAACAGCTGAACATTTCGAACTTCAGCGGCTATGCCCAGCAACTACCCTCGGTTACTTTCCAGGGTACCGGTACCCCCGGGGTCAACGTCGTCTACATGCGCGGCGTTGCTTCGGGCGGCGACGGCAACCACTCCGGTTCGTTGCCCTCGGTCGGCGTCTATCTGGACGAGCAGCCGGTCACCACGATCGGCGGCAATCTTGACGTCCATATCTATGACATCGCGCGCATCGAAAGCCTCTCGGGCCCGCAAGGCACGCTTTATGGCGCATCGTCACAGGCGGGGACCATCCGCATCATCACCAACAAGCCCGATACGTCGGGCAGCTATGGTGCCATGGATGCCGAGATGAACAAGGTTGCCCATGGGGACTTCGGCGGCAAGCTGGAATTCTTTGGCAATACCCCGGTGGCGGAGAACATGGCGCTGCGTGTGGTCGGCTTCTATCAGCGCGACGCCGGGTACATCGACAACGTTCCCGGTACCCGCCGCTTCCTGCCGCAGCCCGGCGGTATCACCTTCAACAACGCTGCTTTCGTCAAGGAAGACTACAACCCCACCGAAAGCTATGGCGGCCGTGCAGCGCTGGGCATCGAACTGGACGACAGCTGGACCGTGACTCCGGCAGTCATGTACCAGAACACCAAGTCCAACGGGATGTACGCGTTCGATCCGTCGGTCGGCGATCTGGAAGTGCAGCACTTCTTCCCCGAATACCGCAAGGACAAGTTTGTCCAGGCTGCGCTGACCATCGAAGGCAAGATCGGCAGCTGGGACCTGACCTATGCCGGTGCCTACCTTGATCGCAAGACCTCCAGTTCGAGCGACTACACCGATTATGCCGAAGCCTATGACGCGCTTTATGCCGATTACGGCGGCCTGGCCGGGTACTTCTATTTCAGCGATTCGCTGGGCAACACGATCAATCCGACTCAGAAGGTGATCGGCAGCGACCACTTCAAGAAGGTCAGCCAGGAACTGCGGATCGCTTCGCCTTCGGAAAACCGCCTGCGCGTGGTTGGCGGGCTGTTCTGGCAGCGCCAGTCGAACGCGATCTATCAGGACTACAAGGTGGCGAACCTTGGTCCGCTCGTTTCGGTCAACGGGTCGACCGGCACGTTGTGGCTGACCAAGCAGGACCGCGTTGATCGTGACTATGCCGCCTTTGGCGAGCTTAGCTATGACCTGACCGACAAGTTGACCGCAACCGCAGGTGTCCGTGCCTTCAAGTATGACAACACGCTGATCGGCTTCTTCGGCTTTGGCCGTAATCCGGGCAGCAACTACTCAGCCACGCCTTACAACGCGGCGGGTTCGTCGCGCACCGGCGTGGCGGGCTGTTTCACCACCACCGGAGCGCGGCTGCGCTCGGTTGCTGGAACAGCCGGGGTCAAGCTTGCTCCGGCCGCGGTCGATGGCAGCCCGTGCACCAACCTGGGCATCTGGAACGGCACCGGGGTCGATCCGGTCCAGGCCAAGGGCGATGGTATCACCTGGCGCGGCAACCTGACTTACAAGCCCAACAGCACGCTCATGGTCTATGCCACGGCGTCGAAGGGCTTCCGTCCGGGCGGGATCAACCGCCGCGCCGACGTTGCTCCGTACGAGCCGGACTACCTCAACAATTACGAACTGGGCTGGAAGGCAACGCTGGCTCCGGGTCTGCGCCTCAACGGGGCAGTCTATCAGCAGAACTGGAAGAAGTTCCAGTTCAGCTTCCTTGGCGCAAACAGCTTCACTGAAATCCATAACGGACCGGACGCGCGGATTCGCGGTGTCGATGTCGATCTTGCCTACAACCGTGGGCCGCTCAGTCTGCAGGTCGCGGCGGCCTATACCGACGCCAAGATGACCAAGAACCTGTGCGAGCGCGACGACCCGACCTACGCTTGCACCGGGGCGGACAATTCGATTTCGTCACCGGCTGGCACGCGTCTGCCGATCACCCCCAAGTTCAAGATTTCGGGAACCGCCCGTTATACCAAGGAACTGAGCGGCACGACCAAGGCCTATGCCCAATTGAATGCTGCACACCAGGGTTCGGCACCCAGCGAGGTCCGTGCCGGTCCTGCCGCCACGATCGGTGAACTGCCGGCCTTTACCACGGTAAACACCGCGCTGGGCCTGGATCTGGACAATGTGAATATCGAACTGTTCGTGTCGAACCTGTTCGACGAGCGGGGGCAGGTCGCGCGCTTCCTGCAGTGCGGCCAATGCGGCCAGCGGCCCTATGTCGTGCCGATCCAGCCGCGCACCATCGGATTGCGGATGGGCTACGACTTCTGATTGAACCAGTTGGAGAGGGAAAACGCCCTGGACCCTAGCGGTTCGGGGCGTTTTTCATTCGGGAAGCTTGCATACCTCGACCCAGCGTGCGCCGACCAGTTCGGCGAGGCGCGCCGGTTCGACTTCAACCGAGCTGGTCCGGGTTCCGGCGGCCGGGAAGACCGTGGGATAGGCCAGCAGTGAGCGGTCGGCGAGGATCGCTAGCTCGCTAGCCAGGCCGAACGGACAGACCCCGCCCACCGCGTGACCAGTGACCGCCAGCGTCTCTTCCGCGTCGAGCATCCGCGGCCGCCCGCCCAGCTCTGCCTTGCAGCGGGCATTGTCGAGCCGGGCATCTCCGCGGGCGAGCAGCAGGTAGACCGTTTCACCCACCCGGATGGCGAGTGACTTGGCGATCCGGCCCGGTTCAACCCCCAGCACCTCGGCCGCTTCCGCCACCGTCGCGGTGGAACGGGCATGGTCGATCAGCTTGAGGTCGGGGGCATAGGCCTGCAACCAGGCAAGCGCACTCTCGCCGCTCATCGGCCTGACTGGACGGCGGGTTCACCCATCGTCGTCTCCAAACCGTTCGAGGCGGAAGGCAGCGCTAAGATAGTCCTCTGCCGCAGCCTTCAATTGCGGCTCTTCGGCGAAAGCCTCCGCCGGAAGCGGGGCGAGGTCAAAGGCGTGCAGCAAGGTCCACAGCGCGAAACGGCGGCCCGGTTCGCGCTCGACCCCGAAGGCGATCTTGAGTTTTTCAATCGCGCGGTCGAATTCCGCTTCGGTCAGGCTGGACGGATCTTCGCTGCCGAAGAAGTGGACCAGCAGGGCTTCGAGTTCCATGTCAGAGCGCGATCATGCCCATTGCCATGCCCAGCCAGACCAGACCGGCGCCGCCCAGTGCTGCCGCGACATAGCCGAGCCAGCTGCGGCCTTCGCCCTTGCGCTCCCACACCAGTTCCACCTCGGGAAGCGGAGGCGCTTCGGGTGCGCCGCCCTTGGGTGGGAACTTTTCCTCGATGCGGCGGACCAGGTCGGGCAGGCGCAGCAGGGTTTCGGCGTCCTTGCGCAGCCGGTCGGCAATCGCCGCCTCTGGTCCCAGCTCGTCGCGAATCCATTCGCGGACATAGGGCGCGGCCACGTCCCACATGTTGATCTGCGGATTGAGCTGGGTCGCTAGTCCTTCGACCATGACCATGGTCTTTTGCAGCAGCAGCAGGTGCGGCTGGGTCTGCATGTCGAATTCGCGGGTGATCGCGAACAGGCTGTCGAGCATCTGCCCGACCGACAATTCGCTGACCGGGCGGCCCCGGGTCGGTTCGCCCACGGCGCGCAGCGCGGTCGCGAATTCGTCGACCGAGTGATAGCTCGGCACATATTGCGCTTCGAAATGGATTTCCGCGACGCGCCGGTAATTCCCTGTGGTCAGGCCATAGAGGATTTCGGCGAGCCACAGCCGGGCCCGGCGGTCGATCCGGCCCATGATGCCAAAGTCGATTGCGGCAATCGTGCCGTCGGGCTGCACGAACAGGTTGCCCTGGTGCATGTCGGCATGAAAATAGCCCAGGCTGATCGCCTGGCGCAGGAAGGTCAGGACAAGATGCTCGCCCAGCGCCGGCAGGTCGTGCCCAGCGGCGCGCAGGGCATCGGTTTCGCTGATCTTGATCCCGTCGATCCAATCGATGGTCATCACCCGGCCATTGGTGCGGTCCCAATCGACCCCGGGGACGCGGTAGCCTTCGGTCGAGGCCATGCGTTCGGCCAGTTCCGAAGCCGAGGCGGCTTCGCGGCGCAGGTCGAGTTCGCGCAGGGTCCAGCGCTTGAAATTGGCGATGACCAGACGCGGGCGCAGGCGCGCCGCTTCGCCGCCCAAGGCTTCGAGGTGGGCCGCCGCCCATTCGTAGGTCTGGATGTCCTCGGCAAACTTCTCACGAATGCCGGGGCGCAGCACCTTGACCGCGACGGTGCGGCCATCGGTGGTCACCGCGCGGTGCACCTGGGCGATCGAGGCCGCCCCCACCGGCTCCTCCTCGATCGAGGTGAACAAGGCCTCGAGCGGCTTGCCGAAACTCGATTCGATCTCGCGCCGGATCGCGGCGAAGGGCACGGGAGGCAGGCTGTCCTGCAGGCTGAGCAGGTTCTGCGCGGCTTCCTCGCCTACGATGTCGGGCCGCGTGGCGAGCGTCTGGCCCAGCTTGATCGCTGCTGGGCCGATGGCCTGAAAGGCACCGGCATAGTCCGGCTGGCGCGGCGGGAAGGTGCCGAACCGGGCAATGCGGCACAGCCGCTGGACCTGCGCCGGGGTATTGGGGTCCTGCTCGATCCCGCGCAGCGCGCCGTGGCGGGCCAAGGTCCGGCCCCAGCGCAGCAGACGCAGGATATGCGTGGCGGGGCGGGTCACGTCAGATCTTCCACCCTGAATGGATGGCGACCAGTCCGCCCAGAATCGGTTCAACCCGGGTGTTGACGAACCCTGCGGTGCGAATCATCGCTTCGAATTCCGGCATGGGCGGAAAGCGGCGGATCGATTCGATCAGATAGCGATAGCTTTCCGCGTCGCCGGCAATGGCAGAGCCGATCTTCGGCACCAGATGGTGTGAATAGGCGTCATAGACTTCCTTGAAGCCGGGCCATTCGGTGGTTGAGAATTCGAGGCAGAAGAACCGTCCGCCGTGCTTGAGCACGCGGTAGGCTTCGGCCAGCGCCTTGTCGATGTGGGTGACGTTGCGGATGCCAAAAGCAATGGTGTAGCCATCGAAGAACCGGTCCGGGAAAGTCAGCACTTCGGCATTCTGACGCGACCAAACCAGCGTATCGAGGCCGCGTTCGAGCGCGCGCTCGATCCCGACATCGAGCATGTCCTGGTTGATGTCCGAGACGGTGATCGTCGCGCCCTTGGCCGCCATCCGGAAAGCGATGTCGCCGGTTCCGCCAGCCATGTCGAGGATCTGCTCGCCCGGCTGCGGTTTGACCCGGCGGACGAACTTGTCCTTCCACAGGCGGTGCATGCCTGCCGACATGGCGTCGTTCATCACGTCGTATTTGCGCGCCACGGACGAGAATACCGCGCCGACCTTCTCGGTCTTCTCCTCGGGAGAGACCTCTTCGTAACCGAAGGATACCTTTTCGCTCATGGCCCGCGCCTTAGCGGCAAGGCGGGCGCGGTGCCAGCGAAAGCGTGCCTGCATGGCAGGTCAAAACGGGCATAAACCGATTGTCGGGGGCGCATGGAGTGCCTAACCAGCAAGCCATGCCTGAGTTGCCTGAAGTTGAAACGACCGTGCGCGGTCTGGCCCGCTATCTCGACGGCGAACGGCTGGTGCGCGTTGAAACCCGGCGGGCCGATCTGCGCCGCCCGTTTCCACACGATCTGGTCCAAATCCTCACTGGAGCTACGGTCACGGGTCTTGGGCGGCGGGCCAAATATGGCCTGATCCACACCGACCGTGGCCAGACCATGGTGTTCCACCTTGGCATGTCTGGCCGGTGGCGAATCGATCCGGACGAACTTGGCAAGCATGACCACCTGGTGCTGGAAACCGGAAGCAGCCACTTACTCGCCCTGTGCGATCCGCGCCGGTTCGGCTCGGTCGACCTGGTCCAAACCGACCGGCTGGAGCTGTGGCCGTCCTTCGCTGCGCTGGGGCCGGAGCCGCTGGGCAGCGAATTGACCCCGCCCTATCTGAAGCAGGCGCTGAGCGGTCGCAGCGCCGCAATCAAGCTGATGCTGCTCGATCAGCGAATCGTCGCCGGACTGGGCAACATCTATGTCTGCGAGGCCCTGTTCCGGGCCGGGATTTCGCCGTTGAGGGAAGCAGGGAAGGTGTCTGGCCCGGCGCTGGCGCGGCTCGTTCCCGAGATCATGGCGGTCCTGGCTGAAGCGATCGAGGCCGGGGGATCGACCTTGCGCGATTATGCGCAGCCGGACGGCGAACTGGGCTATTTCTCCAAACGGTTCGACGTATACGACCGCGAAGGGCAGCCCTGTGTCCGCTGCGGTGCGCCGATCAGGCGCATCGTCCAGGGTGGGCGCAGCACCTGGTACTGCGGCAAGTGCCAAAAATGAGAGGAATGCTTGACGATTCGGGGGGGCAGGGTTAAGGGCCGCGCTTCCCGCGGGGCCGATTCCACATCGGCGCCCCGTTTTGTACGAGATTCTTAAGGACGAACATGGCCAATACGCCGCAAGCCAAGAAGCGCATCCGTCGCAATGAACGCCGGGCCGAAATCAACGGCAACCGCATGAGCCGCATCCGCACCTTCGTAAAGAAGGTCGAAAGCGCGCTGGACGGCGGCGACAAGGCTGCTGCTGCAGAAGCTTTGAAGGCTGCGCAGCCGGAACTGGCACGCGGCGTTGCGCGCGGCGTGCTGCACAAGAACACGGCAGCGCGCAAGCTGTCGCGCCTGACCAAGCGCGTCGCTTCGCTCTGATTCGCGTTCCGCGTGATTCGCGGGACGAAAACAGAACGAAACAAGGTTAAGGGCCCACGGTGATCCGGCGGGCCCTTTTGCTTGTGCAGTGCACCCGAAATGCTGCGCTGCATTAATCAAACGATTCCGGCGATTCGCGATTGCTGCCTGCAACAACGCGCTGTTTTTCAAGGATTTGACCTCTGATCCGGAGATTCCCTTGGGTCGATTGGAGTCAAGGCGGTTTATTTCAGTTTTTTTACCACGAGCGCCTTGCTCTCGCCGCTGAACCGTCCATAAAACGCAAATGTCCCGGCGGTCCAATCGTCCATCGGGGCATCATCAAAAATAGAGAATTCGTGCATCGGCAACGGGCGGCTGATGTTGGGTGGCGTGCGGCTTTCGTGCGCTGGTGGGTGGTGTTTCGCACGGGGGCGTGAACAGAGTGACCGGAATGGGTATGGGCGGAGCGCAGGGTAAGGCTTCCGCTGCTTCAAACACAGATGACGAGCGCATGCGCGAGGAACAGGAGGCCCTGGACCTGGCGGCGGACTGGGCTGACATCAGCCAGGGCCTGCGCAAGGATCTGGGACAGCAATTGCACAGCCAGTGGATCAAGCCGATCCAGCTCGGGACCTTTTGCAAGGCCACCGGCACCTTGGACCTGTTCCTGCCGACCGAATTCAGCGCCAACTGGGTTGCCGATCGATTCGCCGACCGGCTTTCGCTGGCCTGGAAGATCGCGCGTCCGGACATCCGCACCGTTCGCATCTCGGTTGCCCCGAATCGGCGTGCGCCGCAGGGGCTGCGCTTTGGTGGCAACGATGGGGCTCGCCGCGAGGCGCCGCTCCCTCAGCCGGGCGATGCCTTGGGCATGGGCGCGGCCGAGCTTGGCTCGCTGGGCCAGGGTTCGATCGGACTCGATCCATCGCTGACCTTTGCCACGTTCGTTTCCGGTGCGGCCAACGTGCTGGCCAGCAACGCTGCACAGCGCATGGCAGCAGTGGAAACGCCGCAGTTTGCTCCGCTCTATCTCAAGGCGGCAACCGGACAGGGCAAGACCCACCTGCTTCACGCGATCGGCCATGCCTATCTGGCGGCCCATCCGCGGGCACGGATCTTCTACTGTTCCGCCGAGCGCTTCATGGTTGAATTCGTCTAGGCGCTGCGCCAGAACCAGACCATCGAGTTCAAGGCCCGCCTGCGCGGCTTCGATCTGCTGCTGGTCGACGACATACAGTTCATCATCGGCAAGGCGAGCGCTCAGGAAGAGCTGCTCTACACGATCGATGCCCTGCTGGCCGAAGGCAAGCGGCTGGTCTTTGCCGCCGACCGTGCGCCCCAGGCGCTCGACGGGGTCGAACAGCGCCTGCTCTCGCGCCTGTCGATGGGCTTGGTCGCTGACATCCAGCCCGCCGACATCGAGCTGCGCCGCGCGATCCTGGAGCATCGGCTGCAGCGTTTCAGCCCGACCCATGTCCCTGCCGACGTGGTCGAGTTTCTGGCCCGCACGATCAACCGCAATGTCCGCGAACTGGTCGGCGGCCTCAACAAGCTGATCGCCTATGCCCAGTTGACCGGCCAGGCCGTGTCGCTGCAGCTGGCCGAAGAGCAGCTGACCGACATCCTTTCGGCCAACCGCCGCCGGATCACGATCGACGAGATTCAGCGCACCGTCTGCCAGTTCTACCGGGTCGACCGGACCGAGATGGCCAGCAAGCGACGCGCCCGTGCCGTGGTTCGTCCGCGGCAGGTTGCGATGTACCTCGCCAAGGTGCTGACCCCGCGCTCCTATCCCGAAATCGGCCGCAAGTTCGGCGGGCGCGACCATTCCACCGTGATCCATGCGGTGCGCTTGATCGAAGACCTGCGCACCCGCGATGCCGACATGGATGGCGACGTGCGCAGCCTGCTGCGTCAGCTGGAAAGCTGAACCGTAATTCCTCCCTGTCCGCGTAGCGGAAGGGGAGGTGGCAGCCCGTAGGGCTGACGGAGGGGCATTGGGCTAGGCATCAGCCCCTCCACCACGCCTTTGGCGCGGTCCCCCTCCCCATTGGCTGCGCCAACAGGGAGGACTTCTCCTCAGCTTATCTTCTGTCCGTCCACTGCTGTTCCACAGTGCCGTCCACAGGCGGACTAAGCGCTGAGCCCGCCGTCCACCACCAGTTCGCTGCCGGTGCAGAAAGCGGCGCGATCGCCGGACAGGAAGACCACGGCATCGGCGACGTTCTGCGGCTCACCGAGATGGCCGAGCGGATGCATGGCCGAGACATTGGCCAGCGTCTCGTTGTTGCCCGCGCCTTGCGCCACAGCGAAATCATCGATCAGCTTGCGCCCCATGTCGGTGTCGATCACCGCCGGATGGACCGAATTGACCCGTATGCGTGCGGCGGCCAGTTCCTTGGCGCAGCCCTTGGTGAAGAGGCGAACCGCACCTTTGGTGCTGTTGTAGCAGGTGCCGCCTGCCGCCCCTTCGATGCCCGCCACCGAGGACAGGTTCACGATAGAGGTGCCGCCGCGCCACAGGTGGGCCCGCTCGGCCAGCAGCGGAATCGCCGCGCGGGTGCCCAGGAACACGCCTTCGCAGTTCACCGCGTGAAGCCTGCGCCAGTCGTCCAGTGTGGTCTCAAGGATCGGCTTGAAAAGCCATAGCCCGGCATTGTTGACCAAAATGTCGAGCCCGCCGAGCTCGCTGCGGACCCAGTCCATGGTCGCCGCCCACTGATCTTCGCTCGTGACATCAAGGCTGCGGGCAATGCCGCCGATCTCCGCAGCAAGGTCTTCCGGCGCGGTCAGGTCAGTGACGGCGACCTTGGCTCCGGCAGCAGCCAGGGCCCGGGCCGTTGCCGCACCGAGGCCCTTGGCGGCTCCAGTGACAAGGGCGATGCGTCCGTCCAGATCGCCCATGGTTCAGGCCTCCACCACTTGCTTGCTCAACTCGTCGCGCAGTTCGCGGCGGAGGAACTTGCCGCTGGCATTGCGCGGCAGCGGCTGGTCCATGAACCAGACATAGCGCGGCACCTTGTGCTTGCTCATGTGTGCGGTGCAGTGGGCAATGACGTCTTGCGCGGTGGCGCTTTCGCCGGGCTTCATCACCACGGCCACGCCGATTTCCTCGCCCAGGCGCTGGTCAGGCACGCCGAAGACGCAGCATTCGGCAACGCCGGGCACGCGGTAGACGCAGGCCTCGACCTCGGTGCACGAGACGTTCTCGCCACCGCGGATCACCAGGTCCTTCTTGCGGTCGACGATATAGATGAAGCCGTCTTCGTCGATCCGGGCGACGTCGCCGGTGTGGAGCCAGCCGTCGGTGATGGTCTGGGCGGTGGCATCGGGCCGGTTGATGTAGCCCTTGATGACCGGGGTGCCCTTGACCCACAGCTCGCCCGCCTCGCCCAGCGGAAGTTCGTTGCCGTCGTCGTCGACAACCTTCACTTCAAAGCTGGGCATGGCCGGACCGGCGCTGTCCGGACGGTCGACGAAGAAGTCGCCCGATACCGAGGTAATGATCCCGCAGGTCTCGGTCATGCCATAGCCGGTGGTCGGGCGGGCGGTCTTCACTGCCTCGTCGATCTTCAGCACCAGATCAGGCGGAACCTGCGCGCCGCCGCCGGAAAGGCCGGTGAGGGTCGAGGTATCGGTCCTGGCAAAGTCAGGGTGGTTGATCAGTTCGCGGCTCATCACCGGGACGCCGCTGATCCCGGTGATCCTGTGCTTTTCGACCAGCTTCAGCGCCTCGCCCGCCTCCCACTTGTACATGAGCACGATGGTCCCGCCTGCCGCGCTGGTCAGGTAGGCGCCGCAGTTGTTGGCGGTGACGTGGAACAGCGGCGTGGTCAGCAGGGTGACCGGCGGCGGCGGATCGGCCGGAGGAGCCTCGCCCGTGGCGCGTTCGACCGCCAGAGCCTGCGCGGTGGTCGAATAGAGCATGTTCATCAGATTGGCGATGCAGCCGCGGTGGGTCAGCTGCGCGCCCTTGGGAAAGCCGGTGGTGCCGCTGGTGTAGAAGATGCAGGCGTCCGAATCGGGATCGACCGTGACCTCGGGCATGGCGCCGCCGCGCGCGATGACATCGGCATAGGGGGTCACATCGGCGGGATAGTCTTCCAGCCGCACCCCGACCACGGCCATGTCACCCGCATATTCGCATTCGCGCAGCCGGGCGAGGCGCTCCTTGTCGACGAAGATCACCTTGGGCTGTGCGTCCTTCAGCGCATAGTCGAGCTCTTCGGCGGTCCACCATGCGTTGAGCCCGGCGACGGTCACGCCGATCGCGGTGCAGGCCCAATAGATCACCATCCATTCGGGGTAGTTGCGCATCGCAACCGCGATCCGGTCGCCGGGGCGCACCCCGCGATCCCACAGCCAGTTGGCAATCGCTGCGGCATGGGCATGGGCCTGGGCATAGGTCAGGACGTCGTCTTCATAGACCAGATAGGGGCGGTCACCCCATGCAGCGGTGGAAAGCCAGAATTCACGCACCGAAGGCGGGGCGTTCTTGAAGGCGCGCACCTTGCGCCCGAGCGATTCGATCTCGACGATTTCGAACGGTCCGCCCGGGCCGGTCAATTCCTCGCGCACCTGGCGCAATTGTGCGTAATGCATCGCTCTTCCCATTTTTGTTAATTGACCGATTAAGTGCCGCATTGGCTGGGCCACGGCAAGACACTTCATTTGCGGCGCGGCGTATTTCGCCTAAAGCGCATGACATGGCGCTTTCCCCTGACCGACTGGACCGTTTCGCCCGCCACATCGTCCTGCCCGAAGTGGGCGGGGCAGGGCAGGTCGCGCTGGACCGGGCGCACGTGGTGCTGATTGGCTGCGGGGGTATCGGGAGCCCGGCCTTGCAGTATCTCGCCGGAGCGGGCGTGGGCCGCTTGACGCTGGTCGATGATGATGTGGTCGATGTTTCGAATCTGCAACGCCAGACGATCTTTGCCGAGGGCGATGTCGGCAAACCGAAAGCCGTGGCGGCGGCGGAATGGACCACCCGGTTCGATTCCGCCTTGCGCTGCACGGTGCATCAGACCCGGATCACTGCTGCCAATGCCGAAGCGATCCTGTCCGGCGCTGACCTGGTGCTGGACGGCTGCGACAACTTCGCCACCCGTCTCGCGGTGTCTGATGCCTGCGTGCGTCTGGGCATTCCGTTGACCAGCGCCGCCGTGGGCCGGTTCCAGGGCCAGGTCGCGAACTTTGCCGGCCATCTGGAAGGGCAGTCATGCTATCGCTGTTTCGTGGGCGATGCCTTCGATGCCGAGGATTGCGATACCTGCGCCGCCGATGGCGTGCTGGGCGCCATGGTCGGCATGATCGGCGCCTTTGCCGCGATGCAGGCGATCCGGGTAATCCTGAACGGCAAGACCGAACTGGGCGATCCGCAATGGGGCAAGTTGCACCTGTTCGAAGGGCTGGTGCCCAGCCTGCGGACGATGAAGATCGCCAAGGATCCGGACTGCGGGGGGTGCTCAGGCGCCGCCTAGCATCCCGTCCACCCAGGCGGGGACCACTTGCGTCGCCGCACCAAGCCGCGATTCGTGGAACCAGTGTGAACCCTGGCTGCGCTCGAGATTGAGCTCCAGGGTCTGCGCGCCCAGTTCCCGGGCGTTCTGGACGAAGCCCGCCGCCGGATAGACCGCACCCGAAGTGCCGATGGACACGAACAGGTCCGCCTCGCGCAGGGCCGCGTAGATCTCGCCCATGCGGTAGGGCATTTCGCCGAACCACACCACATCGGGGCGCAAGGTCGGGGCGGCGCAGGCCGGGCAGGCGGGGCGGTCTATCAGCGGACCGGTCCAGGGGCTGCGGATGTCGCACGAGGTGCACCACGCGTTGAGATGCTCGCCATGCATGTGCAGCACCCGCCGCGATCCGCCACGTTCGTGCAGATCATCGACGTTCTGGGTCACCAGCAGCAGGTTTCCCGACCATTCCGCCTCCAGCCGGGCAAGGGCCACGTGGGCGGCATTGGGCTGCTTTTCCTGAATCGCGGCGCGGCGCATGTCATAGAAGCGCAGGACCAGATCGGGATCGCGGGCAAAGGCCTCAGGCGTGGCGACATCCTCGACCCGGTGCTGTTCCCACAGCCCGCCGCCGCCGCGGAAGGTGTCGATGCCGCTTTCGGCAGAGATTCCGGCCCCGGTCAGGATCACGATGTTGCGGATTTGCTGCATTCCTGTCTCCAGCCGCGTCATGCTGAACTTGTTTCAGCATCCATTGTGCCCCAAGGACAGGTCTGGATTTGCGGCACCATGGACCCTGAAACAAGTTCAGGGTGACGATCAAGGGGTGGGACATGGCAAGGATCGGGATCATCGGCAGCGCTGGGCGCATGGGGCAGGCTTTGGTCGACGCCATCGACGCGGCGGGCGAAGTCCA
The DNA here is from genome assembly GCA_046566485.1 of Alphaproteobacteria bacterium. GTDB lineage: Bacteria > Pseudomonadota > Alphaproteobacteria > Sphingomonadales > Sphingomonadaceae > Novosphingobium. The sequence goes on along the minus strand of JBKHWO010000018.1, from coordinate 8,062 downwards.
TGCCGGCGGGGTGGATAAGGGCGATGACGTTCTGGCCCTGGCCCGCAGCAGCGACGTGCTGGTCGATTTTTCCGCGCCGGCTGCGCTGGAAGGCAATCTCGATGCCTCGATGGAGGCGGGGGTGCCGATCGTGGTCGGCACGACTGGCCTGGAAGAGCGCCACCACTGGCTGTGTGACAATGCGGCAGAGCGGATTGCCGTGCTGCAGACCGGGAATACGTCGCTGGGCGTGACGCTACTGGCGCACCTCGTGCGCGAAGCCGCGAGCCGCCTGGGCGACGATTGGGACATCGAAGTGGTCGAGACGCATCACCGGATGAAGGTCGACGCGCCGTCCGGCACGGCGCTGCTGCTGGGCGAAGCGGCCGCTGCCGGTCGCGGGGTCGATCTGGCCAGTCATTCCGCGCGGGGCAGGGACGGAATCACCGGCGCGCGCAAGGCAGGTGACATCGGTTTTGCGTCCTTGCGCGGCGGCAGCGTGGCCGGGGATCACACGGTCCATTTCCTTGCCGATGACGAGCGGATAGCCCTGTCGCACCTCGCCGAAAACCGCCGCATCTTTGCCAAGGGCGCGATCCGCGCGGCGCAGTGGCTGCTGGGCCGGCCCGCCGGGCGCTATACCATGCCCGAGGTGCTGGGGCTTTGAAGCAGGCCGACATCTTCGAATTCTTCCGCCGCCTCGCCGAGGACAATCCTTCGCCCGAGACCGAGCTGGAATTCGGCAATACCTATCAGCTGCTGGTCGCGGTGGTTCTCTCTGCCCAGTCAACCGACGTCGGCGTCAACAATGCGACCCGCGAACTGTTCAAGACGGTGAAGACCCCGGCGCAGATGGTCGCGCTGGGCGAGGAGGGGCTGAAGCAGCACATCAAGACCATCGGCCTGTTCAATTCCAAGGCGAAGAACGTCATCGCATTGTCGGAAATCCTGGTCCGCGATTTCGCTGGCGAAGTTCCGGCCGATCGCGACGTGCTGACCAGCCTGCCGGGCGTGGGGCGCAAGACCGCCAACGTGGTGATGAACTGCGCCTTCGGGGCCGAGACTTTTGCGGTCGACACCCACATCTTTCGTGTCGCCAACCGCACTGGGCTGGCCAAGGGCAAAACCCCCTTGGCGGTGGAGAAGGGGCTGGAAAAGAAGGTCCCTGCCCCGTTCCGCGTCGGTGCGCATCACTGGCTGATCCTGCACGGCCGCTACATCTGCAAGGCGCGCACGCCGGAATGCTGGCGCTGTCCGGTGGTCGACCTGTGCGCTTTCAAACCCAAGGTACTGGAGCCGAAAAGGAAGTAGGCGCTCAGCCCTTTTTCGTCTCGTCCTCGAAGTTCGATTCGTCCAGTTCCAGTCCGGCGCGGCCCGAGGCCACGGTGTGGGCCGGGGCATGCGGATGCTCGACGAATTCGGGCTCTTCGACTTCCAGCATGCCTTCCCACTTGGTGATGACCGACGTCGCCACCGCGTTGCCCACCACGTTGGTCGCGGTGCGGCCCATGTCGAGGAACTGGTCGATCGCCAGGATGATCGCCACGCCTTCGACCGGCAGGCCGAACATCGCCAGGGTGCCGGTGATCACCACCAGGCTGGCGCGGGGCACGGCGGCAATGCCCTTTGAACTGATCATCAGGGTCAGCAGGATCATGACCTGGGTGCCGATCGACAGGTCGATGCCGTAAGCCTGGGCGATGAAGATCGTCGCAAAGCTCATGTACATCATCGAGCCGTCGAGATTGAAGCTGTAGCCCAGCGGCAGCATGAGGCCCGAAATGCGGCGCGGCACGCCGAACCGGTCCAGCTGTTCGAACATCTTGGGCAGGGCGGCTTCGCTGCTGGCCGTTGAAAAGGCGATCATCAGCGGTTGGCGGATATAGCGGATCAGGGTCCAGATCCGCTGGCGCAGGAAGACCGCGCCGATGGTCAGCAGGATCGCCCAGAGGAGGATCAGGCTGAGGTAGAACTCGAACAATAGCTCAAGGTAGGTCTTGAGAATCTCCAGCCCGCTTGCCGCGACGACATTGGCCAGAGCGCCAAACACCGCGATAGGGGCATAGCGCATGACGTAGCCGGTGATCTGCAGCATCATTTCGGCCAGCGCATCCGCGCCGCGGACCAGGGCCGAACCCTTTTCGCCGATCGCGGACAAGGCAACACCGGCAAAGATCGAGAAGACCAGGATCTGCAGGATATTGTTGGTCGCCATTGCCTCGAAGGCGTTCTTCGGGAAGATCGAGAGGATGAACTCCGGCGCGGAGAGGTGCTTGACCTCACCCACTGCTTTCGCTGCGGCTGCAGCATCGGGAATGGGAGCGCCAACACCGGGCTGGAACAGGTTGACCATAACCAGGCCCAGCCCGATCGAGATCAGGCTGGCGGTGATGAACCAGGCCACAGCGCGAAAGCCGATCCGCCCAAGCGCCGTGGAATCGCCCATATGAGCAATCCCGACAACGATGGTGGACAGGACCAGCGGTGCAACCAGCAGCTTGATCAGGTTGAGGAAGATGTCGGACAGCAGCTTGAGCCACGGCGCGATGCTTTCCTTGATCACTGCTGGGTCGAGCGAGAGATGCAGCGCTTGCCCCACGGCAACGCCCAGCACCATGCCGATCAGAATGTAGATTGTCAGGCGCCGGTCCATGGTGCGTCCCCCAGTTAGCTAGATTGTTGCGATTGTGACTATCAGGCTGCCGCGCGGTGCGCAATCAGCGCGCCAATGCCGCCCGGGCGACGCGCGCGTAAATCCGCGCCAGCGTTTCAAGGTCCGCCACGGCCACGGCTTCGTCGCGCTTGTGCATCGTCGCATTGCACAGACCGAATTCGATCACCGGGCACAGCGCGCGCAGGAACCGCGCGTCGCTGGTTCCGCCGGTCGTGCTGGCCTCAGGCGAAAGGCCGGTTTCGGCTTCGACCGCCGTTGCGATCATGGCCGAAAACTCGCCGGGCGGGGTCAGGAAGGCTTCGCCCGAGATCATTTCGCGTGCGGTCCCGCCATGCTTTTCGGCAATGGCGCGGACGCGGTCGGTCAGACCCCGTCCGGTGTGCATATCGTTGAAGCGGATCGAGATGCGAGCCTGGGCCTTGGCCGGGATGACATTGGTTGCGGGATTGCCGACAGCCAGGTCGGTCACTTCCAGGTTGCTCGGCTGAAACCAGTCGTTGCCGTCGTCCAGCTTGATCGCCTTGAGCTCGCTCAGCATGGCGACCAGACGGGTGATCGGATTGTCGGCCAGGTGTGGGTAAGCGACGTGGCCTTCCTTGCCTTCGACTTCCAGCCAGATGTTCACCGAGCCGCGCCGCCCGATCTTCATCATGTCGCCCAGTCGGTTGACGCTGGTCGGTTCGCCGACCAGGCACAGGTCAGGGATCAGGCCCACGCTGCGCATGTGATCGATTAGCGCGCGGGTGCCGTAAACCGCTGGGCCTTCCTCGTCCCCGGTGATGATGAAACTGATCGTGCCCGCGTCCTGCGGCACTGCGGCAGCAGCGGCGACCATCGCGGCAATCGCGCCCTTCATGTCGACCGCGCCGCGCCCGTAGAGGAGATCGCCGCGCACTTCGGGTTCGAACGCGCCGCTAACCCAGCCTTCGCCCGGCGGCACGACGTCGAGGTGTCCGGCAAAAGCGAGGTGCCGGGACCCCTCCGGTCCCTTGCGGATCGCGAACAGGTTTTCGACCGGACCGTGCGGAGCCTCTCCGGAAAGGGCGCGGTGCACCGCGAACCCCAATGGCTTCAGCTGCGCCTCCAGACAGTCGAACACCGCGCCGCTGGCCGGGGTGACGCTGGGGCAGGCCATCAGGTCCTGGGCGAGTTTCAGTACGGTGCTGGTCATCGTGGGCCGCGCATATGGCCAATGGCGCTGCCCTGCAAGCGGCGCACGCTCAGCCCCGGTTCCGCTTGGCACCGGTATCGAACTGCTCGATCACCCATTCCTCGTCCTCTGCAGCGTCGATCCAGGCCTGCATCCATTCGTGGGCCCAGATCGCTTCCATATAGGCAATCGCGAAACCCGGGACGGCGATGCCATAGGTGAGGAACCGGCTGACGATCGGAGCATAGAAGATGTCCGCCGCGCAGAAGGTGCCGAACAGGTAAGGTCCACCCTTGCCGAACCGGGCGCGGGCCTCGGCCCACAGGGTCAGGATGCGCACCACGTCGGCGCGGGCTTCGTCGCTGAGGGCGAAGTCCTCGACCTCAAGCCGAACATTCATCGGGCATTCGCTGCGCAGGGCCTGATAGCCCGAATGCATTTCCGCGACCATCGAACGGGCAAAGGCGCGGGCATCGTCGGGCTTGGGCCAGAACCGATCCCGTCCGACCTTGTCGGCCAGGTATTCGATGATCGCCAGACTGTCCCAGACCACGGCGTCGCCGTCCCACAGTACCGGCACCTTGCCCGAACTGGGCTGGATCCCCTCGGTGTGTTTCTTGCGGGAATCCCAATCCTCACCGTAAAGCGGGACGGTGATCTCCTCGAAGGGAAGGCCGGATTGCTTGGCCGCTAGCCAGCCGCGCAGCGACCAGCTGGAATAGTTCTTGTTGCCGATGATCAGCTTCATAGGGGAAGGCTAATCGTTCGGCTTTGCTCTGTCGAGGTTGACGCGGTATTGGCAACATTATGAGCCTGCGCCCGTTTCATCTCGCCTTTCCGGTCCATGACCTGGACGAAGCCCGCGCTTTCTGGGGCGGGGTGATCGGCTGCCCGGAAGGGCGTTCATCGGATCAGTGGATCGACTTCGATTTCTATGGCCATCAAATCGTCGCTCATTGCACCGGGCGCAGGGCTGACGATTCCGGCAGCAACCCGGTCGATGGCCACGGCGTGCCGGTGCCGCATTTTGGCATCGTGCTGGAACTGGCGGACTGGGAAGCGCTGGCAGAGCGGCTCAAGGCGGCAGGGGTCAAGTTCGAGATCGAACCCTATGTCCGCTTCAAGGGGCAGGTCGGCGAGCAGGCGACGATGTTCTTCCGCGATCCATCCGGCAATGCGATCGAGATGAAGGCCTTTGCCGACCTGGGGCAATTGTTCGCCAAGTAGGCGAAACCGTCGTCCCCGGCTCGACCGGGGACCGCAGGCATTATGAGTGCAAGGTTTCGGTAAAGCGGCCAGCGGTCCCGGATCAAGTCCGGGACGATGGCTTACCGAACCGAGGCGTCTTCCAGCACGGCGGCGCGCAGTTCCTCGATCCCCATGCCTTTTTCCGAGCTGGTGACGTGAACTACTGGATAGGCCGCAGGATGCTTGCGCGCTTCGACCTGGGTGGCGGCCACGACCGCCTCCAGTTCGCTCGCTTTGATCTTGTCTGCCTTGGTCAGAACCAGCCGGTAACCCACTGCGGCTTCGTCGAGCATCTTCATCATGTCGCGGTCGACATCTTTCACGCCGTGGCGGCTGTCGATCAGCACCAGGGTGCGTTTCAGTTCAACCCGGCCGCGCAGGTAATCACGGACCAGGCGCTTCCACGCGTCGACGACCTTGAGCGGCGCCTTGGCAAAGCCGTAGCCGGGCATGTCGACCAGGCGCAGCCGCGTCGGGCTGCCGACCTCGAAATAGTTCAATTCCTGCGTGCGTCCCGGAGTGACCGAAGTGCGGGCAATCGATTTGCGCCCGGTCAGGGCATTGAGCAGGGAACTTTTGCCGACGTTGGAGCGCCCGGCAAAGGCAATCTCCGGCGCCCCCGGATCGGGGAGGAATTTGAGCGAGGGGGCGCTGAGCAGAAACTCAACCCGCCCTGCGAACAGCCGCCGCGCCTCTTCTTTCAGATCGACCGGGTCAGACACTGGCTTACTTTCCGCTAGCCTTGGCCCGCTTGAGGTCTGCCTCTTCCTTTTGCGCCTGTTCCCTTAGTTGCGGGTGCTTGGAGTAAAGGTAGGCTTGCTGCGCTATGGTCAGCAGGTTGTTGGTGATCCAGTAGATCAGCAGGCCCGCTGCGAAGGGCGCCATGACGAACATCATCATCCACGGCATAATCGCGAAGACCTGCTGTTGCACCGGGTCCATCTGCGCTGGGTTCAGCTTGAACTGCAGCCACATGGTGATGCCCAGTAGCAGCGCGAGAACGCCGATGCCCAGGAACGCTGGCACGTCGAAGGGAAGCAGACCGAACAGGTTGAGGAAGTGCAGCGGATCGGGCGCGGAAAGGTCCTTGATCCACAGCACGAACGGCTGGTGGCGCATTTCGACCGAAACGATCAGCGTCTTGTACAGCGCGAAGAACACCGGGATCTGCAGGAAGATCGGGAGACAGCCCGCCAGCGGGTTGACGCCTTCCTTCTTGTACAACGCCATGATTTCCTGCTGCTGCTTGGGTTTGTCGTCCTTATAGCGCTCCTGCAGCGCCTTCATCTTCGGCTGGATCGCTTTCATCGCCGCCATGCTGGCGAACTGCTTCTGCGAAATCGGGAACATGATTCCCTTGACGATTAGCGTCAGCAGCATGATCGCCACGCCAAAGTTGCCCACTGTATTGAAGAGGCTTTTCAGCAGCCAGAAGATCGGCTTTTCGAACCAGCGGAACCAGCCCCAGTCGATCGCCAGACCGAAATTGGGAATACCGTCTGCTTCATAACGGTCGAGCACTTCGGTTTCCTTGGCCCCGGCAAACAGCTTGGTCACGCGGGTGGTCTGCTGACCAGGCGCTACTGCGACCTGCGGATAGAACAGGTTCGCCAGGTAGATGCCTTTGCCGAGGCTGCGGAAGTCGCTAGTTGCACCGGCTTTCTCCGGGATCAGCGTGCTCATCCAGTAAATGTCGGTGAAGCCGATCCAGTTGGGCTGGCCTTCACCAGACAGGGTGCCCGCTTCTGCCAGTTCCTCATAGTCCGGGCCAAAGGAAACAGTTTGGTCGAACGCGCCAAAGGGCCCGGCGTGGACGTTGAAGCTGTCGAGCGCAGCCGTCTTGTCGGTGCGGTTGAGCTGTGCCACCGGCTTGACTGCGATCGGGACGCCGCCGGTATTGCTGACGCCCTGGGTAACGGTCAGCATGTAGTCGGCATCGATCGCATAGGTCAGGGTGAAGCTTTGCCCGCCGCCGTTGTTCCAGCTGAGCGTGACTGGGGTCTGCGGGGTCAGCTTGGCACCGGCTGGCGCAGTCCACACCGTCTGCGCGGTTGGCAGGGCAATCGCCGGAGCGCCATCACCCATGGTCCAGCCGAACTGGGCGAACTGTTGTGCCGGAGTGCCCGCAGGCGAAAAGATCCGCTGCGGACCTTCGGCCTTGTCCAGGGTCGCGGTGTGGCGGTTGGTGGTCAGGTCATCGATCAGCCCGCCGCTGAGGTTGATCGAACCGGACAGGCCCGGAGCCTCGATCCGCACCCGCGCCGGGCTGGCCAGCACGGTCTTGATGTCTTGTGCTTCCAGCGCGATGTCGGCCGGGTTGGTCAGGCCACCTTCGCGGGTGCGCTTGGGCGCATCGCTAGGCGTTGCGGCAGGGGCTGCCGCAGTTGCCGCCGGCTTGGGCGCATTGGCGGCCGGATAGAAATACCGCATCGCCATGTCCCACCCCAGCAGGATGGCTACGGTCAGGACCCCAGCGAGGATCATGTTACGATAATTGTGGTTGTCCACTGGGGGCCCCTGCATGGAAAAATCGTTAGCGTTCAAATGGGGAGGGATCGGCGCTGGTCAAGGCACCGGGTCATAGCCATGTCCACCCCACGGATGGCAGCGCGATATACGCTTCGCAGCCAACCAGCCACCCTTAATCGCACCATGCTTTTCGAGCGCCTCGATCGCATATTGCGAGCAAGACGGAGCATAGCGGCACGTGGGGGGAAGAATGCGCGATGGCCCAAGCTGCCAGCCGCGGGCAATCATGATAAGCAGCCGCTTCACCGGCGTTTCCGGGGCGGATCGCCCTTGCCCCCTGCAGCGCGGGATAGGGCCATGGCCAGCTCTTCGCGGAGTTTGGCAAAGTCACGTTCGACCCCGGTTTCGCGGCCAATCATGACGTGATCGTGCCCGGGCAGGCCGGATGCGGGCAGGGCTTCGCGCAGCAGGGCGCGGAACCGGCGCTTCATCCGGTTGCGGACCACCGCATTGCCGATCTTCTTGGTGACGGTGATGCCATA
>JBKHWO010000017.1:0-59476 GCA_046566485.1 Alphaproteobacteria bacterium | reverse complement strand
CCTTGGTCGGCGATTTTGCATTGGAGGATTTGGGCTTCATCTTCGTTCCTTCATCACTACGACGAAGCCCAAATCCTCCTTAAATCACAACCTCAAATCTGTGCCATTGGTGCTGACGGGGAACAGGCGCGAGAGCACGGTCAGGACGGGAACTGCTCAATCCGTCCGCTGGATCGACCTTGACGATGTCGAAGCCCCGAACGACGACCTGCGCAAACGCGGTGCCGCCGCCGGAGCGGCCTTGTTTGCCCGCGGCGAAGGTATCTGGATGGGCGAAAAGGAGCTGTACTTTGCCTGCACCAACGGCGGCACGGCAAAGCTGGGGCAGATCTTCCGGCTGCATCTGGGCCAGTCGGGCGAACGGCTGGAACTGTTTTTTGAAAGCAGCGCCCCGGACCAGTTCAACTATGGCGACAACCTGACCGTTGCGCCCAACGGCCATCTGATCGTTTGCGAAGATCAGTATACCGATGACGCAGTGAACTATCTGCGCGGTATCACGCCGTCGGGGGAGGTCTATCCGTTTGGCCGCTTGCGGCTGAAGACCGAACTGGCAGGTGCCTGTTATGCACCGGACGGACGCACGCTGTTCGTCAATATCTTCAGCCCGGCGCAAACAATTGCCATCACTGGCCCCTGGCTAAGTTGAGCGGTCGAGGGAGCTCGCTGACCCTAGTCAACCAGCTTCCTCGTGCCGGACTTTCTCATAGCCGCACTCTGGATCGCGGCAAGGAACTGATCGGTTGCCTTGGCCCAGGTGAACTGCTGCGCAAAGACCGCCGCCGCTTGCCTGTTGGCCCCCAGCGCGGTCGCCACGGCTTCGCGCAGGTCCGTTGAAAGCGCCCCCACCCGCGCGGGGAAATCGTCGGCGATTCCCCGCCCCGCGCGTCCAAGGATATCGACTGGACCCTGCACCGGGAAAGCAGCCACCGGCAGACCGCAGGCAAGCGCCTCGATCACCACGAGGCCAAAGGTATCGGTCAGACTGGGAAAGACGAAGCAATCGGCGGCGCGGTAGGCACTGGCCAGTTCGTCGCCCGCCAATGCCCCCAAGAAGATCGCCTCGGGATACTGACTGCGCAGGGATTCCAGCGCGGGCCCATCGCCGACCACCACTTTCGATCCGGGGAAGTCGAGGTCCAGAAAGGCTTCCAGGTTCTTTTCCAGCGAGACGCGGCCGACGTTGAGCAGGATCGGGTGCGGCAGGTCCAGCATGGCGGGATGGAGACTTCCCACCGGCTGGAACTGGGCCTGGTCGATGCCGCGGGTCCAAGGCCGAACCCCGGAAATACCCCGCGCCTCCAGCTCCTGGGACAGGCTGGCCGAAGCAACCAGGACCGCCCTGCTCTCGCGGTGAAAATGGCGGAACAGCGGCCAGAACCGCTCGGCGCTGATCCCCGTGCGGACGGCGACGTAATCGGGAAAGCGGGTGTGGAAGGCCGTGGTGAACGGCACCTTGTGCGCCTTGCACCAACCCCGCGCGCTCCAGCCAATCGGCCCTTCGGTCGCGATATGCACCACGTCGGGCTTGAACGCGCCAAGCAATTTGCGGGCGGCGAAGCGCGGCGCGATGGCTATGTCGATGGATTTGTAGCCAGGCAGCGGAATGGTCCGGAAGCGGTCCGGAGTGATCAGCTCCACCTCGTATCCCCGCTCAAGCAGTTCCGCGACCGTTGCCCCCAGGGTCCGGACCACGCCATTGACCTGCGGATACCAGGCATCGGTAGCAAGGGCGATGCGCATCAGGCGTTCTCCATATCGTAAAGCGGTAGTGCTGGCTGAGAAGCAGCACGGCGGGCCCGGGCATTGCGACAGGCGGATTCGGCGGACCAATCGAGGATCGCCATCGCACCTGTTGCATCCTCGGTAAGAGCCGTGCAGCTTTCGACCCAGTCCCCGTCATTGTAATAGGTGATATCGCCGATCCGGCGGATCTCCGCCGAATGAATGTGGCCGCAGACCACGCCGTCAAGACCGCGCTCTGCGGTTTCACGGGCAACCGCTTCCTCGAAGGCACAGACGAACTGGACTGCGTTCTTGACCCGCTTCTTCAGGTGAGCGGAAAGTGACCAGTACGGCAGTTTGAAACGGCGGCGCACGGCATTGACCAGCACGTTCGCCCGCAGCAGCACGGAGTAAGCTTTGTCACCCAGGATCGCGAGCCACTTGGCATAAAGCACCACGCCATCAAAACTGTCGCCGTGGGTGACTAGCAAGCGGCGGCCATCGGCCGTGTGGTGCACCGTATCAAGCACCAGTTCTACCCCGCCAAAGGTCAGTCCGGCAAATTCGCGCAGCATCTCGTCATGGTTACCAACCACGAAGACTACTCGCGTTCCGCGGTGCGCCATCTTGAGCACGCGGCGGATCACTTCGTTGTGCGCATCGGGCCAATACCAGCCCTTGCGCAGCCGCCAGCCGTCAATGATATCGCCCACCAAGTAAAGCGTCTCGCATTCCACAGAGCGCAAAAAATCGACCAGCATTTCGGCGTTGCAGCCCCGCGTCCCCAAATGAACGTCGGATATCCAAATCGTGCGGAACCTGCGCTTTGGCTGAAAGCTGCGCGGCTCGGGCAGATCAAGCCATAGGGGCAAGCTAGGCACCTCGACCGACTGCCCCGCCCGGCCCAAAACAATGCGATGCTGCATCGCCGTACTCCAATTGTGGCGCGACTATTCTCCGGTAGTGGGGATGCATTGCGAGGTGCTGACAGTTCAAAGTCAGTTAGGTTACATTCGAAAAAATCCGGTAGTCATATCCCTGCCAAAAGCGTGTCAGAAGGCGATCATTAAAATCGCACAAGCCTGCAACATCGCCCTTCTAACTGCCGCCCCGAACCTACCTGAATGAGGGGCATCATGCGTAAACTGATAACTGTTCTGCTTGCTTCAACCGCTGCGCTTTCGCACCCGGCTTTTGCTGCCGAGGTCGATGTGGAAGACGCAACCGAAGCCGGAACCGATGCTGGCGAAATCGTCGTGCCGGGCAAGGGCGAAACCAAGCAGGTCCAAGAAGTCAGCCAGCGGGACATTTCGGTCCTGCTGCCGGGCACCAGCCCGCTCAAGGCAATTGAAAAACTGCCCAGCGTCAACATCCAGTCGGCCGATGCCTTCGGCAACTACGAATGGTCGACCCGCGTCACCATCCGCAGCTTCAACCAGAACCAGCTGGGCTTCAATTTCGACGGTATTCCGCTGGGCGACATGAGCTATGGCAACCACAACGGGCTGCACATCAGCCGCGTCGTCAGCCCGGAGAACATCGGCTCGGTTCGCGTGACCCAGGGTTCGGGCTCGCTTGGCACCCAGTCGACCAACAATCTTGGCGGCACGGTCGAAACCTTCTCGATGGACCCGCTTGACCGCCTGGGCGCCCAAGCCAACGCTACCTATGGCAGCGACAACACGATGCGCGGCTTTGTGCGCCTTAATGCCGGCTCGGCAGACGGTGCACGCGGTTTTGTCTCCTATGGCTATGGCACGACCGACAAGTATCGCGGCGTCGGCACGCAGGATCAGCACATGATCAATGCCAAGGTCGTGGTTCCGCTGGGCGAGGCCGCCCTGGATGGCTGGTTCAGCTATTCCGACCGCCGCGAGCAGGACTATCAGGACATGTCGCTCGATATGCTGAGCCGCCTCGGCTATAGCTGGGACAACATTGCCGATAATTATGCCTTGGCGATCCAGATCGCCGATATCGGCAACAACCGCGGCGAAACCGGCGCACCGATTTCAAACGCTGCTGCCGGGACAGCTTACCCAGGCAAGATCACCTCGGTCGACGATGCCTATTTCGACGCTTCGGGCCTGCGCAAGGACACCGTTGCGGCAATCGGCTTCAAGAGCCCGCTGGGCGAAGGCATCGACGTTGCGCTGCGCGGTTACTATCACCACAACCGGGGCATGGGTCTGTGGGCAACGCCTTATGTCCCCAGCCCCAACGGCGTGCCGATTTCGATCCGCACCACCGAATACAAGATCGACCGCACCGGCATATTCGGCCGCCTGAACTGGGATTCGGGGATCAACAACCTGTCGGTCGGCGGCTGGTTCGAAACCAACGACTTCAACCAGGCTCGCCGTTTCTACGGCCTGGAAAGCCGCACCAATCCGGGCCGCTCATTCCGCGAATTCCCGACCAATCCGTTCTACACTCAGTGGGAATTCGACTTCAGCACCGAGACCCTGCAATATTTCGTCGAGGATCGCATCGACCTGGGTGCTCTCAAGGTCAACTTCGGCTGGAAGGGCTTCCAGGTCACAAATGAGGCGACTGCCGTGGTCAAGGCGAGCTTCCCCCAGGGCAAGATCGATGCGACCGACTGGTTCCAGCCGCATTTCGGTCTGAATCTCGCGCTGGGCGGCAATGCCGAAGTCTTTGCCGGGTTTACCCAGGCCACCCGCGCCTTTGCCTCGGCGACCACCACTGGTCCGTTCTCGACCAACCAGACCGGCTTCGACAGCATTCGCAACACACTAAAGCCTGAAACATCAAACACCTACGAATTCGGCGCACGCTACAACACCCCGGTGTTCAACGGCGTCGCCGGCATCTACATGGTCGACTTCCATAACCGCCTGCTTTCCGCGGCCAGCGGACCGAGCATCGTCGGCAGCCCGTCGGTCCTCCAGAATGTCGGCGCGGTTCGTGCCGTCGGGTTCGAAGCGGTCGGGGACCTAAAGCTCGGCGGGGGATTTGGTCTGTTTGCGTCGTACAGCTACACCGACGCGACCTACCGTGACGACGTCTACAACCTGTCGGGCGCGCTGCTTGCCGCGATCAAGGACAAGACCGTGGTCGATTCGCCCAAGCACATGCTGCGCGGCGAGCTGACCTATGATCGCGGTGCGCTCTTTGGCCGGATTGGCGCGAATTACATGTCGAAGCGCTACTTCACCTATACCAACGACCAGTCGGTTCCAGGCCGCACCGTCGTGGATGCCTCGATCGGCTATCGCCTGACCGACAAGATAGAGGTGCAGCTGAATGCCACCAACCTGTTTGACGAACAGTACCTTGGCACGATCAATTCGGGCGGGACCGGGAACAGCGGCGACCGCCAGACCCTCCTTCCCGCGGCGGCGCAGCAGTTCTTTGCCACTGTAAAATTCGGCTTCTGAGCAAGACGAATAGTCCCCTAACCCTTGGGGGTGGGTGTTTCGGCATCCGCCCCCGCTTTCTTTACAAGCGATCCAATCCCGAGGGACTGATAACCCACCGGATTCCAGGAGGACATCATGCCCCGTTCCTTCACGATGACCCGCCGGACCACTCTGGCCGGCCTATCCACGGCAGCGGCGATGGCGGCGCTGCCAGCGTTTGCGGCAAGTGGCCACGCGCAAGAGATGTTCCGCCACGGCGTTGCCAGCGGCGATCCAGATGCAACCAGCGTGGTGCTGTGGACCCACGTCAGCGGCGCCGAGAGCCTAGAGGTCGAATGGGAACTGGCCACTGACCCGGCCTTCGGACAACTGGTGCAAACAGGCCGCTTCGCCACCGGGCCAGACCGGGACTTTACCGTCAAGGTTGTGGCCGAGGGGCTGCGCCCGGGCGGGCAGTACTATTACCGTTTCCGCGCCAACGGAGTAACCTCGCCCGTAGGCCGCACCCGTACCTTGCCGGTCGGCAAGCTGGAGCGGTTGGGCATCGCCCTGGCCTCCTGTTCCAACTACGCCTTCGGCTATTTCAACGCCTATGATGCCATTGCGCGCGACCCGGTCATCGACTTTGTGCTGCACACGGGCGACTACATCTACGAATATGGCGCTGCCGGATGGGGCAGCGAAACCGCCCGCAAGCTGGGCCGGATGCACGAACCGACGAACGAGATCGTCTCGCTGGCCGACTATCGCACCCGCCATGCCCAGTACAAGACCGATGCTGGCGCACAGGCCATGCATGCCGCCAAGCCGCTGCTGGCCTGCTGGGACGATCACGAAAGCGCCAATAACCCCTGGGTCGGCGGCGCGCAGAACCACCAGCCGGAGACGGAAGGCGACTGGCAGGATCGCCGCAGTGCCTCGATCCAGGCCTATTTCGAATGGATGCCGGTTCGCGAGCCCGGTCCGGGCCGGACCCGCGCGCAGTTTTGGCGGACCTATGTGTTCGGCGACCTTGCCACCTTGTCCACGCTTGAAACTCGGCACACGGCGCGCGCGCTACAAGTGGACTATGAACCCTTCCGCAAGTCCATCGCCAGCTTTGCCGATGCGGCGCGGATGGAACGCGAAGCGCTCGGAGCGCCGGGGCGCACCATGCTCGCGCCGGAACTGGAAGCGGATCTTTCAGCAGCCTGGCAGAATTCTAAGCGCCTGAACCAGCCGTGGCGCCTGATCGGCAATCCGATGCCGATTGCCCGAACCCGCGTGCCAGACGTGGTCGCCTTGGGCGTGATCCCCGATCCAGCCACCCAGGCCAAGCCCCTGCCCGCAGCACAGGATCTGGCTTGGAAGGGCAAATGGAACCTTCCGTTCTATCCGGACACCTGGGACGGATATGAATGGGCCCGCGAACGGCTATACAGCCAGGCCCGCAGCGCCGGAGTCAACGACCTGGTGTTCCTGACAGGAGACAGCCACAGCTTCTGGGCCAACCGTTTGGCGGATGCCGCCGGTCAGTCGATGGGCGTCGAACTGGGCACGGCGGGCATCACCTCCCCCGGAGATTTCGTCGAAAGCGGCTTTGATCCGGTCACGGCGGCGAAGCTTGATCAGGCCTTTGCTGAGCACAATCCCGAAGTCGTCTGGACCGACAATCTGCACCAAGGCTATGTCCGGCTGGTGCTCACACATGGGCACGGAAGGGCCTGCTTCGTAACCGTGAACACGATCACCAGTCCTGTTTACAGCACCCGCGTCATCAGCCGGTGGAGCCTGCGCAAGACCGCCAACGAACTGCTGATGGAACGGGTCTAGACACTTAGCGGGCGCTGGTTTCCGCCAGTGCCCGCATCACGTCCTGCCACGAAACAAGTTTGAAATTCTGCGCCCGGGGAGCATTGTCCCCATCTTGGACGACGAGCATTCCGGCGGGAAAGAGCGGCCCGAAACTACCACCAGCCAAGGCAATCCCATCGGTTTCTTCGGTCGCGCCAAACTTGCCCGCAGCAACGCGAAAACGTCCAGCCGGGGCCATGTCAGACAATCGATAGAGCGCATAGGCATTGTCGCCCTGGCTTGAAGCGAGCAGCCAGCCGCCCTTGCGCCCTCTGGGAAGCAGCGCGAGTCCTTCGACATCGGCGAAGAGGTGCCGGTTATCCACCTGGGCGACAAGAGATCCAGGCGTTGCAGCAACGGGCCCCGCATCGAAGACCCAGATGCCGCGCCCTTCTTCACCCACATAGAGCCGATTGGTCCGTGGGTCGGCGACGCATCCCTCGGCCTGGGTGGCGACGGACAGGCTCCGCACAATGCGGCCCGAGGCAGTCCACCCGGAAAGATTGATCCGTACCTGATGCACTGCGCCGTGCTTGAGCACTGAAAAGGCATAGAGTCTGCGGCCCGATTGCATCAGGCAGACGCCATAGGCCTCTCCCGCCCCGCCTGGTGCGCTGCCGATTTCCTTGAGCATGGCGGACCGGGTATCCAGCCGGTAGATTCGTAAAACCGCCTTGGCCGGATCGTTGCGATCGCTGGCGACCGCGAACACACCGCCTGCTCCTAGGTCGATCAGATCGACATTGTTAAGCCGTCCTGCCGGGACGAACGATCTGGCTTTGCCATCCAGGCCGTATACGTAAAGTCCAGCTTTTTTGTCCGTCGCTACGATCAAGCTGTCGGCTGGACGGCGCGGATTGCGCCAGATGGCAGGATCGTCTGCCGCGTCGTCGTTCGCAGTGCCAACCGGCGTTGTTTCAGCCACCGCCTGGACCGAAACGGTTTTGGCGGACCCTGCCGAAGCAAGGCCCGCCGCCACCAGCGCAAGGATCAGGGAGGATTTCCTGCGCATTCCTCTAGAAGTTCACTCGGAAGCCGCCCGCAAAGCGGCGACCGAAGCGTTCCCATTCGATGGTGTAGGTGTCAGTGAACGGGGTCGGCGTGCCCGTGGCAGTCAACAGATTCCCCGGCTCGGCAAATCGGCGGCCCGGATTGTTCAGCAGGTTGGTCGCATCGAAGAACACTTCGACATTCTTCGAGATGGCATAACGGGCCGAAAAGTCGAGCTCGTCGTCGGTAGACCAGTAAGTGTCGCCCGCATCGGCGAGATCATCGGCATAGCCATCCAGCCAAGCAGTGCGTTTCTGGAAACTGAGCCGTAGCGAGAGACCGTACTTCTCGTAGTACCCGGAAAGGTTGTAGACCCAGTCCGAAGTGCCCGGCGGGCGCAGCTTGCGTTGCGGCACAGCGCCGAGAGCAGGTTTGGTGACTTCGCTGTTGTTGTGGGTGACGTTGGCGCTCAGCCCAAAGCCGCCCATCCACGACGGCAGGCCGATCGCCTCGGTCCAAGGCTCCAACTGTAGCTGCGCCGCCGCTTCAAAGCCATAGACCCGGCCTTCGCCGCCATTGGTGATGCCTGTAAAGGTATAGGCAGAACGATCCACACCGCCGCCGTTCAGCGCATCAGAGCCAAAGCTGCGCGACTGGCGATAGAGGACATCGCTCACGTTCTTGTAGAACACACCCGCCATCAAGTAGCCCTGCGGGCGAAGATACCATTCGAAATAGCCATCAATCCCCCAAGCCTTCTCGGGCTTCACGGCCGGGTTCCCGCCCGCGATCGTCTGGTTGGAGTCATTGATGACGACGTTGGGGCGCAGCTGGTCATAGTCCGCCCGCGCTGCGCCGGTGTTGAACGACAGCCGCAGCTTCTTGGTCTCGTCCAGGTTGTAATTGAAGTGGAGCGAGGGGAACACCATCGTGCGGTCACTTTCCGCGGTAACCAGACCGGCGGTCGTGCCGACAGAGGCCTGCGCAATGCCGCGGTTCTTGACATGCTCAACCCGTGCGCCGCCGATAAGCGAACCAAAGTCCCAGCGAACCGTGCCCATCAGGTAACCGGCAAAGACCTGCTCGCGCACGTCATAGATGTTTCCGGTGACCGGGTTGAACGTGTAAAGTTCGCGGGCCTTGTCTGCCGCTGCACGCATCTTGACCGGATCGAAATAGCGGAAAGTATAATCCATCGGAATCCGACCAAAGAATTCCTGGTCGAGCGAGAACAGATTGTAGTCAGTCGGAATTCCGACTGCGGCAAACTGGGCCGCCGTGTTCAGCACCAGGTTGTTTTCGTCCACCACTTTGCTACGCTGGTCGAACTGGAACCCGGCTTTCAGCGTGGCATCCCCGCCCAGCAGTGCGGTTTCGCGGGTCAGCACCAGGCGCGCGGTATAGGCCTTGGTGGTATCGACCGCATCCAGCAGGGTCAGCGAAGTTAGCGGCTTGCTGAAGGTGTCGATCGCCGTAACCAGCGTACCGGCTTGATACAACGTCGGGCCGGAAAGCTGGTTGGTCGTGGACAGAATCAGGCGCGAACGGTTCGGATCGCTGAAATCATACGCGATAGTCGGGCGGGCGATCCGAGTGCTGGGGCTTTCCCAGCTCGTTTCACCCACGACCGAGCGGTCGTCCTTGGATTCGGTGTAGTTGCCCAGCAGGTTGACGGTCCAGCCATCGGCGGGCGCGAATTCGGCTTCTGCCGTATTGGTAAAGATCGACTGGCGGAATGCGCGCAGGGTTGACCGCTGGCGGATGTCAACGCCGTAGATGGTGCCCTTCAGCGGGGTATTGCCGATGCAGATGTCGGCATAGCCGGTGTTGGTCGGCGTCAAATTGACGGCCGTATTGCAGGCTTCGGCGGCGCTCACCAGATCGCTTTGCCGGTCGTCCAGGTCAAAGCGGTAGTTGTCGCGCATTTCGTCGTCTTTGAAGATCGTGTAGATTGAGCGCAGCGACAGCTTGGCATCGCCTTGGCGATAGTCCAGCCGCCCGGATGCCGACCAGTTCCTGCGGGTCAGGCGGTACAGCTTGTTCTCGGCTTCTTGGGCCCAGAACCGGGAGGTGTTGCCGGGGCGAAGATCCTGATTGACGCGCTCGAAATCGGTTTCGAAATTGTCAGTGATCATCGCGCGTTCAAAGTACGAACCGGAAACGACGACGCCCAGTTCGCCCTCGCCCATGCCGAACCGGTTGGAATAGACGGCAGAAGCTTCGACCTGCGGACGGTTGCCCAGTTCTGCCTGGCCGTAACCAGCCTTGGCGGCGAAGTGCTCGCCCGTGTAATCGAAGGCAGAGCGGGTGACGATATTGACGTTGCCCGAAACCGTCTCCCCCGGCATGTCGGGGGTCACCGCCTTGGACACGACGATCTGCGCGGCAATGGCCGAAGGCACGGAGTCAAAGCGCGCGTCGCGCCCTTCCGGGCTGACCACGTTGATCCCGTCAAAGCTGAGCGTCGTCCAGTAATTCGGAGCGCCGCGCAGGCTGATATAGCGGGCCTGGCCCTGGTCGCGCTCTACTGCCACGCCCGGCAGACGGCTGGTTGCCTGCGCGATGTTTTGGTCGGGGAGTCGCCCCACGCCGTCGGAAGCTGCGACGGCCACCAGTGAATCCGACTTCTTTTGCGTTTCCAGAGCGGCAGCTTCAGATTCGGCGATCGGGCGATTGCCGGTGACTACGATCACATCCGCATCATCTGCAGTGTCGGCCGCTTCTTCTGCTTGGGCCGGAACCGCAGACAGAACCGCACAGGCAGTGCAAAGCAATGCATGGCGCAAGGCCGGACGGGTTGAACGGATTTTCATGGTAGAGCCCCTGAGCAAACGTGATGTTTCCGAGGCGCGCCCTAGTTCTAAAAAAAGACTCTTGAGGGACGGTTTTGCGTCAGATTTTTAGCAAACCGGCGACACGTTTTTGTCAGGACGTTCGCTATTCCGGACGGAGGTTCTGTCGATTGATGCGGACAGCCCGTCACCGCGATGTAACATTTGCGTCCCATCGGCGGTCTCAGCTAAAAACTGGGGTTCATTTGCGGCAAATGGAAGACGCACTTACGGCCGATCCGGCAGTGGCAAACGCGAATGCCGACCGCTATTTCAATCGCGAGTTGAGTTGGCTGTCGTTCAACCAGCGCGTCCTGTCAGAGGCCTGCAACCCCAACTACCCGTTGCTTGAGCGGCTGCGCTATCTGTCGATTTCCGGCAGTAACCTCGATGAATTCATGATGGTGCGCGTGGCGGGCCTGGCGGGGCAAGTGCAACGCCAAATCGAGGAAGTGTCGATCGACGGGATGACGGCGGCGCAGCAATTGTCCGCGATCCGCGAAGCCGTAATCGAACTGGAATCGGCCCAGCAGAACGTTTGGCGGACCCTGCGCGAAGAACTGGCGCATGAGGGCATCGTGCTGGCCGACGGCAAGCGGCTGACCCCGCTCCAGACCCGCTGGCTGCGCGACTATTTTGTCAAGCATATCGTCCCGGTTATCACGCCCCAGGCGATTGACCCGGCCCACCCCTTCCCCTTCATCGCCAACCAGGGAATGGGCATCCTCTTTCCGCTCATCCGGACCAGCGACGGCGCCCACGTGATGGAAATGGTCCTGATTCCGCAGGCCCTGCCGCGCTTCATCCGCCTGCCGGGTGAAGAGGCGACCTATATCAGCATCGAGGACCTGCTCTGCCGGAAGGCCGCGCTGCTTTTCCCCGGCTTTCGCGTTCAGGGACACGGCGTGTTCCACATCCTGCGCGACAGCGATCTGGAAGTCGAGGAAGACGCCGAGGACCTGGTCCGCTACTTCCGCACCGCAATCCAGCGGCGGCGGCGCGGATCGGTGATCCTGCTGCAATTGCAGGACGACATCGAACCGGCAGTGGAACAATTGCTGCGCGATCAATTGCGGCTCGACCGCGCCATGGTCCTGAAGACGCGCGGCGTGGTCGGGATTTCGGGGCTGTCCGCCCTGGTCGAGGAAGACCGGCCAGACCTGAAGTTCGAGCCTTACAGCCCGCGCTATCCCGAACGCATCCGCGAGCATGACGGGGATTGCTTCGCCGCAATACGCGAAAAGGACATCATCATCCATCACCCCTACGAAAGTTTCGAAGTGGTGGTGGACTTCCTGCGCCAGGCAGCATCGGACCCGGATGTCATCGCGATCAAGCAGACACTCTACCGTGCCGGAAAGCAGTCCGCCGTTATTGCCGCCCTGATTGCCGCAGCCGAGGCGGGCAAGGCCGTGACTGCTGTAGTTGAGCTAAAAGCGCGGTTCGACGAAGAGCAGAACCTGCACTGGGCAAGCCAGTTGGAACGCGCCGGCATCCAGGTAATTTACGGTTTTGTTGACTGGAAGACCCACGCCAAGGTCTCCATGGTCGTGCGGCGCGAGGACGGTGGCTATCGCACCTACTGCCATTTCGGGACCGGGAATTACCACCCCGTGACCGCGCGGACCTACACCGACCTCAGCTTCTTCACCGCCGATCCGCGCGCGGGCCGCGACGCGGGGCGGCTGTTCAACTTTGTTACCGGCTATGTCGAGCCGCAGCGCACCGAACTGCTGACCATGTCGCCGATTGGCCTGCGCGAAACGCTCTACGAATACATCGAGGGCGAGGCGGAGAACGCGCGGCGAGGCAAACCGGCGGCGATCTGGGCAAAGCTGAATTCGCTGACCGATCCGGGCCTGATTGACCGGCTCTATGATGCCAGCGCCGATGGCGTCCAAATCAGCCTGGTGGTGCGCGGAATTTGCTGCCTGCGTCCCGGCGTTCCGGGCCTGTCGGACAACATCACGGTCAAGTCGATCATCGGCCGGTTCCTGGAACACAGTCGGATCTGGGCCTTTGCCTGCGGCGGCCTGCTGCCCAATGCGCGGGCCAAGGTGTTCATCTCGTCAGCCGATGGTATGACCCGGAATCTCGACCGGCGGGTCGAACTGCTGGTGCCGATCCGCAATCGCACGGTGCATGATCAGGTACTCGACCAAGTGATGGTGGCCAACCTGATCGACACCGAGCAAAGCTGGTTGCTTGGCTCTAACGGAAGCTATCGCCGCGTCGACACAGGGAATAGCCCGTTCAACCTGCACCGCTATTTCATGACCAATCCGTCCCTGTCCGGCCGGGGTGCGGCTTTGACGAACGGCCACAAGGTGCCAAAGCTGGCCCTGCGCCGCGGCGCTGTCTAAGAAAGGCCGCGGCTTGCCCGAAGTGCACGAGGAACAAGTAGTGACGAACCCAGACCGGCAGGCGGTGATCGACATCGGGTCGAACACCGTTCGGCTGGTCATCTTTGAAGGTGATGCGCGCGTTCCGACAGTGGTGCTGAACGAAAAGGTTCAGGCGAAACTCGGCAAAGGGTTGAACCAAGGCGGCCAGCTTTCGGCCAAGAGCATGTCCGCAGCAATCAAGGCGCTGAAGCGGTTTGCGCTCGTGCTGAATGCCCGGTCTATTGCGAAGGTGTACACCGTCGCCACGGCTGCGGTACGCGATGCGACGAACGGCGCGCAATTCCTAGAACAGGCCGCTGCGCTCGGATTACAGCCGCGCCTGCTGTCCGGTGAAGAGGAAGCACTGGCCAGCGCCTTCGGGGTGATCGGGGCATTCCCGGAAGCACGCGGCGTCGTTGCCGACCTGGGCGGCGGGAGCCTGGAACTGGTCCATATTTCGGGGTGGACCTGCGAGCATGGCAGCAGTCTGCCGCTGGGCACATTGCGCCTCGCGGGCCTGCGGGCTGCCCACCCACGCAGGTTCCGGCGCGATATCCTGGACCTAATTGAAGCGACCGGAACTCGTTGCCAGAAGGGCGAGGCACTTTACCTGGTGGGCGGCTCCTTCCGCGCGCTAGCACACTATTACCTGCACATTACCCATTCGCCGCTGGACGACCCGCACGGCTTCGAAATCGGGGCGGAGGCTATCAGCAAGCTTTGCCGGAGCCTCCAGCGCAGTCCGCCGACAGGCCCCGTTCCAGGCGTTTCGCAAGCGCGGCTTAATTCGCTTCAGGATACGGCTTCCCTGCTAATTCCGCTTATCGCCGCGACCGGCGCGGACCGGCTTGTCTTTTCTGCCTGGGGACTGCGCGAGGGCGTCCTGATCCAGTCCCTGCCAAAGCAAGAACAGCAGCGCGATCCGCTTGCTCTAGCCGCTTCCAGTTTCGGGCGGATGTTGGGTGTTACCGAAGGCTGGACTGCCCTGACCACTCGCTGGATCGCTGAGATGTTACCTTCCGACCCCACCGCGCGTGGCCCCATCTTGGCCGCGATTACGCTTGGCCTCGCCCTACGAACCATAGAGCCCAACCTGCGCGGTCAAACCGCTCACAACTGGGCGCTGCGCAAACGCTGGATCGGACTGGATGGACCAGGCCGCGCAATTCTTGCCGCTGCCCTGCTGGCAAGCGCCAATCGCTCCATTCCTAATGAAATCCGCCAGTTGGCCCCGGATGACGATATCCATTCCGCCATCGCTTGCGGAATGGCCATGCGGCTTTGCTGGCGTCTCACCGGCTTTGCATCTTCACTCGTTTCCCAAACGCAGCTTTCAATCGAAGGAACCGACCTTGCCCTGCGCCTG
This sequence comes from Alphaproteobacteria bacterium, assembly GCA_046566485.1. Lineage (GTDB taxonomy): Bacteria > Pseudomonadota > Alphaproteobacteria > Sphingomonadales > Sphingomonadaceae > Novosphingobium. Next base: position 44,964 of record JBKHWO010000017.1, on the reverse strand, counting down.
AGCCGGGACGTGAAAGCTCTGAAAACTGAAGTCGTCGTGAAAGACCTCGACCAACTCGCGGCCCACCTGTGCCTAAGCCCCATCGTATCTGAGGTTGTTCCCACCTTGACTGAGTAGTTGGCCTGCACTTGCGCAGAACCGTTGCGCCAGGTCAGTAAGCCCATCAATCCACGCTCCAGGTTCCAGTGTCTGACCCACACACGCGACGACGGACTGGCGCCATGTTTCCGGCCATGCCCCATCAAAGCCTCTTGAAAAACCACAATTGAAACAACTCTACTCGTGCTTGCTATGTGATTGCTGAACGATGGGCGGAAAAACTGAATTCTCCATATCCCATTGAAAGTATTGGCGCGCCCGGGTGGAGTCGAACCACCGGCCTCAAGATTAGAAGTCTCGTGCTCTATCCAGCTGAGCTACGGGCGCGCGGCGGGGCTTTCCTCATAGGCAGGGTTTGCCTTGGGCGCAAATGGGGTTAGCGTGCTTTTCCATGACGGGGACCATCCACACCATCGACGGCGTTTCGGGCGCCCGGCGCCACTTCCGCTATTTTGACTATGTCATGGCGGCCTTCGTGGCGATCCTGCTGCTATCCAACCTGATCGGCGCGGCCAAGCTGGCCACGCTGTGGGGCTATACCTTTGGCGCTGGGATCCTGTTCTTCCCGCTGTCCTATGTCATCGGCGACGTGCTGACCGAGGTCTATGGCTATGCCAATGCCCGCCGCTGCGTATGGATGGGCTTTGGGGCAATGATCTTCATGGCTTTCATGAGCTATGTCGTCGTCGCCATGCCCGCGGCCGAGGGCTGGGACGGCCAGGCCGCCTATGAAAGCGTGTTCGGATCGACCTGGCGGATCGTTGCCGCCTCGGTCCTTGCTTTCTGGGCCGGGGAATTCGTCAACAGCTTCGTGCTTGCCAAGATGAAGATCGTGACCCGGGGCAAGCATCTGTGGGCACGGACCATCGGCTCGACCGTGTTCGGCCAGGGGGTCGACAGCCTGATCTTCTATCCGGTGGCCTTCCTGGGGATCTGGACGACCGAGCAGGTGCTAACCGTGATGGTCACCAACTGGCTGCTCAAGGTCTTGTGGGAAGCAGCGCTTACGCCGGTTACCTATGCGGTCGTCGGCTGGTTCAAGGCGCGCGAGGCCGTGGACGTCTACGACACTGGGATCGACTTTTCGCCCTTTGCCAAGACCGACGCGGTATAGGCCCCGCCCTTTGAACGGGGCCTCACCGGCGATGGCTCAATCGGCGATGAGGCCGATTGCGAGATAGACCAGGATCAACGATCCAAAGCCGAAGATCGTGCCGAGTGCGAAACCGATGCGGACCAGGTTCGCGTCCCAGCCGGTGTAATTGGCGATGCCGCTGCACACGCCCATGAATTTGCCATTGCCCTTGTCGAGGCGAAAGCTGCGGCTGCTGGTCATCTGATTTTCCCCCTGGTTGATCATGGTCATGCAATTTCTCCAACATAGACCGTCTGTGCCTGTGCCGTCGACGGCATCGACACCGTGCCACTGATCAGGATCAGCGAAAGCACGAAGGCCGAAGCAGCAGCAGCCAGCTTGTTGGCAAGAGTGGATTGGTGCGTCATGGTTTTTCCCTTCTTTTCAATCGGATTTGCGGATCATTCCGCAGATGCCGGACTTCTTGCAGAAGGCGTGCCAAATGCGCAAAACTACGCAATTCCGGGCTTTCGCAAGGATGAACGGTTCATTTCCCCAAGCGCAATGAACAATTGTTGGTAAAAATTCCCAACTTTTCGGAACACACTTTGGCGTGACACCAGACCTGCTCTCGCTCTATCGCGGGGCCATGGGGCTGGACCGCATCACCCTTGGCAATTTCCGCAACCATCAAGCCAGCCGGCTGGATGGAACGGCGCAGTTCAACCTGCTGGTGGGCGAAAACGGGGCGGGCAAGACCAATGTGCTGGAAGCGCTGTCCTTACTGGCGCCTGGGCGCGGCCTGCGCCGGGCCGCCCTGCCCGAGATCCCCGCCAAGTCGGGCGATGGCAGCTTTGCCGTCAGTGCCGCGCTTGGCGATGGCGTCACACTGGGCACCGGCGTGCGGGCCGAGCGTCCAGGCCGCCGCGTAGTTCAGGTCAATGGCGCCGAAGTTCCGGCGGTCCGTCTGGGTGAATGGCTCTCGATCGGCTGGCTGACCCCGGCGATGGACCGCCTCTTTGCCGAGGGCGCCGGTGCGCGCCGCCGGTTTATCGACCGCCTGGTCCTCGCGCTGGAACCGGCCCATGCCAAACATGCCGCCAAACTGGAAGGCGCGCTGCGCGAGCGCAATCGCCTGCTGAGCGAGGAACAAGCGCCTGACCCGCATTGGCTCGACGCGATCGAACTGCAATTGGCCGAGGCCGGAGCCGCCGTGGCCCAGGCCCGCCAGCGCCTGATCGAACGGCTCGGCACGGCTCTTGATGATTTGCCCGAAGCACCGTTTGCCCGGCCCATCCTGTCCTATCAGGCGGGAGGCCCGCTGGACCAGATCGAATTGGCCGAGGCGCTTGCCGCAAGCCGCCGCCGCGACCGCGCGGCGCAGCGCACGCTGACCGGCCCGCACCGCGACGAATTGCAAGTGACCATGGCGGGCAAGGACCAGCCCGCCGCCGATTGCTCGACCGGCGAACAAAAGGCGATGCTGATCGCCATTACCCTGGCCCACGCCGGGCTGCTAGATTCGGACCGGCCGGGGGTTCTGCTGCTCGACGAAGTCGCCGCGCACCTTGATCCGGTGCGGCGTGAAGCCCTGTTCGAAAGGTTACGCGCCGGCGCGGCGCAGGTCTGGTTGACCGGGACCGAAACCGCTCCCTTCGACGCCATCGCGGGCGAGGCCGCGGTCTGGCGCGTCAGCGAGGGGCTGGCGGAGAAACTGGCCTGACCGGCAAGGCTTGGGCGACGTCGTCGACGGTTGCCGCGACCATTTCCTCAAGCCCCTGTGCGGTGGGATGAATCCGGTCGGCCTGGATCAGTTGCGGCTTATCGATCACCGCCTGCAGGAAGAACGGCACCAGCCGGTCATCGTGTTTGCGCGCCAGTTCGGGATAGATCGCGTTGAACGCCTTGGCATGATCCGCACCCCAGTTGGGGGCTGAAAGCATCCCCATCAGCAGGGCTGGCACCTTGCGCTCGTCGAGCTTGGTCAGCAATTGGTCGAGGTTCCGGCGGGTCTGTTCCGGCGGCAGGCCGCGCAGCATGTCGTTCCCGCCCAGGCTGATGATGGCCAGGGCAGGCGGCGTTTTCATCCCGTTGAGGACAAAATCCAGCCGTTGCAGCCCTCCCGCTGTGGTATCGCCGGAAACCCCCGCATTGACGATTTTCGCGTTGATTCCGCGGGCCCGCAGCGCCGCTTCGAGCCGCGCTGGGTAGCTTTGCCCCGGTTCCACCCCGTATCCGGCAAACAGGCTGTCCCCCAGCGCCAGGATCGTGACTTCCTCTCCTACCACCGGCAAGTCGGGTAAGGCCGCAGCGGTAGTTTCCGCCGGAGCGGGCGCAGGCTCGCTGCCACATGCCCCGAGGGACAGGGTTGCAAGTGCCGCGGCAAGTTTCCATTTCATCAGCCGAATTCTCCTGTTCTTTCCCTCTAGCTATGGCATCCCGGCTGCGTGACAAGTCCCCTAGCGGCGATTGACGCCCGAAACCTTACCCTTACCCTTGGCGAAGCGGGCAGCGCGGTTGACGTGCTGCGCGGCATCGACCTGGCCGTCCCGCAAGGCCAGACCCTGGCGCTGCTGGGCCCATCGGGTTCCGGCAAGAGCAGCCTGATGGCGGTGCTGACCGGGCTGGAACGCGCCACATCAGGCCAGCTTACTGTCGCCGGAGCCGATTTCTCGGCCATGGACGAGGATGCCCTGGCCACCGCGCGGCGCGGGCGGATCGGGGTGGTGCTGCAGGCCTTTCACCTGCTGCCGACCATGACCGCGCTGGAGAACGTCATGACGCCGCTGGAACTGGCCGGAATGCCCGACGCCCGCGCGCGCGCGGAGGCAGAATTGACCGCGGTTGGCCTGGGTCACCGCCTGTCGCACTATCCAGCCCAGCTTTCCGGAGGCGAGCAGCAGCGCGTGGCGATTGCCCGCGCGCTCGCCCCGCGCCCGCCGCTGGTCTTTGCCGACGAGCCGACCGGGAACCTCGACGCCAGCACCGGCGCCGGGATCGTCGACCTGCTGTTTGCCCGCCGGGCCGAAGCTGGCGCGACATTGATCATCATCACCCACGACCCTGCCTTGGCCGAACGCTGCGAGCGGGTCGTTACCCTCGCCGACGGGCGGATTGCCAAGGACTCCGCCGCTGCATGATGGGCTGGCGCACCGCCTGGACCATCGCCCGGCGCGACCTTTCCGCGCGGTTTCGCGGGCTGCGGCTCTTGCTGGTCTGCCTGTTCCTTGGCGTCGGCGCTCTCGCAGCAATCGGTTCCCTGACCGGCGCCATCGGCAAGGAATTGTCGACCCGCGGCCGCGCGATCCTGGGCGGCGACGTCGAAATTTCCGTTTGGCAGCGCAGCACAACACCCACGGAAAGCGCCGCTTTCGCGCGCCTTGGCACCGTGTCTGGCGGATACCGGATGCAGGCGATGGCCCGCGCGGGAGATCTGGCCGCTCCGGTCGAACTGAAAGCCGTCGATCAGGCCTGGCCGCTGGTGGGCCGCCTTGTCTTGAGCGACGGCCGCACAGTCGGCGCTCCCGCTGAAGGCGAAGTGTGGATAGCGCAAGGTGCGGCTGACCGCTTAGGTGTCGGACCCGGCGCGACAATTGCGATTGGCACTGCTGCTTTGAAAGTTGGCGGGATCATCGCCGACGAACCGGACCGGCTCAGCGAGGGCTTTGCCCTCGGCCCGGTGGTGATCGCACATCAAGACGCTCCCGCCAAGGCGGGTCTGCTCGCTCCCGGGGCAATGTACCGGGCCAAGTACCGCATAGCCCTCCCCGCGGCTGTCGACCCGGAAAAGGTGGTGGATAGCCTCAAGCAGCAATTCCCGTCTTCCGGCTTCGAATTGCGCACCCGCGAGCGGGCCGCACCGGGCGCCGAGCGGTTCGTGGCCCGGATGGGCGATTTCTTGATTCTTGTCGGCCTGGCCGCCTTGGTGATCGCTGGAATCGGGATTGGCGGCGGCGTTTCGTCCTATCTTGAGGCCCGACGCGGCGCAGTGGCGACCCTCAAAGTCCTGGGTGCGACCAGCGGCGACATTGCCCGGGTCTATTTGCTGCAGATTGGCGCCGCCGCATTGGTTGGCAGCATAGCGGGCCTCGCAGCCGGGGTGCTGGTCACGCCGCTGCTGGCCAAAGCGCTGGGACAGCTGCTACCGGTGGCGGGCGGCTTCACGCTGGATCCATGGGCGCTGCTCCGTGCAGCCCTATTCGGCCTGTTGGTGGCGACCGTGTTCGCCGCCCCGCCCCTGCTGGCCGCACGCCGCTTCCCTGCCATGGCCCTGTTCCGGGCCCGTGTCGCGCCCTTAAGCAGCCAGTGGCGCGATGCTGCCATGCCGGTGGGAGTAGGTCTGGCCGGGATCGTCGGCCTGTCACTGATCGGTAGCCGCCAGCCGGAAATGGTGCTCGGTTTCCTCGGCGGAGCGGCAGTCGTGTTGTTCCTGCTTGGCGCCCTGGGCTGGTCGATCCGCAGGCTTGCTGCCCGCCTGCCGCGGCCGGCAAGACCGCTGCTGCGGATCGCCTTGTCGAACTTGCACCGCCCGGGCGCGCAGACAGGAGCACTGGTCACGGCGCTGGGCTTTGGCCTTTCCGCTTTCGTCCTGCTCGCCGCGATCCAGACCAGCCTTGATGCCAACATCCAATCCCGGGTGCCGCAGCGCGCGCCGGATTACTTCGTCCTCGACGTGCCGCGTGATCGTGCTGGAGAATTTACCCGGACCGTCCAGAACGAAGCGCCTGGCGCAAAGGTCCGCACGGTGCCGGCTCTGCGCGGCTCGATCCTGGCCTATGGCCCGGCAGACCGGATGATCCGTGTCTCAAGCCTCAAGGAAATCCCCGAAAACGCCTGGCCGCTGCGCGGCGAGCGCGGCCTGACCTATTCGGCGGACGTTCCCGAGGGCAATGTCGTGACCGCTGGACAGTGGTGGTCCAAGGACCATGCAGGAGAGCCTCTGGTATCGGTAGACGAGCGCCTTGCGGAAGCTCTCGACCTCAAGATCGGGGACCAGCTGACGATCGGCCTGCTGGGCGTCGAGCGGACCGCCAGAATTTCGTCGCTCCGCCGGATCGATTGGGATTCGCTGGGCTTCAACTATGTGCTGGTGTTCAGCCCCAATGCGATTGCCGATGCCCCGCACAACCTGGCCGCAATGATTGATCTGCCGAAGGACGCCCAGCGCGGGGCGATGCTGCGCACGCTGGTACGCAGCTTTCCCTCCAGCTCGGTGATCGAAGTAGGCGGAGTCCTGACCCAGGCGCGCGACCTGCTGCGCCAGGTCAGCCTGGCCATCTTGGCGGCAGCTTCGGTGGCGGTCCTCGCTGGGATCGCCGTGCTGCTGGGTGCGATCGCCGCCGCCCGGGCCAGCCGGATCTACGACAATGTGATCCTCCGCGTGCTCGGCGCCAGCCGGCGCCAGCTGCTGGGCTTGCAACTGGCGGAATATGCGCTGCTGGCCACGGTCCTGGCCGGTGTCGCCCTGATCCTGGGCACCGCCACCGCATGGTTGGTCGTGGTCAAGCTGTTCGAATTCGACTGGCTGCCGAACTGGACCGCGGTCTTCGCCACCCTCGGACTTGGACTCGCGCTGGTGTTCGCCTTCGCGCTCGCCGCGTCGCTGCCGCTTCTGCGAGCAAAGCCGGCCCGGGCGCTGCGCGAACTCTAACCCCGCACAGCCGGTTCAAACGACCCCACGGGGGACCCGTTATTCTGGCTCGCCGCGCCGCGACGCGGGTCCTCTCCAAACCGATTCGTCCCGCGCGTTCCCGGCAAGGACATCACCCCAAGGTAGAGGACCGCGGTAATGAACCCGCCGAGCGGCAAATCAGAGAAAGCGACCGCCAAGGCAAAGATCACGAAGGCGAGATACCACCATCCCTTCATGCCCCGATCATGCAGACGGCGGACCGACAGCGCGATTGTCGGAACCAAGGTGCCAATCGCCCACAGACCGCCGAGCAGGCCAAGGCCCAGCACAGTCGGACCGGGATCAGCGATTGTTCCAGCCAACTTGGGCGACATGCCAGCGGCCTTCAGCGCCGCAGCATTGCCGACCAGCCAGGTCCAGATCGGACCGAGCAAGGCCCCGGTTACCAGCGTATTGAGTACGAAATACCCAAAAAACTCCCGCCGACGCGAGCGACCGGAAAAGTCGGCATAGCGCTTCAGCGGCAGGATCATCCATTGCAGCATAGCAAATCCCTTTTGCCATGCCCCCTTATTCCCTGGCTGGCACTGACCACATTGCCCGACTGATCGCAAGCAAAAGCCGCCAAGCTTGCTCCCGGGCGCTGCTTAGGCTAGGGGCGCGCGCAATGTTGCGGTGCAACAGGCACCCATTCCCCAAAGAAAGAAGTTCTCCCCAATGTCCGCCCCGCTGCCGCTGCGCAATATCGCCATCATCGCCCACGTCGACCACGGCAAAACCACTCTGGTTGACCAGCTGTTCCGCCAGTCCGGGACCTTCCGCGACAACCAGCGGATTGAAGAACGCGCGATGGATTCCAACGATCTCGAAAAGGAACGCGGGATCACCATTCTGGCCAAGTGCACCTCGGTGGAATGGAACGGCACCCGTATCAACATCGTCGACACCCCCGGCCACGCCGACTTCGGCGGCGAAGTGGAACGCATCCTCTCGATGGTCGACGGGGTAATCCTGCTGGTCGACAGCTCGGAAGGGGCGATGCCGCAAACCAAGTTCGTCACCGGCAAGGCGTTGGCCCTTGGCCTGCGCCCGATCGTGGTGGTCAACAAGGTCGATCGTCCCGATGAACGCATCCAGGAAGTGCTGGACGAGGTGTTCGACTTGTTCGTCTCGCTCGATGCGACCGACGAGCAATGCGATTTCCCGGTGCTCTACGCCTCGGGCCGCAATGGTTATGCCAACGAAGACCCGTCCTTGCGCGAAGGCACGCTGACCCCGATGTTCCAGAAGATCGTCGATCACGTGCCGGCGCCCAATCTCGACGAAAATGGACCGTTCAGCTTTTTGGCCACGCTGCTTGACCGCGACAACTTCATGGGCCGCGTGCTGACCGGCCGCGTTCAGTCGGGCCGGATCAAGGTCAACGATCCGATCCGCGCGATCGACGGCGATGGCAACGTGATCGAAGTCGGCCGCGCCTCCAAGCTGATGTCGTTCCGCGGGCTAGAGCGCGTACCGGTCGACGAAGCCAAGGCCGGTGACATCATCGCCCTGGCCGGTCTGGAAAAGGCGACCGTTGCCAACACCATCGCCGCGCCGGAAGTGACCGTGCCGATCAAGGCTCAGCCGATCGACCCGCCGACCCTGGCGATGCGCTTTGCCGTCAACGACAGCCCCTTTGCCGGGCGCGAGGGTGACAAGGTGACCAGCCGCATGATCCGCGACCGCCTGCTGCGCGAAGCGGAAACCAACGTCGCGATCCGCGTGACTGAGAGCGAGGACAAGGACAGCTTTGAAGTCGCTGGCCGCGGCGAACTGCAGCTGGGCGTCCTGATCGAAACGATGCGCCGCGAAGGCTTCGAACTGGGGATCAGCCGTCCGCGCGTGCTGTTCCGCGAAGAAGGCGGCCAGCGAACCGAGCCATACGAAACCGTGGTGATCGACGTCGATGACGAATATTCCTCGACCGTCGTCGACAAGATGCAGCGCCGCAAGGCCGAACTGACCGAAATGCGCCCCTCGGGCGCGGGCAAGACCCGCCTGACCTTCTCCGCCCCGTCGCGCGGCCTGATTGGTTATCACGGCGAATTCCTGTCCGATACGCGCGGCACCGGGATCATGAACCGGCTGTTCGAGAAGTACGGGCCCCACAAGGGTCCGATCGAAGGGCGCATCAACGGCGTGCTGATTTCCAACTGCACCGGCGAAGCAGTGGCCTATGCGCTCAACAGCCTGGAAGACCGCGGGATCCTGTTCGTGCGTCCGCAGGACAAGATCTATGAAGGCATGATCATCGGCGAAAATGCCAAGCCCGACGATCTGGAAGTCAATCCGATGAAGTCCAAGCAGCTGACGAACTTCCGTTCGACCGGCAAGGATGACGCGATCCGCCTGACCCCGCCGAAGATCATGACCCTGGAACAGGCCATCGCCTATATCGACGACGATGAAATGGTCGAAGTCACCCCCAAGTCGATCCGCGTGCGCAAGGCGATCCTCGATCCGCATGAACGCAAGAAGGCGGGCCGCAAGAAGGAATTTGCCTGAGCCTCTTCTGGAATGCTCGACATGAAAAAAGGACCGCCGGATGCTCTCCGGCGGTCCTTTTCAATTCAGGCAGCGGTTAGAACCGGAGACCAAGGGTTGCCCGGACCGTGTGGAACTGGAACTGCGGGTCCTGTCGCAGATAAGTGCCACCTCCGGTGACCAGCGGACTTGTCGGGGCTGTCCCGGCTCCCGCTGCAACATAGTATTTGTCGTCGTCGTAGCGGTTGTAGAGGTATTCCAGGCCAAGCGAGAGGTTGTTCGCGACCATGATCTCGGCGCCCCCACCTGCCTGCCAGCCCCAGACCATGTCGTCATTGGCGTTCTGGGTGAAGGTGTTCGCCGTATTGGTGGTGGTGAAGGTGTGGTTGACCTTCGCATAGCTGCCACCCCCGGTGACATAGAACAACGCCCCGCCATTCGGAGTGTATCCCAGCCGCGCCCGCGCCGAGAGCGCATAGTCCAGTTCGCGCCCCAAGTGGTAACCCGCCGGGGTGGTGCTGTAGGCGGAAGCACCGTCGAACAACTGTGGCTTGCTGGCTTCGATCAGCCCGCCAACGACCATGTTGCCCATGCGCATGTCATAGCCGATCCGGCCGGCATATTCCAAATCGTCGTCATCACCATCGCAGCTTCCCGGGGTCGCCCCGGTGCCAATGCCCGGACAGAATCCGGGGGTGAATACATTGACGCCGGTCGGGGTCGTAACCGTATCGGTATAATCGCCATTCCGGTTGGTATCGAACTGGACGGGATTTGCATCCTTCTTCCCGGTCGCATTGGCCTTGCCGACCGAGGCGCCGACGTAGAAGCCATCAAAGTGGTCTTCCCGGTCCTGGGCCAAGGCGGGCGTCGCCAAGGCCGCGGCCGCGATCATTGGCAGTGCGAGTGTCATTCGGTTCATTGCTGTTTCCTCATTGGTTGCGCCCAGATAGAACACCTGAGGAAGCACCCGAGTTGCTTACAAAATCAGTCGACCCGGCAATAAAGTTGCACAGTTCGACGCGGCGGGGTTCTGGCCACGCGACGGGTGTTGGGCTATGGACAAGCGATGAAGACTTCCGATCTGCGGATCGCCCTGTTCAGCGGCAACTACAATTATGTTCGCGATGGCGCGAACCAGGCGCTCAATCGACTGGTCGAATACCTGCTGCGCACCGGGGCGCAGGTCCGGGTCTACGCGCCGACCACCGACACCCCTGCCTTCGAACCCGCTGGCGATTTGGTCAGCCTGCCCTCGGTCCCAATTCCTGGTCGCCCGGAATATCGCTTGTCGGGCGGAGTAAACCGCCGCATCCAGCGCGATCTGGCGGAATTTAACCCGAACGTCGTGCATGTTTCAGCACCAGACGTAAGCGGCCACCGCGCGGTGACCTGGGCGCGCAAACGCGGTTTGCCCGTGCTGGCATCAGTCCATACCCGTTTCGAAACCTATTTCCGGTATTACAACATGGCCTGGTTCGAACCGGTGGTCGAAGCCCTGCTGCGCCGCTTCTATCGGCGCTGCGATGCGCTTGTGGCCCCGTCAGAGAGCTTTGCCCAGGTCCTGCGCGACCAGCGCATGAACTATGACATCGACATCTGGTCGCGCGGTGTCGACCGCGAGCTGTTCCATCCCGGTCTGCGCGACATGGCCTGGCGGCGCTCGCTGGGCATCGCCGATGACGAGATCGTAGTCGGCTTCCACAGCCGCCTGGTCATGGAAAAGGGCCTCGATGTCTTTTCCGACACGATCGACCAATTGCGCCGGCGGGGCGTCGTCCATCGCACTCTGATCGTTGGGGACGGCCCGGCCCGGGCTTGGCTGGAAGCGCGGCTGCCCGACGCGGTCTTCGCCGGCTTCATGTCGGGCAAGGACTTGGGGAAAGCGGTTGCTTCAATGGACATCCTGTTTTTCCCTTCAACGACCGAGACCTTCGGCAACGTCAGCCTGGAGGCGATGGCCTGCGGACTACCCGTGGTTGCAGCAGCTGCGACCGGCAGCCAGAACCTGGTCGACAACGGCCGGTCGGGCCGCCTGATCCGTCCCGGGGCGGTCCACCAGTTCGCGGAAGCCCTGCACGCCTATGTCGAGGATCCGGCCCTGCGCGCCGCGCACGGTGCGGCTGGCGAAAAGCGCAGCGAGGCCTTTTCCTGGGACCAGATCAACCAGGTCGTGGCCGACACCTACATCCGCTTGATCCGGCAAAAGGAGAAAACGGCTCGGGCGTGAGGGTGCAAAAGTGGCCCGGAGCAGCTAAACCGAGTCGATGAGCGGTCTGTTTCCTGACGATCTCCCGGCCCATTCGGCGGCCACTCCACCCGAGGATGCGCCGCTGGCCGATCGCCTCCGGCCCGCGAACCTGAGCGAAATCATCGGACAGGACCACTTGACCGGCCCGGAAGGCGCGATTGGCCGGATGGTCAGCGCCGGTAAGTTGTCCAGCATGATCCTGTGGGGGCCGCCCGGCACGGGCAAGACCAGCATCGCCCGCCTCCTGGCCGATGCGGTTGGCATGCGTTTCGCCGCTGTCAGCGCGGTATTCTCTGGCGTAGCCGATCTCAAGAAAGCCTTTGCCGAAGCCGAAACCGCAGCCAAGGCAGGCCAGCGCACCCTGCTGTTCGTGGACGAAATCCATCGCTTCAACCGGGCCCAGCAGGATGGCTTCCTGCCCTTTGTTGAGCGCGGTACGGTCACGCTGGTCGGCGCAACGACCGAGAATCCCAGCTTTGCCCTGAACGCCGCGCTGCTCAGCCGCGCCCAGGTGCTGATCCTCCACCGGCTCGATGCGGCGGCGCTCGATACCCTGCTGAGCAGAGCCGAAGAACTGGAAGGCGCCCTGCCCCTGACCGGCGATGCACGCGAAGCCTTGGTCGCCAGTGCCGACGGCGATGGTCGGTTCCTGCTCAACCAGGCTGAAACGCTGTACAACGCGAAGCTTGCCGAACCGCTCGATCCGGCAGGCCTGGGCAAGTTCCTGCAACGCCGCGTCGCGGTTTACGACAAGGACCGCGACGGCCATTACAATCTGATTTCGGCCCTGCACAAAGCCCTGCGCGGATCAGACCCGCAGGCCGCGCTGTACTATCTGGCGCGGATGCTGACGGCAGGCGAAGAACCGCTCTATGTGCTGCGCCGCCTGGTCCGCTTTGCCAGCGAAGATATCGGCCTCGCGGATCCCCAGGCCTTGACGCAGTGCTTGGCCGCCAAGGATGCCTATCAGTTCCTTGGCAGCCCGGAGGGCGAACTGGCGATCGTTCAGGCCTGTCTCTACCTTGCCACCGCGCCCAAATCGAACGCGGCTTATGTTGCTCAAAAGGCCGCATGGAAAAGCGCCAAGGAAACCGGCAGCCTCAGTCCGCCGGCCAATATCCTGAATGCCCCGACCAAGCTGATGAAGGATATCGGCTATGGCAAGGACTATGCCTATGACCACGAGGCAGAGGACGGGTTTTCCGGGGCAAATTACTGGCCCGAGGCGATGGCGCCGCAGCGTTACTATAACCCGGTCGAACGCGGGTTCGAGCGCGAAGTGTTGAAGCGGCTGGAATGGTGGGACAAGAAGCGCGCCGACCCTTCGAGACGCTCGGACCTGCGTCCTCGCTCCTCAGGGCGAACGGATGAATAAGAAGCCCGTTCATCCTGAGGGGGCCGAAGCCGCAGGCAGAGGCCGTCTCGAAGGACGCTTCCGCAACTTTGTCGCGATTGATTGGTCGGGCGCGGCTGGTGAGCGTCATCGGGGAATTGCGGTCGCACTGCTGGCGGAAGCGGCATCCACCCCTGCGCTGGCCCGCCCCGGACACCGCTGGTCGCGCCCTGAAGTCCTGGACTGGCTGTTGCACGAATTGCCTGCGGACACGCTGGTCGGCTTCGACATGGGGATTAGCCTGGCCCATGCCGATCATGGCGCATTCTTCCCCGGCTGGGCAGACAGTCCCGCTGATGCACGGTCCTTGTGGCGAATGGTGGACCAGCTTTGTGCGGACGATCTGCATCTATCGGTCTCCAGCTTTGTTGATCACCCAGAGGCAGCCCGTCATTTCCGCCGCCACGGGGGACGCGAAGGCGATCGGTTTGGCGGGGGGCGCGGGCGCTTTCGTGTGACCGAGCGGGCGCAGGAAGCGATGGGCTGCAAACCCTATTCGAACTTCAATCTGGTCGGCGCGGCGCAGGTGGGGAAATCAAGCCTGAGCGGGATGCGCGTACTCCATCGCTTAAGCGGCACACTGCCGGTCTGGCCGGTCGACCCTCTGCCACAGCACGGCTCAGTCGTGGTCGAAATCTACACCACTATCGCGGCCATGGCGGCAGGTCGGACTGCCGCCAGATCGAAGATTCGCGATTACAGCGAACTGAATGCGGCGCTGACCAGCCTGGGCTGTGCCCCGATTGCCGGTGGGGGCCCGATCTCGGACCATGCCAGCGATGCCCTGATTACCGCAGCCTGGTTGCGAAACGTGGCGGAAAACCGCGACCTGTGGCACCCCCGCGGGCTTAGTCCCGAAATTGCGCGAACAGAGGGGTGGACCTTCGGCGCCCGTTAGTTCTAAGGACGCCTGCACAAAAGACCACGTTGCCGGCTTAGCTCAGTTGGTAGAGCACCTGATTTGTAATCAGGGGGTCGCGGGTTCGATCCCTGCAGCCGGCACCATAATCCAAGGAGCGAGCCACCGATATGCTTGCAGAAATGATCCAGCGCCTGTTCGAGCGTTCGCTCGACGACGCGGCGCAAGGGCAAGCACGCGGCGGTCACTGGCTTGACTCCCTTTGGTCCGAAGTGGCTGAAATGGGCCTGCCGCTGGCGCTTCTTACCGAAGATCAGGGTGGCTTCGGCCTTTCGGCAGCAGAGCAGGGCGAGGCTCTGCGGCTGCTCGGAGCACTGGCCGTACCGCTGCCGCTTGCCGAGACCATGGGCGCAAACCGACTGCTAGCGAAGGCCGGGCTGCCACTGGCCAATGGGGCTGCTGGACTCGCGCGTGCCGATCATCTGACGCTGGAGAACGGTATCCTTAAGGGCCGGGTGGAGCGGGTTGCCTGGGGCGAGCACCTCGATTGCCTGGCTCTGGCATACGGCGATGTGCTGTACCGCGTCCCGCGCTCGGGCTGGAGCGTTGCAGAACCGGGCCATGCGCTCAACTTTCATCCCCGGCCTGCGCTGGAAATCGCCTGGGAGATCGATGCCCAAGCACCGCTGCCGCACTGCCCACTGGCCGAAGGGGCGACGCTGCGCGCCTACCAGATCGCCGGCGCACTTGAAGCGGCCTTGGACATGACCTTGAGCCATACCGCCACCCGCGTGCAGTTTGGCAAACCGCTGCAAAAGAACCAGGTGGTGCAGCACGAATTGGCCAAGCTGGCCGGGGAGCTGGCCTGCGCCACAGCGGCGGCCGACCTTGCCGGTGAAGCCCTGGACCGCGGCGACCTGCTGGGCGTGGCAGCGGGCTCGCTGCGGGCTCGTGAGGCTGCGGGTAACGGCGCCGGCATCGCCACCCAGATGCACGGGGCAATCGGTTTCACCCGCGAACACGCCCTGCATCTCTACACCACCTCGCTGTGGACCTGGCGCGATGAATTCGGCGGCCAGGTGTTCTGGGCAAAACTGCTGGGCCAGGCCGCGGTCGCGGCCGGTGGCAAGGGCTTTTGGCCGATGGTGACCGAACTATGAGCGCGATTCCATTCCCCGCCCCGCCGGTCGATACCGCTGAAGTTGTGGCGCTCCGCCGCGAATTCCGCGCGTTTCTTGACAAGCATCTTGGCCACCGCACGCCGCGTCAACGCAGCGACAACTGGTATGGCTTCGACCGTTCGTTCAGCCTTGAAATGGGCAAGGCCGGCTACCTTGGCATGACCTGGCCCAAGCAGTACGGTGGCCACGAGCGCAGCGCTTTTGAACGCGCTGTCGTGGTCGAGGAATCGCTAGCTTTCGGCGCTCCTGTTGGCGCGCACTGGATTGCCGACCGTCAGTCGGGCCCGTCGATCCTGAAATTCGGGACGGACGAGCAAAAGGAAACCATTCTGCCGCGTATCGCGGCCGGCGAGCTGGCCTTCGGGATCGGCATGAGCGAGCCGGATTCGGGCTCGGACCTGGCCGCAACGCGGACCAAAGCGGTGCGCGACGGCGATGTCTACCGCGTGACCGGGACCAAGGTCTGGACCAGCTTTGCCCACGAAGCGGACTATGTGATCCTGTTCTGCCGCACCAGCGGCACGCCCGCAGACCGCCATCAGGGCACCAGCCAGCTGCTGGTCAACCTCAAGGAAACGCCGGGCCTAACGATCCGCCCGATCATCGATCTGGCCGGTCAGCACCATTTCAACGAAATGCATTTCGAAGACGCGATTGTCCCGGCGAAGAACCTGCTGGGCCGCGAAGGCGATGGCTGGAACCAGGTGATGAGCGAACTGGCCTTCGAACGGTCGGGTCCAGAGCGGTTCCTCTCCTCGATCGAACTGATGTATCAATTGATCGAAGTGCTGCAGGGCCGTGAGGACGATGCCGCGCTGGCGACGATTGGCCGCCTCACCGCGCAACTCGCCGTACTGCGCCGCCTGTCACGCTCGGTCGCGGCAATGCTGCAGGACAAGCAGGACGCCGGTCTGCAGGCCTCGATCGTCAAGGACATTGGTGCGGTGTGGGAACAGACCCTGCCCGATTTCGCCCGCCAGTTGGTCGATGCGGAACCCGATCCGCGTACGGCGAAGGCCTATGCCGGGGTGCTGGCCAATATCGTTCACAATGCTCCTAGCTGGAGCCTGCGCGGCGGCACCCGCGAAATTCTGCGCGGGATCATCGCCCGCGGTCTCGGCACGCGCTGATCAATCCCGCAAGGGGGAAAGGTCGCGCACCTCCCCTTTATGGGCCGTCTGCAGCTTAACCCCGACCGCGGTACCCTGCGACGCCCTGGTCCGGAACCCACAACCCTTCAGGCGGAGCGTCGCTCTGCCAGAACACGTCGATCGGGATTCCGCCGCGCGGATACCAATATCCCCCGATCCGCAGCCATTTCGGCTTCATTTCGGCAAACAGCCGCTGGCCGATCCCGACCGTCACGTCTTCGTGGAAGCCGGCATGGTTGCGGAAACTGCCCAGGAACAGCTTGAGGCTCTTCGATTCGACGATGGTTTCACCCGGCGCATAGTCGATCACCAGGTGGGCGAAGTCCGGCTGGCCGGTCACCGGGCACAGCGAGGTAAATTCCGGCGCAGCAAAGCGAACCAGGAACAACGAACCTTTACGTGGGTTAGGAACATAGTCCAGCACTGCCGCTTCGGGTGACGCCGGAAGTCCACTCTGCTGGCCCAGGTACAGGGGTTGGGGTGTGTCTGACATGTTTCGCGCCATGCCTTCATCGCGACGATTGCACAAGTCGGCCATTGGGGAAGCCGGGTTCACCGGTCATTCAGTGCGCGGACCGAATGCGCAATCAAACCCCATCGTGACAGGACCTATGATGCACCCAATCGTGAGCCGCTTGACCAGCGTGGGCGCCATGGCGCTGGCCTTGTCGCTCGCCTCCGCGCCGCTCGCCGCCCAGTCCACCAACGACTGGCGTCTTCCCGGCGCGACAGTGCGTCCGGCTCCGCCCGGATCGCAGGGACCGGTTGACCGGGACAATCCTGTCGTGACGACGACACTGCCCAGTCCGGCCCAGACTGCCGTGCCCAGCCCCACCCCTACTGCATCGCCAAACCAAACCGTAGCGACGGGTAGAACCGTAGCTCCAAAGCCAGGCCCTGCGTCCACGCAGCAAGCACCGCCCATTGCGCGGGCAACCCCAGCGATCTCGCCGACCGATCCAGCGACGCAGCCGGCGCTTGCTCCGACAGCAGCCGCGCCGCCACCGACTATAGCGACCCCGGCAGCCC
Source organism: Alphaproteobacteria bacterium (assembly GCA_046566485.1). GTDB lineage: Bacteria > Pseudomonadota > Alphaproteobacteria > Sphingomonadales > Sphingomonadaceae > Novosphingobium. Next base: position 27,768 of record JBKHWO010000017.1, on the reverse strand, counting down.
CGCTGCCCGCTTCGCCGGTCGCTGCAAACGAAACGGACAGCACCGGTTGGTACTGGCCGTGGATCGCGGGGGTGGCCGGACTGCTTGCGTTGGTATTTGCGGCGCTATGGTGGCACCGCCGGAAGGACACTGCGGTTCCGATTGTCCATTTCGAACGTCCAGTGATCCAATCGCACAAGGCTGCAACCACTCCCGAACCCTTGGCGGCTGAACCCGCCCCATCTATCCCGCAACCACAAGTCGTCGCGCAGCTTCCCGGCGGTCTCGGCATAACGCTGGACGTACGGCGAATGAACGCTTCGCTGATGGCGACATCGCTGAACTATGTCCTGACGCTGACCAACCATAGTGCCGAACCGTTGTCGGCGCTCGCGGTGGAAGGCGACATGGTATCGGCCCATGCCTCGCTACCGCCCGAGGCGCAGATCGCCAACGACAACCAGCACATGGAGCCGCGTCACAGTCTGGTCACTCTGGCCCCCGGTGAAAGCGCGGAATTCAGCGGGGTGTTCATGCTGCCACTGGCTGCCGTTACCCCGATCAGGGCTGGAAATGCAGCCTATTTCATACCCTTGGCGCGGCTGCGGGTTAAGGCCAACACCGCCTCGGGCACGTCGCTGATACAAGCGCAGACCTGGGTCGTGGGCGAATTGCCCGAGGATGCAGGCGCGGCGCTGAAGCCGTTTCGCCTTGACCTCGGCCCGCGAACCTATTCGCGGATCGGCCAGCGCGCAGTGAAATAGGCCAATCTCCCCCTCGACAGCAGGGCGCCTCAGGGTCTAGTCTCTTCGCAATTGCAGCGAAGAGGGGTCGGTGCGATTGGCCGTGGAGGACGGCCTTTCAGGAGGAAAACACAGTGGAAAGTCTGGTTTCGACGGAATGGCTCGCCAACGAAATGGGCGCGAGCGATCTGCGCATTGTTGACTGTACCAAGCATCTGCCCGGGACCGGGCGCGATGCCTTGGCCGAATATGAAGCCGGACATATCCCCGGCGCGGTATTCATGGACCTGAGCGATCTGGTCGATACCAATGCTCCGGTCGAAAACACCCTGCCCCCCGCGGAAAAGTTCGCCAGCCGCATGCAATCGCTGGGCCTCGGCGATGGCAGCCGGATCGTGCTTTACGATGACAGCGCGGTAAAGACCTCCGCCCGCGCCTGGTTCATGCTCAAGATGTTTGGCGCGCATGACGTGGCGATCCTCGATGGCGGTCTGGCCAAGTGGAAAGCCGAAGGGCGCCCGCTGGCCCAAGGCAAGGAAACCCTGCGCCACCGCCACTTCACCGTGTGGCAGGATGACAAGAACGTGCGGACCAAGGCCCACGTCCTCGCCAATCTGCACTCCAAGGACGAACAGGTCGTCGACGCGCGCGGTGCCAAGCGCTGGTCGGGCGAGGAAGCCGATCCACGGCCCAACATCGCCAGCGGCCATATCCCGGGCTCGCTCAATGTCCCCTTCACCGAAGTCTACAATGCCGACGGCACTTTCAAGGACCCGGCCGCCCTGCGCGCCACCTTTGAAGGCGCAGGCGTCGACATGGCCAAGCCGGTGATCACCTCGTGCGGCAGCGGCGTGACTGCCTGCGTCGTTATCTTCGCGATGCACCTGGCGGGCAAGGATGATGTTGCGCTCTATGACGGCAGCTGGACCGAATGGGGCAACGATCCCGACACGCCCAAGGCGGTGAAGACGGCCTGATTGGCCGCTCACACGCAATGGCCAAAGACATTCCTGAAGACGTAGCTCTCGCCACCCGGCTGATCACTGCTGGGCGGCGGGCGGAGTGGACCGGCACCCCTGCCGAACCGGGTGCCGTGGTCAATCCGCCGGTGTGGCGCGCCTCGACCCACCTCTATCCCGACAGCAAGTCGCTCCACGCCGGCAAGCCCAACGAAGATGGCCATTTCTATTACGGCCGCCGCGGCTCCCCGACTCAGTGGGCCCTGTCCGACGCGCTGACCGCGCTGGAGCCGGGCGCGGCGGGCACCGTGCTCTATCCATCCGGGGTGGCCGCCCTGGCCGGTGCCTTGCTATCGGTGCTGCGGCCGGGTGACGTCCTGCTGATGACCGACAATGCCTATGAGCCGACCCGCAATATGGGGCGCGGGTTGCTGAACGACTTCGGCATTGAAACCCGCTGGTTCGATCCGCTCGATCCCGAATCTTTCTCCGCCGCAATCGACGACCGCTGCAAGGCGGTCTTGCTGGAAAGCCCGGGCAGCCTGACGCTGGAAGTGTGCGACGTCCCGGCCCTCGCCGCCATGGCCCATGCCAAGGGGCTGGCCGTGGTGCTGGACAATACCTGGGCCGGACCGCTGGGCTTCCCGGCATTGGAACGTGGCGCCGACATTACCGTGATGAGCCTGACCAAGCACGTAGGCGGACATTCCGACCTGATGCTGGGCAGCGCCGCTGCGGGCGAAAGATATTACGCCAAATTGCGCCGCACCGCACAGGCCCTGGGGCAGGTCGTATCGCCCGACGATGCGAGCCTTGCCCTGCGCGGCCTGCGCACCATGGGCCTGCGGCTCCAGCAGGAAACCTCAAGCGTGGTTGAGCTTTCCAAGTGGTTGGAATCCCGCGCCGAAATCGCCAAGGTCTTGTGCCCGATGCTGCCCGGCTCACCCGGCCACGACATCTGGAAGCGCGATTTCAGCGGCGGCTGCGGGCTATTTTCACTGGTCTTCAAGGGTAAGGACGGGGCGGCGCGCGATGCCTTTATCGATGCGCTCAGCCTGTTCGGAATCGGTTATTCCTGGGGCGGGTTTGAAAGCCTGATAACCCCGATCGATCCGGCTACCCTGCGCACCGCCACCCAGTGGCCGCTGCCCGGAATGGACGATGCAGACCGCTTTGGCGTGCGCCTGTCGATCGGGCTGGAAGGCACCGCCGACCTCAAGGCCGATCTGGAACGCGGGCTCGCCGCATGGGCCGCAGCATAGCCTGCAACGCGGGCAGGCAAAGCTGACCTAATCCCCCGCAAAGGCATTCTGACTGGCACCAGATGCGCCCTCCGCGCATTTCGGCAGGATGGAACACAACCCTCCTTCGACCGGAAAGGTCTGGCTGGTCGGTGCAGGCCCGGGCGATCCCGACCTGCTGACCCTGCGTGCTGCCCGCCTGATCATGCAGGCCAAGGTCATCGTTCACGATGGCCTGGTTGGTCCTGCCATCCTGGCCCTGGCCAGTCCCAAGGCCCGGCTGATCTCCGTTGCCAAGAGCCGTTCGCGCCACACCCTGCAGCAGGAAGAGATCAACGCCCTGCTGATCCGCGAGGCCCTGTCCGGCCATGACGTCGTCCGGCTGAAGGGGGGCGATCCGTTCATCTTCGGGCGCGGCGGCGAGGAAGCCGAGGATTGCCGTGCTGCCGGCGTGAACGTCGAAGTGGTCCCGGGGATCAGCGCCGCGATTGGCGCTGCTGCTGCCGCGCAAATGCCGCTGACCCACCGCCGCTCCGCCTCGATCGTCAGCTTTGTCGCGGGCCAGTGCAAAGGCCTGACCGAGCAGGATTGGACCGGCCTAGCCGGAAAAGGCCGCACCCTGGTGATCTACATGGGGCTCGCCACGGCAGATGCCATTGCCGAAAAGCTGATGGCCGATGGCCTCGCCCCGGACATGCCGGTCGCGGTGGTTGAGAATGCAACCCGCCCCGAAATGCGCGTGCTGCGCAGTCCGCTGGCCGGTCTTGGCGAGCTTGTGGCGCGCCACAAGGTGAAGAGCCCCGCCCTTATCATCATCGGCGAAGTTGCGGCCCAGCCCGCCGACGCGCCCCTTGCAGCCCTTGCCCTGGAGGCAATTCAATGAAGATACTGACCGGCAACGATCTGAAGACCGGCGCCGTAACCTGGTGGGACGGCGTCCAGTGGTCGCTCCATGTTGAAGACGCCGTCGATGTTGGCGAACACGCCGACACCATCCTCGCCCGCGAACAGGCCGCGCGCCGGGTGAACGCCGCCTATGCCATCGACGCGGTGAAAGATGGGGGTGGTGTCCGCCCTGCTCATATCAAGGACCGCATCCGCGCGCTCGGCCCGACCGTGCGCCCTGACCTAACTTTGAAGCCGGCCGATCCGTCCGCCGGTGATTGGGTGATCTGATGTACAAGTACGATACCTATGACCAGGCCATGGTCGATGCCCGCGTCGAGGAATTCCGCGACCAGGTGCGCCGTCGCCTTGAAGGCCACATCACCGAGGACCAGTTCAAGCCGCTGCGGCTGATGAATGGGCTGTACCTGCAACTCCACGCCTATATGCTGCGCGTCGCAGTGCCCTATGGCACGCTCAATTCCGCACAGATGAAGATGCTGGGCGATATCGCGGACAAGTATGACCGCGGCTATGGCCACTTCACCACGCGGCAGAACATCCAGTACAACTGGATCAAGCTGGAAGACGCGCCCGACATCCTGGCAGACCTCGCCAAGGTCGAAATGCACGCGATCCAGACCAGCGGCAACTGCATCCGCAACACCACGTCAGACCAGTACGCCGGTGCCGCTGCGGACGAAGTGGTCGATCCGCGCCCCTATGCCGAACTGATCCGCCAGTGGAGCACGTTCCACCCGGAATTCAGCTTCCTGCCGCGCAAGTTCAAGATGGCGGTCATAGCCAGCGACATCGACCGCGCGGCGATGAAGCTGCACGACATCGGCATCCAGATCGTGCGCAACGCTGCGGGCGAAATCGGCGCTGCCTTCTACGTCGGGGGCGGCATGGGCCGCACACCGATGGTTGCGCCGTGCATCAATCCGTTCGTGCCGATCGACCAGATGATCACCTATTCCGAGGCCTGCTTGCGCGTCTACAACCGCTATGGCCGCCGCGACAACAAGTACAAGGCGCGGATCAAGATCCTGGTCCACGAATTGGGCAAGGATGAGTATACCCGCCAGGTCGAGGAAGAGTTCGAGCACCTGCTGACCCAGGGGATCGAACCACCTCTGGCCGAGCTGGAGCGGATCAAGGCCATGTTTGCCGATCCTGCTTTCGATCCAGCCGTGGCTGATGAACTGGACCGCAGCGATCCCGACTTTGCGCTGTGGGTCGACAACAACTGCGTCACCCACAAGCAGCCGGGCTATATTGCCGCAACGATCAGCCTCAAGCCGGTCGGCGGCATTCCGGGCGACGCCACGGGCGAGCAGATCCGCCTGATGGGCGAACTGGCGCGCGACTATTCGTTCGACGAACTGCGCGTCACCCATGCCCAGAACATCGTGCTGCCGCACGTGAAGAAGGCTGACCTTTACGCCCTGTGGCAAAAGCTGGACGCGGCCGGCCTCGGCACGGCGAACCTCGACCTGATCGGCGACATCATCGCCTGCCCGGGTCTGGACTATTGCAGCCTCGCCAATGCCCGCTCGATCCCGGTGGCGCAGAAGATCAGCCAGCGCCTGTCAGACAAGGCGCAAGAAATCGGCGAGCTGAAGCTGAAAATTTCGGGCTGCATCAATGCCTGCGGCCATCACCACGCGGGCCACATCGGCATCCTTGGCGTCGACAAGAAGGGGGTGGAGAATTACCAGCTCCTGCTCGGTGGCTGCGAAGGCGCTGACACTTCGCTTGGCCAGATCACCGGCCCGGGCTTTGACGAGAACGGCATTGTCGATGCCGTTGAAACCGCAACCCAGGTCTATCTTTCCAACAAGCAGGGCGAGGAACGCTTCCTCGATACCTACCGCCGCATCGGCATGGCGCCGTTCAAGGAGGCGCTCTATGGTTGAAGTGCAATTCCGTTTCCGCAGCGATGAGCCGGTTGCCGATCCCGCCGTCACAGTCGATGCCTTCGGTGACCAGACCAATGCCGCTGCCGTGCGGCTGGAACCGGGCGATGATGCCCGCGACCTGCTGCCGCATCTCGCCCGGCTTCAGCTGATCGAGGTGAACTTCCCGGTATTCGGCGACGGTCGCGGCTATTCCGCAGCGCGTATCCTGCGCGAGGCCGGTTATCAGGGCGAGATCCGCGCAGTAGGCGAAGTGCTGGTTGACCAGATCGCCTTCATGCGCCGCTGCGGGTTCGATTCCTTTGCCCCGGACGTGCCGCTTGATCCCGCCGATGCGGACAACGCCTTCAAGCGTTATGAGCAGGTCTATCAGCCGACCACCGACCAGCGCGCGCCGATCTGGAAACTCCGGCATGGCTAATGCCGCACGCCGCATTGATTGCCTCGACACGGCACCGCGCTTCACCGCTGCCGATGCCGAGGCGCTCAATGCGCGCTTTGCGGATGTTCCCACGAAGGACATGCTGGCGGCCGTGCTGGCCGAAGGACTGGCGGGCCGGATTGCCGCTGTCTCCAGCTTTGGCGCCGAAAGCGCGGTGCTGCTCCACCTGATCGCCAGCGTCGATCGGACAGTGCCGGTCCTGTTCCTCGACACCGGCAAGCATTTCCCCGAGACGCTGGCCTATCGCGACGAGATCGTCGCGCAGCTCGGGCTGACCAACCTGATCAACCTGACCCCCGACCCCGCCTTGCTTGCGCAAAAGGACGAAACCGGGCTGCGCTGGTCCTATGACCCGGACGGTTGCTGCGAACTACGCAAGGTCCTGCCGCTGGCCCGCGCACTGGAAGGGTTCGACGCGAGCTTTACCGGGCGCAAAGGCTTTCAAAGCGCGACCCGCGCCGGTTTGCCGCGATTTGAACTGGACCAGACCGATGCGGCGGGGCGACTGAAGGTGAATCCTCTGGCCGATTGGTCCAGCGATCAGATCCAGTCCTATTTCGCCGCAACCGGGCTGCCGCCCCATCCCCTGGTCGCCCAGGGCTATCCCTCGATCGGCTGCATGCCCTGCACCAGCAAAGTCGCCCCGGGTGAAGACCCGCGCTCGGGCCGCTGGAAGGGCTGGGACAAGACCGAATGCGGCATCCACGTCGACGGTGCGGTCAGCGAACTGCCACCGGGCTACGATCCCGCATTCTGATCGGCTGAGACGCTTAGGCGCCGCGGCGTGGCATCATGCGCAGCAGGACATTGTCTTTCAGCACATAGTGGTGGAACAGAGCCGCCAGAGCATGAAGCCCGATCAGCCAATAGCCGATCTCCCCGCCCAGCTCATGCAGTTCCTCGATGTCGTGGGCGAGGTCCTTGTTCGGGGCGATCAGCGGCGGCAATTCCAGCCCGAAGAAGGGAATGGGTTCGCCCTCCGCGCTCAGGATCATCCAGCCAGCGATAGGCATGCCCAGCATCAGGGCATAAAGGACCAGGTGCGTTCCCTTTGAGACAAGCCTGCGCCATGCCGGTTCACCCGGCAATTGAGCGGGAGCTGGCGTTGTCAGCCGTGCTACGATCCGCACCAGCACCAGCACCAGGATCGAGAGCCCCAGCATGAAGTGCCACATCTTCATCCCTTCGCGGATGTCGCTGCCGCGCGGGAAATTGGTCCGCAGTTCAATCGTCGCAAAAACGGCGATCATCACCAGGAGCATTAGCCAGTGCAGCGCGATGGAGATCTTCGAATAGCGATCAGGGGAGCTAAGCGTGTTCATAAAACCAGTTTAACGCAAAAGCCGGGCACGGCAATTGCATTTGGCGCATCATAGCCAGCGATTTTCGCGATACCAATCGGCGGTCGCCTTAAGCCCCTCACGCGTTGGAATCTCCGGATGCCACAGACCGCGCGGCGGGCGGGCATCATGAGTGACGACCCAGTCCGGATGGCTCATATAGCGGGCGCGGTCGAGCGTCAGCTTGGCCCGGTGGCGGCGCAGGAACCGATCGGCCTTGGCAGCCCGCTCTAGCGACGCTCGGCTCAGGTGGATCACCCAGGGACGACGCCCCAGCGCCCAACCGATGGCTCGGGCCAGTTCGTAGTGGTCCCAGCCCTGCTTGCGACCATCATCCGGCTCAAAGGTCTGCCCGGTCACCCCCTCACCTCCAGGGACCAGAGCCAGCAACAACCGCGCCAGATCGTCGACATGAATTATCGAGGTGCGCCCCCCCCGAGCTGGCATCGGCATCAAGCCCCAGCGGGCCATGCGGAACATTTCAAACATTTCCGTGTCGCGCGGGCCATAGATCGCGGGCGGACGGACCATGGTCCAGTCCAGCCCGCTGGCCGCGACCAGTTTCTCCGCACGGGCCTTGCTCGCACCATAAACCGACAGATCCGGTTCACGAGCCGAGAGCGAGGAGACGTGGATGAATCGTTGCACCCCTTCGGCAAGGCAGGCTTCGATCACGTTGAGTGTGCCGGTGACGTTACCCGCTTCGAAACCCGCGGCATCGGGCGCGTTGACCACGCCTGCGACATGGATCACCGCCTCGCTGCCGCGCACCAGCACGCGGAGCGCACGCTTTGCATCAAGATCGCCCTGTATCCATTCGACGCCCGCGCGTTGGCTTTGTTGACGACGGGCCAGCGCCTTAACCGGAATTCCGTCGCGCTCCGCACGCTCCAGCAAGGCTTGGCCGACGAATCCCGTCGCGCCGGTAATGGCTATCGTCACAGCACAACCATCTGATCGCGGTGGACCACGGCGGAACGCGGCGCATAGCCCAGGATCGCCGCTTGATCGGCAGACTGCCGACCCATCAGGCGCGCACATTCCAGCGCGTCGTATTCGGCAAGGCCATGGGCCAGCACAGAACCGTCCTCACTGCGCACGGCAACCGCATCGCCGCGCTGGAATTCACCCTCCACTCCGGTAATTCCTGCTGCAAGCAGGCTCGAGCCTGTGGCGAGCGCGCGCGCCGCACCGGCGTCGATCACCAGCGCCCCTTTCAAACGCAGCCGGCCACCCAGCCACGCCTTGCGCCCCGCGTCCTTGCGCTTGGGCAGAAACAGCGTCCCGATTCCCTGGGCTGTGGCACGGGCAATCGGCGCATCATGCAGGCCCGAAGCGATAGCCAGGGCAATCCCCGCTCGCTCAGCGATTTCGGCGGCCTGAAGCTTGCTGGTCATCCCGCCCGAGCCCATGCCCGAAGAGCTGCCGCCTGTGGCCATGGCGTGAATCTCGGCCGTCACGCCGCGGACTTCGGCCAGCCGGGTCGCGCCCGGTTCCGACGGATTGCGATCGAACAGACCATCGACATCCGACAGCAACAGCACCGCGCTGGCCCGTGCGGCCTGGGCAACACGCGCAGCAAGGCGATCATTGTCGCCAAAGCGGATTTCCTGGGTCGCGACGGAATCGTTCTCGTTAATCACCGGCACGGCACCGGCATCGAGCAGGCGGGTCAGCGTCGCAGTGGCATTGAGATAACGGCGGCGATCCTCAAGATCTTCCAGCGTCAGGAGCAGCTGTGCGGCGGTAATCCCATGCGCACCCAGCAGGTCGGCCCACAATCCGGATAGCGCAATCTGGCCAACTGCCGCAGCCGCTTGTGCATCAGCCAGGCTCCCGCGTCCGCCCTTTTCCAGACCCAGCCGCGCCGCGCCCAGCGCAATCGAGCCCGACGAAACCACAATCACTTCCTGCCCGCGTGCTTTGGCCGCAGCGATTTCGGCTACCAGGCCTTCCAGCCATTCGCGCCGCACGCCATGCTTGCCAACCAACAGCGACGAGCCGACCTTGACCACCAGGCGGGGGCAGGCGGACTTGTCGGCAAAGTCGGAAAGGCGGGCTATCTTCATGGGCCGGGGATTAGCGATTGCCGCGTCCCCCGCAACCTTTTTGCTGCGTCGCGGGGCATGGAACGGGCCGAAAAGCCTAACCGCTCAGGCCCGGCCGGTCGAAGCCGGGTTGCTTGGAATGACTCACGCAAAGCCGCAAAGGCGCTAAGATGTTGTGAGCGCCGCAGGCTCTGTTGCCATTCCATGCCGCCGCAGCACACAGCAGATGATCGACAAGCGGCTTCGCCGTTTCGCACCACCCCTTTGCGGCTTTGCGTGATTATCCTTACAAAGGCGACCAGGGCGTATCGTCGTCTTCCTCGCGCTCGCCATCGGGACGCTCGGTCACGGTTGCCGCCGGAAGGTATTCCAGCACTGCATCGAGCAGGGCATCCATGCCTTTGCCGGTCGCGCCGGAGATCGGATAGACCTTCTTCGCGCCAGCGGCCTTCAGTTCCTTGATAAAGGCATCGACCAGCTCGCGGTCGACCGTGTCGACCTTGTTCAGCGCAATCAGCCGGGGCTTTTCGTCAAGTCCGTTGCCATAGGCAGCCAGTTCGTCCTCGATGATCTCCAGCGCCTCGGCCGGATCGGTCCCGTTGATGTCGATCAGGTGGATCAGCACGCGGCAGCGTTCGATGTGGCCAAGAAAGCGGTCGCCGATCCCGGCGCCTTCTGCCGCGCCTTCGATCAGGCCGGGAATGTCGGCCAGGACAAACTCGCGGTCGCGGTGGCGCACCACGCCCAGCTGGGGCGTCAGCGTGGTGAAAGCATAGTCGCCGACCTTGGCCTTGGTATTGGTGATCTTGTTGATGAACGTGCTCTTGCCGGCATTGGGCAAGCCCACCAGACCCGCATCGGCCAGCAGCTTGAGCCGCAGCCAGACGTACATTTCCTCGCCCATTTCGCCCGGCTGGTGCTGGCGCGGGGCGCGGTTCGTGCTGGTCTTGTAGCTGGCATTGCCGCGCCCGCCGAGACCGCCCTGCAGGAACGTGACGCGCTGCCCGGCTTCGGTCAGGTCCAGCAGGACCGTTTCGCGGTCTTCATCGGAAATGATCTGGGTTCCAACCGGAACCTTGATCACCAGATCCTTGCCCGCCGCGCCATTGCGGTCCTTGCCCGAACCATGGACCCCGCGGGGCGCCTTGAAGTGCTGGCTGTAACGGAAATCGATCAGGGTGTTCAGGCCAGCGACTGCTTCGAAAATGATGTCCCCGCCTTTACCGCCATTGCCGCCATCGGGACCGCCGTACTCGATGTACTTCTCCCGCCGGAACGAAACGGCGCCCGGCCCGCCCTGGCCCGAACGGATGTAGATTTTTGCCTGATCAAGAAAATGCATGGATGGGCTACTAACGTAATTTGCAGAAGATGTCGCCCACGGCCTTAAACGGGTTCAGGCCGCAAGTCTGCTTGGTGTGCCAGTGCCTTTGCATTCGGCTCGGTCCGAGCCGAAAATGGTGACGATCGAGAACCGGCGCGCACCCTTCGACAAGCTCAGGGCAGTCGGAAGGCTGAACCAGAAGCGCAGAACGTCGCCATTTGCAGGCCGGAATGGGGCGAATGCAAAGGCACTGGTGGAGCCGAGGGGGATCGAACCCCTGACCTCGTCATTGCGAACGACGCGCTCTCCCATCTGAGCTACGGCCCCGTTCAGTGCGAGTGCGCGGAAAATGTCTTCGCCGCGCGCGAGGCGCTCCATTAGCGAAAGCGAATGCCGCTTGAAAGGGCTATTTTTATCGCGGCGTGGTGACGGTTGCAGGCTCTGGTGAGGTAACCGGCGCAGGCGCAGCAGCAGCACCAGCGTCAGGCAAAATAACCGGTGCAGTCACTGCCTTTGGCGCATATTTCTGGTCCCACGCAGCCGCATCCGCAAGATACTGTTCGTAGGTCAGAAAGAACTGATTGAACACGCCGTCCAGGAACGCCAGGTTCCGCTCTGCAAAGCTCTGCAGCTCTGTTGGCTTTACCAGCATGGATTCCCGCGCCATGATCAGCGCAGCGTCGCAGAACTTGGCTACTGTCGCCGGATAGGCGAAGTAGTTGTAGACCTGCGTCATGTACGCTTCGCGCGGACGGATCCACTCGTTGCCAAAACGCTTGCGATACTCGCCATCGACCGCCTTGTTGGCCGCCGCGAGCGCTTTCTTGTTACCGGTCAGGAACTTCTTGTAGCCGACCAGAATATCGGCATGCTCCGGGTTGAGGCAGTTGAGCGCCGCGACATTGTAAGCCGATCGCAGGTTCCACAGCGTTTGCGCCGGAGTGATTCCAGTATTCACCGTCATGCGCACGCCATTCACGCCAAGCGGCGGCACCGTCAGACCTGCCGCCGCACCAAGCGGAGGCAAAGGGCGAGGCGGAATGTAGACGACCGGAGCAGGCGGCGGCGGAGGTGGCGGAGGCGGGGGTTTGGGAGCACAGGCCGCAACTGCGCCAATTGCCACAGCCACTACACCAGCAAGAACTAGCTTCCTCACAAACGATCCCATCCTCAGGTCCAATTATCGGCAAGTACCGCTGCGACCCGGACTTCTCAGTTACCTAACCGCTTCGCTGCGGAAAGGAAATGCCCGGGACGCCCAATTGGCATCCCGGGCATGACAATATGGTGCTGGCGTGCGCTTAGTCGCGGTTGCCGAGGAAGCTCAGCAGAAACTGGAACATGTTGATGAAGTCGAGATAGAGCGACAGCGCACCCATGATCACGACCTTGCCCATCATGTCCGTACCAGCGACGTAGTAGTAGGTATCGCGCAGGCGCTGCGTATCCCAGGCGGTCAGACCGGCAAAGATCAGCACGCCCAAAGCCGAAATGGCCAGCGCCAGCGGACCGGACTGCAGCCACAGGTTCAGCAGCATGGCGATGATCAGGCCAATCACGCCCATGGTAAGGAAGCTGCCCATACCGGACAGGTTGCGCTTCGTTGTATAGCCGTACAGGCTTAAACCCGCGAAAGCACCTGCAGTGGCAAAGAAGGTCGTGGCAATCGACGGTCCGGTGTAGACCAGGAAAATCGCCGAGAGCGACAGACCCATCGACACGCTGAACAGCCAGAAAAGCAGCTTGAGCGTGCTTTCCTGCATGCGCTGAAGACCAAAGCTCATCGCGAAGACGAAGGCCAGCGGGGTCAGGGCAATCACCCAGCGCAGCGGAGTGGCCATGACCTGCGCGGCCATGCCCGAAGTGGCAAACAACAGGGCGACGATGCCAGACAGCAGCACGCCCGAAGCCATGTAGTTGTAAATCGACAGCATGTACCGCCGCAGACCCTGGTCCATGACGACATTGCCTGCCGCCTGGCCGTTGAGCACAGGCCCTGCCCCGAAAGGCGAGCGGGTAGTCCGCGGGTCGTTCCAATTAGACATGACATACTCCTTTTTCGCCCCGACATGGAGGCGATAACTGGAATATCGTTCCACTTGATCCAGGTTTCAAGCAAAACCGGACTGGTTTCATCGCATTTCGACGAACGACGTTAAGCTCTTGCGGCTGCGGCCAGTTCAACACCGCGATCGCGAGCAGCACGCAAGACTTCGCCGACGATCCGGGTAAATTCGTCACCGGCGTCCATGACTGCCAGCCCCGCAGCAGTCGTCCCGCCCGGACTGGTGACGCGGCGCGCCAGTTCCGCGGGGCTCTCGGGCGAGGCAGCGGCCAGCATTGCCGCACCTTCGACCATGGCCCGGGCCAGCCGGTCTGCCTGCGCTGGGTCAAGACCAAGCGCTTCGCCCCCTGAGGCCAAGGCGGAAATGAAACGATAGACGAAGGCCGGGCCAGACCCCGCCAGGGCAGTGACAGCGTCGAGTTCGGCATCGTTATCCAGCCATTCGGCCGTGCCCAGCGGGGCCAGCAATGCTTCCACTTTCTTGCGCCCCGCCTCATCAAGCCCATGGCTGATCAGCCCCAGCGGCGACTTGCCGATCGCGGCGGCCAAGTTCGGCATGACCCGCACCACGGCAGCGGCAGTCGGAAAGCGCGTGACCAGAGTATGCAGCTCTGCCCCGGCCAGGATCGAAAGCAGGACCGCACCCTGTACTGCCCGGGACAGACCGGGAGCGACATCCGCAAGCGACTGCGGTTTGACGCCCAGCAGGACGAAGTCGAACTGCTCGTCTGGCACCTCGCGCAGCAGCTGTACGCCATCGGGCGCCGCGGCGAGCAGGGGATCGACCACCGTAAAGCTGTTCGGATCGATTCCACCGGCGAGCCACCCGGTCAGCATCGCGCCGCCCATGTTACCGCAACCGCAGATCAGAATTTTCACGCGCCTTCTCTCCATCCCGGCCCCTTCCGCCAGAAAAGAGCGGAATTCAGGCTTCGCCCGCCGCGTCGACCATCGAACTGGTAAGCGCCTCGGCGGGGCTCTTGTCGCCCCATAGCACGAACTGGAAAGCAGGATAGAAGCGGTCACACTCCTCGACCGCCGCTTCGACAGCCGCCTGGGCCTGGACCAAGCTCAACAGGCCCTCATCGCCCAGCAGCATGGCATGCCGGTACAGCAAAACCGAACCGTTCGACCACAGGTCAAAGTGCCCAACCCAGAGCTGCTCGTTTACCAGCGCCAGCAATTCATAGACCGCCGCGCGTTTGTCATCGGGGACGCGGATATCCGGCAAGCACAGCAATTGCAGGACATGATCTTCGCGCCGCCAAACCCCGCGCAGGGTGTAGGTAGCCCAGGACCCCTTGATTTCGCCAGAGATCTCATCGTCGGAAACAAATTCGCAGGGCCACCCGCGTGCATCGAACAGCGAAGCGAGCATGTCTACGGGAGCTGCATCCTCGTCGCGCTCATATGGGCGGTCGCCTGTTATCATGCGAGGGTGGATGCAGCGGCAAGGGGGCAATGGACAATCCATCGCGCGCGCTGCCCTGCGCAAAACTCCATAAGACTGTTTACAAGGTGTGGAAAAGGAGTGGACGGTTTTACTTGTCGACCGGCAGCGCGTCGACAACCTGACCCGCCGGACTGGTCCAGACAAACGCCCCTGCACGTCCGGCCTTCTTGACCTTGGCCAGAAAGGCTTCCGCTTCCTTGGCAGAAGCAAACGGGCCAGTCAGCAGGCGGTTGGTCTGGCCCCATTCCGTTACAGATGGCTTCTGGCCCCTGAACACTGTGGGATCTTCCTTGACGAACTTGCGCCAATCGAACGCCAGGGCCGGTTTGTTGCGCCCCGCTGCAATCTGCACCCAGATACGGCTTGGATGACTGGGCTTGCCCTTGGCGTCCTTGCCCTTGGCGTCCTTGCCCTTGGCGTCCTTGGACCTGGGATCAGCCTTGGCCTTTGGATCGGTTTTTGCCTTGGGATCAACCTTGTCTTTCGCGGCTGGATCTTTTGCCGCCAGCGGCTTGGCGGGCTGCCCTTTTGCAACAGCCTGCTTGGCTGCTGTGGTTTCTTTCACCGCCGGCTCTTTCTTCACGGCTGGCAGCGCGCGGACCGTGCGGACATCGACTGCACCCGCTTTGGGTTCGGCGGCATCGCTGGGCGGGCCGAGGTCGGCAAAAGCTTCGTCAAGCGAGGCCGGCTTGCGCACGCCTGTTGGCTGCGATGCCGCCACCGGCTCCACCTTGGCGGGGAGCGGCTGCTCGGTGGCCGCTAACAGAACCGGCTGGGCAACGGATCGCGGCGCGGAAACCGCTTGAGCCGTGGCGGCGCCCGGCGCATCAGCTGCCTGCGGCACAACGATGGCAGGGCGGGATGCGGTCGGGGTTTCGCGGCTCACCTGTGGTTCCGGCGGCGGAATCACGGCTGCGGCTGTCCGCTTGGTCACTGCATTAACCGGCTTCGCGTCACGCTTTTGTAGCGATTGGTCTTCCGCCGCACCGGCCTTGGCAACCTGGATCCGCGAGCGCGTATAAGCAGCCACCCGTGGATCATCCAAGCCAATCTCCGCAGCACGCGGGAAACGGCCCAGATTGCCTGCGGCCGCCTGTTGGGCTGCCGTCAGGCGGGGCATGTAGCGCAAATAGGCAGTGATGGCTGCGGCCATGTCAGCGGGCATGGTCTGGTGTGCGATGGCTTCGGCTTCATCGGCCTGCCCCATGATCGCAAGCCCGATCGATCGCGTACGCCACGCCGCCTTGTCCTGCTGCTGCAAGAGTGGCGCCAACGTCTGCTCCATGCCCTTGCGGTCACGGCTGATGGCCTGGCTTAGCGCCAGGCGCCGAAGCGTCTCCTCGCTTGGTGCGCCGGCAAGGGACTGGCGGTAATAGGTCTGAGCAGTCTGACTGTCGCCAATCAGGTCAAAAGCAAGCCCCCTGTCGGCCAGACGGGCCGGATCGATCTGGCCGCTGCGCTCGGCCTCATCGAACAGATCAATCGCGGTAAAGGGATCTTCGCTGAGCACATAGGCACCGGCCAAACCCGATTTCAGCGCCACATCGGTCGGCTGAATGGTCAGCGCCCGCTGATAAAAGCCAATCGCTGCGGCAGCGTCGCCCAGTTCAAGCGATGCCTGACCCGCTTCTTTCAGCGCAGTGGCATCCTGCGGATTGCGCGCCAGGCGGGTCAAGGCACTATTGAGCCGGGCACCCGCCGATTTTTGCGGCACTGCCTGCACCACGGGCACAGCGATCTGAGGCGCACTCACCTGTTGTGCCCCAGCCGCTCCAGCCGCGACCAGCGCCAGAGCAGAAACCGTTTGCGTACATAGTCTTATTGGCCAGGCAACGTGGTGCGACATCACGAACGCGTTAACCTTATACCGCCCGAAGGCAAGTGGGGATTGCAGCGCCATGCCCTGCAATCCCCAAACTTAACGATGGCCGAACAAGCGGTCGATCATTGATTGTTCTGGCGTCCCAGGAAGCGCGGGATTGAGATCGACGGACCATCGTCATCCTCATCCTCTTCGTCGGTGGAGCGGCCACCGCCACGCGACAGGTTTGCCATCCGCTCGAACAGAGTGGCGCCGCCGCCAACCCGGGGTGGCCGGGGCGCTGCTGGAGCAGGAGCAGCGGCAGCTTCCGATGCGGGAGCCGCTTCTGCCCCGCCAAAGTCGAAGTCATCCCCGGAGACCGCACCGCGGCTTACCGGAGCGGGAGCTTGCTCTTCATGCAGACGCGAAGCATCGAGCACGAATTCATCGTTTTGCTCTGGTGGAGCAGGCTCGACTTCGAGTTCCAGTTCCAGGGCCTGCGCCGCGCTTTCAGGCGGGGTCAGGACCGGTGCCTGCCAGTCATCGCCGGCAGCCGCGGCGGCCGGCTCCGCTGCAGTCTCTGCCGCAGGAGCCGGTTCAGGAGCCGGCGCTGCAGGAGTCATTTCCGGCAGTGGCTGCGCAGCAGGTGTTGTGGGAATGGCAACGGCAGGACGGGTGGAGCGCGTTGCACCAAGGCTGAACGAGCGCGAGGCCTCTTCGGCCTGGGCGGCACTCTGCTCGATCCCGGTAGCAACCACCGAAACGCGGATCTTGCCATTCAGGTCGGGATTGAACGCCGAACCCCAGATGATGTTGGCATTCGGATCGACCAGTTCGCGGATATGGTTTGCCGCCTCGTCGACTTCGAGCAGCTTCATGTCGTCGCCGCCGATGATCGAAATGATCACGCCCTTGGCGCCCTGCATCGAAACACCATCGAGCAGCGGGTTGGCAATTGCCTTTTCAGCGGCTTCAAGCGCGCGGTTTTCGCCGCTTCCTTCACCCGTGCCCATCATCGCCTTGCCCATTTCGGCCATGACCGAACGGACGTCGGCGAAGTCAAGGTTGATCAGACCCGGCATGACCATCAGGTCGGTGATCGAGCGCACCCCTTGCTGGAGCACTTCGTCCGCCATCTGGAAGGCTTCCTTGAAGGTGGTTTCAGCCTTGGCAACCAGGAACAGGTTCTGGTTCGGAATGACGATCAGGGTATCGACATGCTTTTGCAGCTCTTCGATGCCCGCTTCGGCCGAACGCATCCGGCGCGTGCCTTCGAACAGGAAGGGCTTGGTCACGACACCAACCGTCAGCACGCCCTTGTCGCGCGCGGCCTTGGCGACGACTGGAGCAGCCCCCGTTCCCGTGCCACCGCCCATGCCCGCCGCGATGAAACACATGTGCACGCCGTCCAGCGCCCGTTCGATCAGGTCGATGCTCTCTTCGGCAGCAGCACGGCCCACTTCCGGACGGGCCCCGGCACCCAGACCCTGGGTAATTTCATTGCCCAGTTGGATGCGGTGTTCGGCAACCGCGTTGTTAAGCGCTTGGGCATCGGTGTTGGCTACGACAAAATCGACGCCCTCGATTCCCGCCGAAATCATGTTGGCAATGGCGTTGCCCCCGGCCCCGCCAACCCCAATCACCGTGATCCGGGGACGGAGTTCTTCGACTGACGGCGGTCCGATATTGATGCTCATGTAGCTCTCCTATCCGCAAAGCGGATGCAAATTCTGCGATCGTGCGGGTTCTTGCACCCTTCGAATCCGTGAATCAAAGTCGCACTAACCATTTTCCACAGTCGCTAGACAACGGAAAAGGGGGTCGGCAGCTTTTAAAAATATTCTCGCATCGCCTGATAGAGACGGTTGACGATTCCGAAGCCCTTATAGCCGATAATCGTCTGCTCCGGGCGCCCAATTGCACGAATGTCGATCGGATCGGCAGCGGCATAGAGCACCAGCCCGGCAAGCGTCGAAAAACCCGGTGTCGCATGCGCTTCTGGCAGGCCTTTGAGGTACTGAGGGCGGCCCAACCTGACCGGTTTGCCAAGGGCGCTTTGCGCAAAATCAGGCAGGCCGGCCAATTCGGCACCGCCACCCGTGAGCACTACCAGCTGCCCGCGCTGGCCGGTGAATCCCAGCCCCTTCAAAGCCTTGTTCACTTCTTCAACCCAAGCCGCCAGTTGGGTCGAGATCACCGAGACCAGCTCTGCGCGGGGGATCCTGTTTTTATCGTCAGCATGACGCGCAGTCGGGCCGCTCGCTTCCTCACCCGGCGCGTTAACCGGAATCATCTCGCGGTGATCAGCCGGGCTGGCAATAGCCGAACCGTGCACGCATTTAAGCCGCTCCGCCTGGAAGCGGCGAATACCAAAGGCACTGGCGATGGCATCGGTAATGTCGCCCGAACCCAACGGGATGGTAACCAAGCCCAACAGCATTCCTGCCGCATAGACCGAGACATTGGTCACTTCGCCGCCGAATTCGACCAGCGCCACGCCCAGTTCGCGTTCTTCGGAAGTCAGGCACGCATAGCCCGCGGCAATCGGCGAACCGACAACGGTCTCGACCTGCAGATGCGCATTCTGAACCGCTTCGGTGATATTCCGGATGGGCGCTCCGTCGGCCAGCATCACGTGGATATCCACTCCAAGCCGTTCGGCATGCAGACCCTTGGGATCGGCAACCCCGTCGGCACCGTCCAACGTGTAGTGCGCAGGTTGGGCATGTAGCACCATGCGTCCGTCAGGTTGGATCACGTCCCGGGCCGAAACCAGCAGATGTTCAACGTCTTCGGTTTCGATGCGGCGTCCGCCAATATCGACTTCAACCTGCGCCACCTGACTGGCGAGTCCGGCACCGGAACAACCGATCCACACGCTTTGCACCGAGGTGTTTGCCATTTTTTCAGCGCGTTCCACCGCATCACGGATCGCGTAGGTGGCCGCGGTCATGTCGGTCACATAGCCGCGCTTGATCCCCTGCGCGGCGCGGTGACCGGAACCAAGCACAACCATCTCGCCGGTCTCTGACAAACCAGCAATCATCGCCGATATGCGGAACGAACCAACATTCACGGCGCCATAGACCCGGGTGATGCGCGGGGCGACCATCAGTTCTTGGCTCCGGTCTTGGCCGCTGGCTTGGTCGGCTTGGCGGCAGTCTTGGGCGCCGCCTTCGAAGCGGCAGGTTGCGCAGGGCCAGGCTTGGCTGCGGTGGGTTTTGCGGCGGCGGGCTTGGTGGTGGGAGACTTTGCTGCCGGAGCCTTCGCCGCAGGTTTGCTTTCAGTCTTCGGCGCAGCCTTTGCGGAAGACTTTGCCACATCCTTTTCGGGAGCCTTGGCAGGCTTTGGCGAGGGGGATGGTTCGGGTTGTTGGACAGTTTCCGCGACCTGCGCAGCGGCCGCGGCGAGAGCGGGAGCAGCAACCGCACCGGCATCGGCTGTGGCGACCACGCCGCCTTGTTCGATCGCATCGGTCCGGCCCGGAACGCGCAGATAAATCCGGTCTGGCGCGCGCATATCGAAGGCAGTCGCCTTGCCGCCCAGCAGGCGATTGCGCCCGTCGAGCTGAGCAAAGGACATCAGCGCCTTGGCCGCTTGATCCTTGCCTTCGGGGAGGGCCAATACCTGGTCCGTCTTGAACCCCAGGTTCCACCGCCGATTGCCGACCCATTCCGCGCGATTGACGTGGGGGCGGATTGCCGGTGCCGCATCGAGCAAGGCGTTGAGTGCGGCGATCTGCCGCCCTGCCCCTGGCCCGGACAGCAACAATTTGCCCTGCGCCTGTTCCGGGGTGACAACATCAAGTTCCACCCCGTCCTTGTCGATCAGCACCATGCGATCGATCTTTTGAACCACCGCAACCGGCTTGCGCTCGACAATGTCAATCACCATCGTATCGGGCAACTGCCTGGAAACGCGTGCATCCTCGACCCAAGACAATTGCAGCAACCGTGCGCGCAGGTTCTGCACGTCGAGGAAAGGCATCGCTCGGTTCCGGTCGGCCAAGGCAATCTGGTAAACCTGCAATTCGTTAAGGTTATTCGTTCCGCGGACGTTGATATTGTGCAGTTCGAAGCCGGAATTGTGCGCCAGAATCGCAATCTGGTCCCGTGCCATGGCCGGGACTCCCGCCAGACTTGCCGCGACCCACAGGCCAAGCGCAACCAGCGCCATAATCCCGGCCATGAAAATGCGGTGCAGCTGGACTTCGTTGAGCGGCAGCCAACCCATCAGCGTATCGACCACTGACCCTGTCTTGACCTTGGCCGTGTGCACCTTCTGTGCTTTGCCGTGTGCAGCAGCGGCGCGGCGGACGCCCTTGCCTCCACGTTTTATAGTGCGCGCACTCACTTTGCAGCACCTTTTTCGGCCAGTGCTTCGGCGATAATCCGCTCGACCAAATCGGCATAGCTGATCCCCAGATGCCTGGCCTGTTCGGGCACCAGACTGAGCGGAGTCATGCCCGGCTGGGTATTGGTTTCGAGCACGAAGAGACCCGCCAGTCCGCGTTCATCGTCCCAGCGGAAATCGGTCCGGCTGCACCCTTTGCAACCCAGCAAGCGATGCGCACGCAGGGCCAGGTCGAGACAGGCCTGGCTAATCTCGTCAGGGATTTGCGCCGGACAGACATGTTCGGTCATGCCGTCGGTATATTTGGCGTCGAAATCGTAGAACCCGGACTTGGGCTTGAGTTCGGTCACCATCAGCGCACGGTCGCCCAACACCGCCGTGGTCAGTTCACGGCCGCGAATGAACGGCTCGGCCAGCAGGCGGTCAAACTCCTGCCATGGCCCCTTGGCATCGCGGCTGATCGGATTGCCAAAATTGCTTTCGTTCGTGACGATCGCAACCCCAACCGAGGAGCCTTCGTTGACCGGTTTGAGCACATAAGGCCGCTCCAGCGGGTCACGCTGGTAAATCTCGCTGGTTTCGACGATCCGCCCCCCCGGCATCGGAATGCCATGGGGGACCAGCGCTTGCTTGGTCAGTTCCTTGTCGATCGCAATGACCGATGTGACCATGCCGGAATGGGTATAGGTCAGCCCCATCAGATCCATCATGCCCTGGATCGAACCATCCTCGCCCGGCGAGCCGTGCAAGGCATTGAACACCACGTCCGGAGCCGCATCGGCCAGACGCTGTGCGACGTCACGGCCCATGTCGATGCGGGTAACCGTGTGCCCGCGCTCTTCCAGCGCCTTGGCAACGCCCTCGCCGCTCATCAGCGAAACCGGCCGCTCGTTCGACCAGCCGCCCATCAGGACCGCGACATGGAGTTTCGGAAGGCTCACTTGTTACCCACCCTTTGAATTTCCCATTCGAGCTCTACGCCCGTCATTTCCTTGACCCTGCGGCGCACTTCGTCGCCGAGGTTTTCGATGTCCGCGCTGCTCGCCTCGCCCAGATTG
The DNA here is from genome assembly GCA_046566485.1 of Alphaproteobacteria bacterium. Lineage (GTDB taxonomy): Bacteria > Pseudomonadota > Alphaproteobacteria > Sphingomonadales > Sphingomonadaceae > Novosphingobium. The sequence goes on along the minus strand of JBKHWO010000017.1, from coordinate 6,158 downwards.
AGCAGGAAGTTGCAGTGCTTTTCGCTGACTTGCGCCCCGCCCAGGGTAAGGCCCCGGCAGCCCGCCTGGTCGACCAGTTCCCAGGCCTTGTGACCGGGCGGATTCTTGAAGGTGCTGCCTCCGGTCTTGCTGCGCAGCGGCTGGCTGGCTTCGCGGCTGGCTGAAATGCGGTCCATTTCGGTCTGGATGTCCTCCGCCCTGCCCGGGCGCCCCTTGAACCGCGCGCCGACCACGATCGCGCCATCGGGCAGTTCGGAGTGGCGATAGGTATAGTGCAGTTCGTCGACGGGCAGCGTCCGCAGCGTACCATCGCGCAGCACTACGTCGCAATCGACCAGGATGTCCTTGACCTCCCCGCCATAGGCGCCGCCATTCATGCGCACGAAGCCGCCGACCGTCCCGGGGATCGAGCGCAAGAATTCAAGACCGGCAATGCCATTGTCGCGCGCAGTCGAAGAAACCAGGATGCCGCTGGCCCCTGCGCCGCAGTCGAGAATCAGATCGGCGGTCTTGCTGACCTTGGCAAAGGCCTTGCCCAGCCGCACGACCACGCCGGGAACCCCACCGTCGCGCACGATCAGGTTGGAGCCAAGCCCCAGCGCCATGACCGGAACCGCCGGATCAAGAGCGCGCAGGAATGCTTGGAGATCCGCCACGTCCTTCGGCTCGAACAGCCACTCGGCATTGCCGCCGGACTTGAACCAGACCAGCGGGGCGAGCGGGGCATTGGCGGTGAGCCTGCCTTGAACCGAGGGAAGAACTGTTGCCATCATCCCCCGGCTCGCAGGAACTTGATCTTTTCGGCCAGAACGCCGGCCCACTTGGTGATATCGCCCGCGCCCAGGCAGACGACCATGTCGCCCGGCTTGGCACTGTCGGCCAGAGTCGCGGCCAAGGCGTCGGCTCCGGTGATGGTGTGCGCGCTGCGGTGGCCGCGCGCCTTGATGCCTTCGACCAATACAGCTGCATCCACGCCCTCGATCGGTGCCTCGCCAGCGGGATAGACCGGCGCAGCATAGACCACATCGGCATCGTTGAAGGCGCCCTGGAACTCTTCCAGATGATCGCGCAGCCGGGTGAAGCGGTGCGGCTGGACTACGGCGATCACCCGCCCCGTGCCGACGCCTTCGCGCGCCGCGGCCAGCACGGCGCGAATCTCCACCGGATGGTGGCCATAATCGTCGATGACGGTCACGCCGTCGACCTCGCCCACCTTGGTGAAACGCCGCTTCACACCCGAAAACTTGGCAAAGCCGGTCTGGATCACGCTGTCGGCACAGCCCATTTCGGCAGCAACCGCGACCGCGGCAAGCGCGTTCTGTACATTATGCCGACCCGGCATCGGCAGCTCGATCCCCTCGATCCGGCGGACCGATCCATCGCGCTGGCGCAGCACCGCGTCAAAGCGGTTGCCGCCGGGATAGGGCACGACGTTTTCGCCGCGCACGTCCGCTTGCGCAGAGAAGCCATAGGTCACCACGCGGCGGTCGCGGACCTTGGGGATCACCGCCTGGACTTCGGGATGGTCGATGCACAACACTGCGCAGCCGTAGAACGGCACGTTCTCGATGAACTCGACGAAGGCATCCTTGACCCGCTCGAAGCTGCCATAGTGGTCGAGATGTTCGGGATCGATGTTGGTGACAACGGCAATGGTTCCGTCGAGGCGCAGGAACGAACCGTCGCTCTCGTCCGCTTCGACCACCATCCACTCGCTCGCGCCAAGCCGCGCGTTGGAGCCATAGGAGTTGATGATCCCGCCGTTGATGACAGTCGGATCGACCCCGCCCGCATCGAGCAGCGCTGCGACCATCGAGGTCGTCGTGGTCTTGCCATGAGTGCCAGCAACCGCGACCGTGCGTTTAAGCCGCATCAGTTCGGCCAGCATTTCGGCACGGCGAACCACCGGCACGCGGTTTTCCAGCGCGGCGACCACTTCGGGATTGTCGCGCTTTACGGCGGTGGAAGTCACCACCACGGCCGCATCGCCCAGGTTCTCGGCCGCATGACCGATCATCACCTTGATCCCGCGAGCGCGCAGACCTTCAACCACATAGCCTTCGGCAATGTCGCTGCCCTGCACGGTATAGCCCAGGTTGTGCATCACCTCGGCAATACCAGACATGCCGATTCCGCCGATGCCCACGAAGTGGATCGTGCCGATGTCGGTGCCAACCGCCTTCATGCCGGTGCTCCCTGGGCAGCAGCGCTCGCCTCAAGGCTGTCCGCAACCCGGATCACGTCCATGAGCGGCGCACCGCCAAAGCCCTCAACCAGATCGGCCAGATCGGCAACGGCATTGGGATAGCCGCAGTTCCATGCCGCATGGGCTGCAGTCGCCAGTGTTTCCGGGTTCATTGCGATGGCCTGGATCTGCTTGGCCAGTTCGGGCGCGGTAAAGCGGTCCTGGCGGATCATCCGCGCGCCCCCTGCAGCGCAGACCTCGCGGGTGTTGACGGCCTGGTGATCGTCGGTCGCGATCGGCAACGGCACAAGAATTGCGGGTCGGCCGACAGCAGTCAGTTCGGCGATGGTCGATGCTCCAGCGCGGCCGATGAACAGGTGCGCATCGGCCAGACGTTCGGCCATATTCTCAAAGTAGGTGCCCAGTTCCGCCGGAATGCCATGGCTGGCATAGCGTTCGCGCACTTGCTCGATGTCTTCCGGACGGCACTGCTGCGTTACCTGCAAGCGACTGCGCAGCGCGGCCGGCAACATCGCCAGTCCATCCGGCACGACCTGGCTCAGAATGCCAGCACCCTGGCTCCCCCCCGTGACCAGAACCCGCAGCAGACCATCGGCAGTGAAGGCCGGAAAGGGCTGGTCCCGCAGGGTCAGGACTTCGGCCCGGATCGGATTCCCCACCAGGTGGACCTTTTCCTGATGCTTGTGCTTCAGCCGTTCGACCTCGCGGTAGGAAGTAGCGATCGCATCGACCCGTCCGGCCAGGAAACGGTTCACCCGGCCCAGCACCGCGTTCTGTTCGTGGATCACGCTCGGCACGCCTGCGGAAGTGGCCGCCCACAGTGCCGGAAAAGCCGGATAGCCGCCGAAGCCGATCACCGCGCTGGGCTGAAAACTCTCAAACAAGCGCAAGGCCATACGCCGCCCGTCAAGGATTGCGCTCACCCCGCGCAACCAGTGCAGCGGGTTCTTGCCGATCCGTCCAGCGGGAAGAACGTGGGCAACCAGGCTGGCCGGCTTACCGGGAAGCTTGCTGCCGCGGTCATCGGTGATCAGCGCGACATGATGGCCGCGCCGTTCCAGCTCAACTGCCAGAGCAAAGGCCGGGATCAAGTGCCCGCCAGTGCCGCCAGCCGCCAGAACGTAGTGCCGCGTCGTACCAGTCATAACTTGATGCCTACACTCGAAAGCTTGAACCGTTCGCGTCGGATAAATGGATTCCGGCGGGTTATCGCCAATAGAAAACCCGCACCAAGACACAAAGCCAATGTCGATGAACCGCCATAGGAAATCAGCGGCAGCGTCATCCCCTTCGACGGGAAGAGCTGCAGGTTGACGAGAATATTGATGAAGGCCTGCCCGCCGATCTGGGCGATCAGGCCCGCTGCGGCAAGCGTGGTGAACAGGTCTTCCTCGTCGAGCAGGCGGACCAGCACCCGGGCGACCAACGCGAGATAGAGAATAACGATGACCAGACAGGCGAGCAGACCGAACTCTTCACCGATCACGGAAAAGATATAGTCGGTATGGGCTTCGGGCAGTCCCAGCTTGCGCGTGCCGAGCCACAGGCCCGAACCGGTCCAGCCGCCCGACAGCAAGGTCCGCTGCGCCAGATCGACCTGATCGAATGCTGTGCCACCACCCAGGAAAGCATCGATACGGTGCCGGGCGTTATCGTAGAACATATAGGCCAGAGCCACGACGGCCATGACTGCGCCTCCGGCAAGACTGATCAGCTTGACTGATATGCCGCTCATCATCACCAGCACGAACCACACACCGATGAACAGCACGGCGGAACCGAAGTCGGGCTGGGCCATGAGAAGTGCGGCGATCAGGCCCATGAGCCCGGTCGACACCGCAACAACCGGCAGCCCCGGATCGCGCATCCGCCACGACAAAATCCAGGCCATGCAGATTGCAAAGGCGGGCTTCAAAAACTCCGACGGCTGCAGCGAGATGCCCAGGTTAAGCCAACGCCGCGCCCCGTTAACGGTAGTCCCGACCAGCGGAACCAGCATCAGACCGATCAACATGGCGAAACCCAGCACGATCCCCGCCCGGCGCGCGGTTTCCTTGGGCAGCATCGAAGCCCCGATCATCGCAATCAGACCAAGGAACTGCCAGCGGACGTGGATATAGAAGAAATGCAGGTCATCGAGCCGCTCGGCTGCGGTTGAAAGACGACGGGCGCTGGCCGGCGAGCTTGCCGCCACAGCCGCAGTTCCGATCGCCATCAGCGTCAGAATCAGGAACAGCAGGGTGCGGTCAATTTCCCGCCACCAAATGGCCAGTTCGCTTCGCCGACTGCGAGGCGGACGCGCGATAGCGCTGTCCGCTCCAACCTTGCCACCACGCGGTACGACAGGAGGATAGGTCGCCATCAGGAACACCCCGCAATTTCAGCCGGGTTATCATCCGGGCTGAGCAAGGTCTGCACGATCTGACGAAAGGTATCGCCTCGCGCCTCGTAATCGCGGAACTGATCGAAACTGGCGCATGCCGGGGAAAGGAGCACGACGTCGCCCGGCTTGGCTGCGGCCATCGCTTGCTGGATCGCTTCGCACATCATTTCGCTGCGTTGTACCGGCATGTGTGGTGTCAACAGATCGGCGAACAACGGACCGGCATCGCCGATGGTATAGGCCGCTGCGATGTTGCCGAAGTAAGGGGCGCATTCGTCGAGGTCGTCGCCCTTGGGCAGACCGCCCAGGATCCAATGGACGCGCGGCACCGGATTGGCCGGGAATGCGGCAAGCGCGGGCGCGGTCGAGGCGGGATTGGTTGCCTTGCTGTCGTTGATATAGAGCACTCCGCCCGCCTCGGCGACACGCTCCATCCGGTGCGGCAAGCCCCTAAAACTGGCCAGTGCCGGTCGCCACTGCGATGCACCTAGACCCAAGGCCTCGACGATCGCTACGGCCACCGCAGCGTTCTGCAAATTGTGCGGTCCCTGCAAGCTGGGCCATTGTGCCTGGAGTTCGACCAGATCACGGCCATCGACTTGGCGAACGCAATGCGCTGCACGCGACTGCGCCTCGCGCCAGGCCACCGCCTGGGTTGCATCATCCCCGGTTCCGAACACCGCGACCTGATCGGCGCGCTGCATCGCAAACAGACGTGCCTTCGACGCCGCATAGCCTTCAAAGCCGTCGTACCGATCGAGATGGTCCGGCGTGATGTTCAGCAGGGCCGCAACTTCGCATTGCAACGAATGCGTCAGATCGATCTGATAGCTTGACAGTTCAAGGACATAAACTCCGCCTGTGGGCAACGGGCTGGAATCCAATACCGGCAGGCCAATGTTGCCGCCCATCCGCGACGGCACGGCGGCCGATTGCAAAATATGGTGGACCAGCGCGGTGCAGGTCGATTTGCCGTTGGTCCCGGTGATCCCGACAACACGATGCGCGGGAAGTTCGGCCCGGGCCAGGGCAAACAGCTCGATGTCGCCAATCACCGGAACGCCTGCTGCTTGCGCCACCTGAGCGATCGGATGGGTGTTAAGCGGAACCCCGGGTGAAACCACGATCCCGGCAAAGCCGTGCAAATCGATGTTCAACGGATCGGCCAGTTCGCAGCGGCCCTCAAGCGCCCGCCTCGGTTCCTCTCGGCTGTCCCAGGCAGTCACTTGCGCTCCGCCAGCCAGCAGGCTTTCGACAGCCGCCATCCCCGAGCGGGCCAGCCCGAGTACGGCATAGCGCTTGCCGGCAAAGGCGGTGGTGGTGATCATCGCAATTTAAGCGTCGACAGTCCGATCAAGGCCAGCACGATCGAGACGATCCAGAAGCGGATCACGACGGTCGATTCTTTCCAGCCGAGTTGCTCGAAATGATGATGTATTGGGGCCATCTTGAACACGCGCTTGCCCGTCCGTTTGTAGACCGCGACCTGAATGATCACCGACAGTGCTTCGGCGACCAACAAGCCACCGACGATGCCAAGCACGATCTCATGCTGCGCGGCGACCACCG
>JBKHWO010000016.1:0-19221 GCA_046566485.1 Alphaproteobacteria bacterium | reverse complement strand
ATGGCGGAGACGGAGGGATTCGAACCCTCGGTACCGGATTTACCAGTACGACGGTTTAGCAAACCGTTGGTTTCAGCCACTCACCCACGTCTCCGGATCGCAGCGGCGAAGCGCGGCCTATAGCGAGGCGACTGAAGGGCGGCAAGAGGGGGGTGAGCAAGTTTTATGCGGTTCGGTTTGGTCAGCTTCCCTCAATTGATCGCAACTTGGACTCGATTCACCGCCGGTTCATTGCCCGGTCAGGGGCAATCGATTCTACCGAGAGCGGACAATGAGGGACCAAACGAAATGATCCTGGGCATCAATCGCAGCATCAGGTCGGCACTGATCGGTGTGCTGGGCGCCATGGCACTCGCCACTTCGGTAGGCGCAGCGGCTCAGGTCCAGACGGTTGACCCCGATCGGGCCATTGACGGCGATCTGGCGGCGGGCCAACCTGCCCCGCAAAGCGCAGCCAGCACGGCCGCAGAAGCCCCAGCGGCGGCTCCGACCGCGACGGAGGCGACCGTTGGTGCGCCCGCTGCCACTCAAGCAGCGACCGCTACTTATCAGAAAGACGATCTGGTCGGCGCAGCCGAAGGGGTGTTCGGCAAGGGCGCAGCCGGGCTGGCCGGAATGATCGAGGATCTGCTGCGCAAGCAGGGCGAGCCCAATGGCTACATCGTCGGGCGCGAGGGCGGCGGCGCGCTGCTCGTGGGGGTGCGCTATGGTTCCGGAACGCTGCACCACAAGGTCGAAGGCACGCTGCCAGTCTATTGGACCGGGCCTTCGCTGGGCCTCGACCTGGGGGCGAATGCCGGGAATACCTTCGTGCTGGTCTACAACCTTTACAACACGGACGAGATCTTCAACCGCTTCGCTGCGGGAGAGGGGCAGGCCTATCTGGTCGGCGGGTTCAACGTGTCCTACCTGCGCCGCGGCGATGTGGTGCTGATCCCGGTCCGGATGGGCGTGGGCCTGCGGCTCGGAATCAATGCCGGCTACATGAAGTTTTCCAAGAAGCAGAAGCTGTCGCCGTTCTGACGCCAGCCTGATGGGGCGCCTGTTCAGCCCCAGGGGCTGCCGGGGGCACCCTTGGGCGGCGCGGAAAATTCCACGCGGCCGCCGGGCTTGAAGCCATGCATTCCAAGCCACCATTGCAATGCGATGGTCGCGCCCTTGGCCGGTTGCAAGAACGCCAGAAGCAGGACCATGGCAAGCACCATGGTGATCCCGATCATCACGCCAAGGGAGAGGTCGCTGGTGCCGATCGCGATGAAGGCCGGAGCCAGGATATGCCCGGTCAGGAAGATCGAGATATAGGGCGGAAAATCGTCTGCCTGATGCAGCGTCCAGTCCTGATGGCATGAAGGGCAGTCCGTCACCGGCTTGAGGAAGCGTCCAAACAGCTTGGTCTTGCCGCAGCGCGGGCATTCTCCCTTTACGCCGCGCCAGATCGCAGCGGAAAGGGTGGCTGGAAGGTCGGGCCGGGTCAGTGGAGCTAGCATCGGGCCCCACTTAGGCTGTCGCACGCCCAGGTTCAAGTGCGGATTGCATGGGCCCGGCGTTGCTTGCCGCAAAAGATGCGCATTTCCGGTACGGAGCGGGTGATTCTTCACTTGCCCCTGTGCCGGACCCGGGTCTAAGGGCCGCCCCACTATGCTCAGCAATCTTGAACAACAGCCCGCCGATGCGCTGCTCGCGCTGATCAAGCTCTATGCCGCCGATAGCCGCGCGGACAAGATTGACCTTGGGGTCGGGGTCTATCGCACCGACGATGGCGCCACTCCGGTGTTCGGCGCGATCAAAGCTGCCGAGAAAAGGCTGCTCGAAACCCAGGATTCCAAGGCCTATCTTGGTCCCGAAGGCGACATGGGCTTTGTCCACGCGCTGATGCCGTACATCTTTGGCAAGCAGGACCCCAGCAAGGGCGGACGGATCGAGGGCATGCAGGCCCCCGGCGGTACTGGCGCGGTGCGTCTTGCCGTGGCGCTGGCGAAGAAGGCTGGGGTCAAGCGGGTGTGGATGGGCACGCCCAGCTGGCCGAACCACGCACAGATTTTTGCTGACCTGGGGCTGGAGCTGAAGACGTTCCTCCATGCCAACAAGGCTGGCCTGGCCGACATGGATTCGCTGCGCACCGCGCTGAACCTGGCCGAGCCGGGCGATGCGGTGCTGCTGCATGGCTGCTGCCACAACCCGACCGGGATCGACTACACCCCGGGGCAGTGGGACGAGATTGCCCCGCTGCTGGCGGAGAAAAAGCTGCTGCCACTGCTCGACCTGGCCTATCAGGGCCTGGGCGAAGGGATGGAAGAGGATGCCTATGGCGTGCGCCGCGTCCTTGCCGAAGTGCCCGAAGCGCTGATCGCCTATTCCTGCGACAAGAACTTCGGTCTCTACCGTGACCGGGTTGGCGCGCTCTATGTCATGGCCAACGACGCCGAGGTGCTAGGACGCGCCATGTCGAACGGCTATTCGCTGGCCCGCGCGGCCTGGTCGATGCCGCCTGATCATGGTGCCGCAGCGGTTCGCCTGATCCTGGAAGATCCCGAGCTGACGGCAATGTGGCTGGCCGAACTGGACACGATGCGCGCGCGCATGCGCCAGGTCCGTGCCCGTCTGGCCGAGGCTGGGCAGGCCGGCTGCGTCGACCTCAAGCCGCTGGGCAGCCAGAACGGTCTGTTCTCGATGCTGCCGCTCAGTGGTGAGCAGATCCTGTCGCTGCGCAATGATCACGGCATCTACATGGCCGGCTCGGGCCGCATCAACGTGGCCGGTCTGACGATGGGTAACATCGACAAGTTCGTTGCCGACGTTGCCAAGGTCAGCGCCTGATTCAGGTTTGACCGAAGCGGGTAGGGGCGCTTTGGGTTGACACTCAGCACCCCGGGAAAAATTTTGACCAGTCATGTCCGGCGCGCGTCTGCGCGGCTGGGGACTGGCTGGCGTGAATACCGGGCGAGCAGGCTGTAAAGCGCGGAATCGTCGGGTTTCTGGCTTGCGCCAACGAACTTTCCGCGAAACATCCGAATCGCCCACAGGCCGCTGTCCAGGCGCCATTGCAGTTCCGCGGTTGTGACCTTTCGTCTTTCCGACGGGCACTCTGGCGCCTTGCCCAGGGCTGCATCCCAGGCCGCACGGAAACTTTCCGACCATGGGCGCTGGCGCAGGCGATAGGCTGTCTCGCGCGCCATCTGCACACGCCGCGCGGCTGCGGTGACGCTGCGGGTCTCGGCCAGATGTCCGATGAAGTCGGCCTGCCGCTGCGCTGTCCAGCCGTCGCAGCGTTCACGCCCCGGGACCGGGTAGAACGGCGGGATCGCCGATGACCTGAGCCGACGCGGAGAGCATGTCATCCGCCAGTTTAGGCCATATTTGCGCGAAGTAGGAAAGGCTTGGGAGGTTTAACCGCGCAGGCTTTGCAGACGCTGCAGGTAACGGGCGAGGACGTCGATTTCCAGATTGACGCTATCGCCGCTGCGCAGGCTGCCCAGCGTGGTGACATCCGCCGTGTGCGGGATCAGGTTCAGGTGGAAATCGCACGAGCCATCGGCGTGGTCGTCGAGCGCATTGACGGTGAGCGACACGCCATCGACCGTGATCGAGCCCTTGGTGGCGATGTAAGGCGCGATCTCCTTCGGAGCAGTAATCTTTACGTGCAGCGACCCGCCGACTTCTTCGCGGCTTGCCACATGGCCGACGGCATCGACGTGCCCGGTGACGATATGGCCGCCCAGTTCGTCGCCCAGCTTGAGCGCCTGTTCCAGATTGAGCTTGCGACCAGCGGTCCACTGGCCGCGCGCCGTGCGGCTGACCGTTTCGCCCGAGATGTCGACCGCAAACCAGGCGTCGCCCGGTTCCCCGCCCCGTTCGACGACGGTCAGGCACACACCCGAACAGGCGATGGATGCGCCGATCGCCATTCCGGCCGGGTCATAGGGGCAGGCGATGACGGCGCGCAGGTCACCCTGTTCGCGCACTTCGCGGATGGTGCCGACAGCAGTGATGATCCCGGTAAACATGCGCAACTCTCTCAATCGCTGGTTTGTGCCCGCTCGTAGACTTGCAGGGTGTCGTTGCCAAGCTGGCGCGTGTCGGTTGGCAGCCACTCAGGCGAAGCGGCCAAGGCATCGGCGGTCAATCCCGGCAGGCTGGCCCCGGTCCCGCCGACCAGGCGCGGCGCGCGATAAAGCAGCAGGCGGTCGACCAATCCAGCGCCCAGGAAGGCCTGCGCCGTTTGCGCGCCGCCTTCGACCATCAGGTACTGGGTGCCGTCCATCCGCGTAATGTCCTGCGGGGTCGCAATTGCGTTCCAGCCCGCCGGTGCGCTGCCCGTGGTCAGCAGCCACCGCTGAGGGCCGCGTCCTTCGATCCCAGGCAAACGCACGTCGAGCCGTGGCTGGTCGGCCTGAAGCGTGCCGCGGCCGACCAGGATCGCATCCATCCGCGCCCGCATCGCATGAACGTGGGCGCGGGCCACTTCACCGGTCAGCCATTGCCCTTCGCCCGGCGGCGGGGCGAGATAGCCGTCTGCGGACAGCGCCAGTTTCAAGGTAACGTGGGGCCGGCCAAGCTGCTGGCGGACCAGATAACCGGCCAGGCTTTGCCTACATTCCGGATTGTCTGCCTCAACCACTTCGATACCTGCAGCGCGCAGCCGGTTCGCTCCGGCTCCGGCGGTTCGCGGATCGGGATCGTGGCAGCCGATCACTACGCGGGTCACCCCGCTGGCCGCGACCAGTCCGGCACAGTCCGGGCCGCGCGGGCTGGCATGGGCACAGGGTTCCAGAGTGACATAGAGCGTTGCGCCGCGCGCCCGCCCGCCCGCTGCAGCAAGCGCGACGGCTTCGGCATGGGGGCGCCCGCCGGGCTGGGTCCAACCGCGAGCAATGACCTTGCCCTGGTGGACCAGCAATGCCGCGACGGATGGGTTGGGACGGCTTAGCGGAATGCCGCGCGTGGCGAGCCGGGCCGCAGCCGCCAGCCAGCGCGAATCGGCCTCATGCGAATTGGCTTCACTGGGCAACCGGCTCTGCTCCGGCCTGCTTCAGGATCGCATCGGCCTTGGCCTTTTCAGCGGCTTTTTCCCGCGCGCGTTCGGCTTCGGCATCGCGCTTGATCTTGTCAACGTCCATGCCCGAGGCCTTGCCCAGGGTCGCCCAAAGCTCACGGCCTTCCTTTTCATAGGCTTCGAGCGCGGCCTGGCGGGCGTCCTTTTCCTTCTGGTTTGCCTCGATAAAGGCTTTGGTTTCCGCCTCGGTCCGGTCCATCGGCCAGGACTTGATATAGGTGACTTCGGGCAGCGGGCGCGGCTTGCGCCAGCTTTCCGCGGCCATGATCGAGAAGATGCCGATCGTGATCGAAGCGGCCACGAGCGCGACCGGCCAGCGCTTTGGTCCGGCGTCGCGGAACACGGAGCGGAAATCGGCAATCGCGCCGGTCGGATTGATCTTCTGCCAATAGGACATGGCCGCTAGATAGGGCCCCCAGGGCCGTTTCGCCAGCCTTGAGTTGGATTGTTGCATCACCCAGTCGACCCTGAGGCTTATCCGAAATTCAGGGGAGGACAGCGTAAAGCGTCCGCCCTTCGCGTTTCAGCCAGCGGTTGGCTGCGCGCATGTCGCCTTCATAGATCTGGTCGAGGAAGGCATGGAATTCCGGGCTGTGGTCGAAATGGACCAGATGCGCGACTTCGTGGGCGACGACCGAGCGGCGGACATGGTCGGGAGCCATGACCAAGCGCCAGTTGATCCGGATCGTGCCGTCATGAGCGCAAGAGCCCCAGCGGCGGCGGGCGCGGCTGAGCATGAGCTGCGGCACCGGCTGCGCTGCGGCCGTGCAGTAGAACGCCAGGTCCTCGGTCAGGAGCCGGCGGGCCTCGCCCTCCAGCCAGCGCGTCAGGCGCGGAATCAGCGATTCCGCCGGGCCACCGACATGGATCGCGGCTTCCTCCAGCCGGATGCGGCGCGGCGCGGCGGGGTCGTGATGGATCGTGCGGGGCTGGCCCAGGTAGGGCAGGGCAGAGCCATGACCCAGTTCGACCGGCTGCGGCACCGCGGCAAGTTGTCCGGCCAGCCAGCCCGCGCGCTTGCGGGCAAAATCCAGCGCTTCGACGCTGCGCGCCCAGCGCGGCAGGGTGATACGGACCTCGCTGCCGTCGGGGGCAAGGCGCATGGTCATCCGCTTGGCCTGGGCGGTGCGGCGCAGCACGACCGGCAGCATGCGCCCGGCCACTTCGACCTGCGGCTCGTCATGGCCCTGCTTGAGCCAGTCAATCATCGGCCAGTTCCACGCCCGGCGGGAGAATAACATGCTGCTCCAACGGACCGGCGAGCGCTTCGGGTATCGCCTTCCCGCGAACCGAGGCCCCGGCGCGGTGAACCGCTTCGGGATCGCCGCAAACCAGGTAGTGCCAGTCCGGCAGCGGCTGGTCATCCGCGCGCAGGCGATAGGCGCAGCTATCGGGCAGCCAGGGCAGGGTCGCGGCGAGATGCGGGGTCAGGCGCACGCAATCGGGCACCTGGGCCTTGCGTCCCTTGTAATCGCTGCACCGGGCAGAAGGAATGTCGAGCAGGCGGCAGGCGACATTGGTGGGATAGATGTCGCCGGTGTCCTCGTCCTCGCACTTGTGCAGGCAGCACTGGCCGCACCCGTCGCACAGCGCTTCCCATTCTGGCCGGGTCAGGGCCGTGATCGGCAGTTCCCAGAATTTTCCGCGCAGCTGCGTCACTTGACCAGCGCGGCAAGATCCGCGGCGACCGTCGGGGCATCCTTGTCCACCGGCAGGGCGGCAATCGGCTCGCCGTTCTTGCCCATTAGATAGGCCATGCGGCTATGGTCCATCAGGTAGCCCCCCGGAGTGTCCGTGCCACGCGCGGCGACGGCCTTGAAGGCCTTTACCGCGACGTCAACCTCGGCCTGGGTGCCGGTCAGGCCCAGCAGGCGGGGCGAGAAGGCGGCGGTGAATTCACCGACCCGGGCCGGCGTGTCGCGCGCCGGATCGATCGTGATGAAGATCGGCTGGACCTGCGCTGCTTGCTGCGGGTGGTCCTTGGCGAACTGGTTGAAGCCCTGGATCAGCACGGTCAGGTCCATCGGGCAGGCATCGGGGCAGAAGGTATAGCCGAAATAGACGATCCGGTACTTGCCCTTGAAATCGTCCCAGCTGACCCGCTTGCCGTCCTTGTCGTTCAGCGTAAACGGCCCGCCAATCGCCGCGCCGTCCAACAAGGCGCCGGTTACCTTGGGGGGTTCGGCACCTTGCGGCGAGCACGCCGACAGCGCGAGGGCAAAAGCGGAAAGGGCGAGCGCGAAAATCTGCTTGGTCATGGCGTGGCGGTTCATGCTCTGCTAAACGGCGCCGCGCAAGGAGCTATTGGCGGCGTCCGGGTGATTCCGTGATGCCATCCCAAACAGGAGGCCCGATCACCGTGTTCAAGTCTGCGAAGCTGTCGCTTGCCCTGACCTGTCTTGCCCCGTTGGCGATTTTCGCGGTCGCCGGCCCGGCTGCGGCGCAGTTTTCGGAAAGCTACAAATTTCTCGAAGCAGTCAAGAAGAAGGAAGGCCAGGAAGTCACCGACATGCTGGCCGAGGGCAGCCCGAACCTGATCAACACCCGCGATGTCACCAGCGGGGAAACCGCGCTGCACATCGTCACCCAGCGCCGCGATCTGACCTGGATGCAGTTCATGATCGGCAAGGGGGCCAACGTGAATGCGCGTGATGCCCGCGGGGTCACGCCGCTGGTCCTGGCCTGCAACCTGAACTTCACCGAAGGTGTGGAGGTGCTGGTAGGCAACGGAGCCCGGGTCGATGAAAGCAACAATTCCGGCGAGACCCCGCTGATCACGGCGGTCCACAACCGGAACATTCCGCTGATGCGGATCCTGCTCAAAGCGGGAGCCAACCCAGACCGGGCCGACAACTCTGGTCGCACCGCGCGCGACTATGCCAGACTGACGGGCAATCCCGCGCTGCTCAACGTGATCGAATCGGATGCCAAGCCGGCCAGCAAGCCGGGCCAGGGTCCGCAATCCTTCGGACCGAAGATCTGACCATGACCGAACCCGCCAATCTCGACCAACTGCGTCTCTTGCTGGCTCCGGCCATTGCCGATGCCGCCGCCTTTGATGGCTGGAGCGACACCGCGGTACGCGATGCGGCGGTGAGCCAGGGGATCGATCCCGATGCCGCCGCCTTTGCCTTTTCCGGCGGGCCGATGGACATGATCGAGGCCTGGATTCGTTCCGTGGACGCCGCGATGCAGGCGGCCTGGCCTGCTGAAAAGATTGCGCCGCTCAAAATTCGTGATCGCATTCGTGCACTCGTGCAGTTCCGGCTGGATGCGATTGCCGGACAGAAGGAAGCGCTCCGCCGCGCCTTGTCGATCATGGCAATGCCGCAGAATGTCGCCCGTTCCACCCGGCTGGGCTGGCACAGCGCGGATGCGATGTGGCGCCTCGCCGGCGATACCGCAACCGATTACAACCATTATACCAAGCGCCTGACGCTTGGTTCGATCTATGCCGCGACTTTGGCGGTCTACGTCAATGATACCAGCGAGGATCACGCCGATACCCGCGCGTTCCTGGAGCGACGGATCGAAGGCATCATGAAGTTCGAGAAGGCGAAGGCCCGCGTCATGCGGCCCCGCGAGGAGCAGTTCAGCCTGGCCCGGTTCCTCGGCCGCCTGCGTTACCCCGCGCGCTGAAGGCAGCCGGCAATTTTGACTCCGGTCAAATCTATTGCGAATGACTTGCAATAAGCGCCGGGCTGTGGCAGCGACCTCCCTGAAATGACACTCGATCATCTTCCTCTCGGCGTCCGGGCGCAGATCACCGCGATCGACTGGTCGTCGCTGGTGCCGGAAGAGGCGCAGCGGCTCCAGGCTCTGGGCGTGGACGAGGGAGCGACGGTCAGCGTTGCCCATCGCGGGATCTTTGCCGGCAAGGATCCGATTGCCCTTACCATCGGGCGCATGACAGTGGCCGTGCGGCGGGCCCATGCCCAGGCGATCGAGGTCCAGTGGCTATGACCCAGCGCACGGCTGCACTGGTCGGCAACCCGAACGCGGGCAAGAGCGCGCTGTTCAATGCCCTGACCGGGGCACGGCAGAAGATCGCGAACTATCCCGGGGTGACCGTCGAGCGCAAGGCGGGCCGCCTGGTCCTGCCGACCGGCGAGGCGATTGAACTGACCGACCTGCCCGGCTCCTACGGCCTGAATGCCACCAGCCCGGACGAGGAAGTGACCCGCAAGGTCATCCTGGGCGAGTTTCCGGGCGAACCGGCACCGCAAGTGCTGGTCGTCGTACTTGATGCTTCAAATCTTGAGCAGCACCTGGTCTTCGCCCAGGAAGTGATTGCGCTGGGACGGCCGACAGTGGTTGCCCTCAACATGCTCGACCTGGCCGAGCGTGACGGGCTGGTGATCGATCCCGCCGCCTTGCAGGAAGCCCTGGGCGTTCCTGTCATCGCCACCGTCGCGGTGCGCCGCCGCGGACTTGCGGAGCTGGCCGCAGCCATAGCTGCGGCGGAAGAACGCGATCCGGTGCATCACCGTCCGCATACCACGCTGACCGAACGGCGCGTGACGGCCCATGCCATTGCCGAAGCGGCAATCGTTTCGGAAACCAGCCGCCACCGCATGCATGCCAAGCTGGACCGCCTGTTCCTGCATCCGTGGGCTGGGCCGCTTATCCTCTTTGCGCTGCTGTTCGTGGTTTTCCAGGCGGTCTTCACCTGGGCAACGCCGTTCGCCGATGCGCTGGAAGCGGCGATTGGCTGGATTACCGAGCAGGTTCGCGCGTCGATGGACGAAGGGCTGGCACGGGACCTGGTGACCGACGGGATCCTGTCGGGCGTCGGTTCGGTCGTGGTGTTCCTGCCGCAGATCATCATCCTGTTCTTCTTTATCCTGGCGATGGAAGCATCGGGATACATGGCCCGCGCGGCCTTTTTGATGGACCGGCTGATGGCCCATGTCGGCCTGTCGGGGCGCAGCTTCATCCCGCTGCTTTCCAGCTTTGCCTGCGCGATCCCGGGGATCATGGCGACGCGCAGCATTACCGATCCCAAGGACCGTTTGACGACGATCCTGATCGCCCCGTTGATGACCTGCTCGGCGCGGCTTCCGGTCTATGCGGTGATCATCGCGGCCTTCATTCCGAATCGTTCGGTCTTGGGTCCGATCGGCCTGCAGGGCCTCGTTCTTTTGGGGCTTTACGTGTTCGGGATCATTGCCGCGATGGTCGTGGCCTTGGTGCTGCGCCGTTCGGTCACCAAAGGTGCGGCCAGCGGGTTCATCATGGAGCTGCCCAAGTACCAGCTGCCCCGGTTGGGTGACCTGATGCTGGGCCTGTTCCAGCGCGCCTGGATTTTCCTGCGCCGCGCCGGAACGATCATCTTCATGGTTACCGTGGTGCTTTGGATCCTGCTCAACTTCCCGCGGGCGGCCGAAGGGCAGAACCAAGTCGATGCCTCGATCGCCGGCAAGATCGCCAATGGCCTGGCTGTGGTGGTTGAACCGATCGGCTTCAACCGCGATATTGCCCTGTCGCTGATCCCGGCCATGGCCGCGCGCGAAGTGGCGGTCAGTTCGCTGGCAACCTCTTATGCGGTGGGCGCAACGGACGAGGAAGCGCAAGCGATGCAGCTGGGCGAACGGCTCAAGGCGGACTGGTCGCTGGCAACGGCGCTGGCCTTCCTCGCCTGGTTCGTCTTCGCCCCCCAGTGCATGAGCACCATCGCTGTCACCCGGCGCGAGACGAACGGCTGGAAATGGCCGGGCTTCATGCTCGCCTACCTGTTCGGCTTGGCCTATCTGTTCGCCGGGCTGACCTATTGGACGGCGGTCTGGCTGGGGCTGGGGTAACTCCCAAATTATCACGCAATGCCGCGAAGGCGCAAAGCGGTTGCGTGCGCCGCAGGCCTTGTTTGCTCTTTCTGGCGTTTGATATTTCCGCAGAAAATTTTCCCGGCCTTGCCGGTTGCACGGCATCTTTGCGCCTTCGCGGCTTTGCGTGATTCAAACCATTGGGATAAGCTGCCCGGCCCGATTGGCACCGCGCAGGGCAAGCGGCTAGTCGGTAGCGCGAAATTCAAAAGGACACGATTCGATGGCAGGCAGCGTCAACAAGGTCATTCTCATTGGCAATCTGGGCGCCGATCCCGAAGTGAAGTCGTTCCAGAACGGCGGCCGCATTGCCAACCTGCGCATCGCGACCAGCGAGCAGTGGAAGGACAAGAACACCGGCGAGCGCAAGGAGCGCACCGAATGGCACAGCGTGGTGCTCAATTCCGACGGTCTGGTCGGGGTGGCCGAGCGCTATCTGCGCAAGGGCAGCAAGGTTTACATCGAGGGGCAGCTACGCACCCGCAAGTGGCAGGATCAGTCAGGCAATGACCGCTACACTACCGAGATCTCGGTCGGCGGCATGGGCGGGGTGCTGACCATGCTGGATGGCGCGCCGGGTGGCGGCGGACAAGGCGGCTCTGGCGGCGGTAACTTCGGTGGCGGCCAGCGCAGCGGTGGTGACGATTTCGGCGGCGGTCAGCGCAGCGGCGGCAGCAGCTTCGGCGGCGGCCAGCCGAGCGGGGGCTTCGCCGACGATCTGGATGACGATATTCCGTTCTGATCGCCAGAACGCGACCACCGGTTACTTCTTGAGCAAACCTTTGAGGGCATCGGCGAGGGGGCCACTTGCGCCCTCGCTGACGATCCCGGCCTTGCGCCGGGCTTGTTCGGCGTTGGGACCTTCCAGATAGGGGTCGATGGCCAGCGCCAAGGATTGCGCCACGGCCTCGCCCAGATCGAACCGGGTGCCGTCCATTTCAATCTCGTCGAGTTCGTCAGCCTCCAATTCGATTTCCTCCTCGCTTTCGGGGGAATCGGCCGGCGGAACGAAGTGGAGAGCAATCGGTTCGGCAATCTGTACGGGCAGATCTTCGCCCGATACGGCGCAGCTTTGCACGATGTCGGCCGTGAAGCGGCCGGTGGCCCGCACGGTCGGGCCGTCGGCCTTCAGCATGATCCGTGCTTCCAGAGCGTTGACGGCAACTAGGCCGAACCGCTTGGCCAAGGCCGTGCATTCGTGCTGGCTTGCGACGATGACTTGCTCTGCGGCGGGCAGGCGGGTGGCATCGCAGGGGCGGGACAGTTCGCTCATGCCGTGATATGTCCTGCAAGAAGATCGGCATCGCTGATTGCGGCGAGTGACGCGGCGACCTGGCGCACTCTTTGCGCGAGGACTGCCCGGTCGGCACCTTCATTCAAGGTGACATTGCGTTCGAGCGCAGCGATCAGCGCCTTATCGTCGGCCTCGGCCAGCGCGACCTTGAGCGCTTCGATCCGGCCCGCCAGCACGCTCATCAGCTTGCCCATGCGCTTGGCCATGGCGAGATCGCCGACGCCGCTCTGGCGCAGCTGGCCGTCCATGTCGGCGACGAACAGTTCGGTCAGCCGGGCCGAAGGGGCGCGCAGTTCGGGCTTCCCGTCCATCCGCAGCATGACCAGAGCGACGACCAGCGAAATCGCATCGAAGCGCCCCGGCACCGTGTCGGCAATGCCGCAGTCGCGGTACCATTGCGGATCGCGGGCCAGTTCGACCACCTTGTGCCACAGCGGGCGGATCTGCTCCTGTCCGGGGTCCGGGCGGCCAAGCAGGCGGGAGAGCAGCGACATCGCGGGACGTTTCCTTCCATTCAGCGGGCATTAAAGAGGCAAGGCCCAAGCGGCGGCATTGCGTGCAGGGCCAAGGCCGCCTAAGGCTTGCGCGATAGAGCAAATGGGGCCGTGCGGGCAATTCCGCAAGGCCACGCGACGGAGCAAGGTCGACGATGCAGCGTATGGTTGGGCAAGGTATGGTTCGTTTCATGGGCGTGGCCCTTGCCGCACTGGCGCTGTCGGCCTGCGCCTCGATCAATGATCAGCGTGGCTATCTGGTCGATGCGACCCTGCTCGATTCGGTCCAGCCGGGAATCGACAACCAGATGTCGGTCGAACGCATGCTTGGCCGTCCCAGCTTCATCAGCCAGTATGGCCAGAAGGACTGGTACTACATTTCGACCAAGACCCGCCAGGCCGCGTTCAGCCGTCCCAAGGCCAGCGAACAATTGCTGGTGAAGTTGACCTTTGATGCCAAGGGCAATGTCGCGACGATCGAGCGCACCGGCATGGAAAAGGTCGCCAATATCAGTCCGGACGGTAGCAAGACCCCGACTCTGGGCCGCGAGCGGACCTTCCTTGAAGACCTGTTCGGCAACATTGGCCAGGTCGGTGCGGCGGGCGCCGGTACCGCTGGCGGCGGCGGACCGAACGGCAGCTAACTTGCAGAGCGCCGGAGAAGACATATATCCGGCGCATGACTGATCCTCATTCCAGCCACGGCCTGGTCCAGTGGCACGGCACCACCATCATCGGCGTCAAGAAGGGCGGCAAGACCGTCATTGCGGGCGACGGCCAAGTTTCCATGGGCAACACCGTGATGAAACCCAATGCCCGCAAGGTGCGGCGCATTGGTGACGGCAGCGTCATTGCCGGTTTTGCCGGCGCGACCGCCGACGCCTTCACCCTGTTTGAACGGTTGGAGAAGAAGCTGGAAGCTGCGCGCGGCCAGCTGATGCGCGCTGCGGTGGAACTTGCCAAGGACTGGCGGACCGACAAGTACCTGCGCAACCTGGAAGCGCTGATGATCGTGGCCGACAAGGACACGATGCTGATCCTGACCGGCAATGGCGACGTGCTGGAGCCGGAACACGGTATTGCCGCGATCGGTTCGGGCGGGAACTATGCCCTCTCCGCCGCCAAGGCGCTGGACGATTACGAAGCAGACGCGGAGAAAATCGCGCGCCGCGCCATGCAGGTCGCGGCTGAAGTCTGCGTCTTCACCAATGACCGCGTAACGGTTGAAGTCATCTAGTCCCCCTCCCGCATGCGGGAGGGGTTAGGGGTGGGTCTTCAGTCAACCCGCCCGGTGCCCACCCCCGGCCCCTCCCGCAGGCGGGAGGGGAGAAGGAAGAAAATGAACCAGAACCTGACCCCCAAGGCCATTGTCGCCGCGCTCGACGAACATATCGTCGGCCAGGCCGATGCCAAGAAAGCCGTTGCCGTGGCGCTGCGCAACCGCTGGCGGCGCCAGCGCCTCAGCGACGACCTGCGCGACGAGGTGACGCCGAAGAACATCCTGATGATCGGACCGACCGGTTGCGGCAAGACCGAGATCAGCCGCCGCCTGGCCAGGCTGGCCGATGCGCCGTTCGTCAAGGTCGAGGCGACCAAGTTCACTGAGGTCGGCTATGTCGGCCGCGATGTCGAGCAGATCGCCCGCGATCTTGCCGAAGAAGCGATCCGGCTGGAAAAGGAACGCCGCCGCGAGGCGGTGCGCGAAGCGGCCGAGAAAGCGGCAATGGACCGCCTGCTCAAGGCGCTGGTTGGCGATGGCGCCTCCGAAGCAACGCGCGAGGCGTTCCGCCAGCGCATCATCGAGAAAGCGATGGACGACACCGAGGTCGAGATCGAGGTCGAGGACAGCCCGGGCATGGGGATGGAAATCCCGGGAATGCCGGGCGGGATCGGCATGATCAACCTGTCCGAGATGATGGGCAAGGCGCTGGGCAAACAGAACCTCAAGCGGCGCAAGCTGAAGGTCCCTGAAGCCTGGACCAAGCTGGTCGATGAAGAAGCCGAAAAGCGCATGGACCAGGACGATGTCGCCCGGGTCGCGCTGGCCAATGCCCAGACCAACGGGATCGTTTTCATCGACGAGATCGACAAGATTGCCGTGTCCGACGTGCGTGGTGGCTCAGTCAGCCGCGAAGGGGTCCAGCGTGACTTGCTGCCCCTGATCGAAGGGACCACGGTGGCGACCAAGTATGGGCCGATGAAGACCGACCATATCCTGTTCATCGCCAGCGGGGCGTTCCACGTCGCCAAGCCGAGCGACATGCTGCCCGAACTGCAAGGTCGCCTGCCGATCCGGGTTGAGCTTGCCGCCCTGAGCGAGGACGATTTCGTCCGCATCCTGTCTGAAACTCGGGCCAATCTTGTGCAGCAGTACAAGGCCCTGCTGGCAACGGAACAGGTGACGCTGGATTTCACCCCGGAAGCCGTGCGCGAGGTCGCCCGCATTGCCGCGCAAGTGAACGAGGCGGTCGAGAACATCGGCGCACGGCGGCTGCAGACGGTGATGGAAAAGCTGCTGGAAGAACTCAGCTTCGAAGCCGAGGACCGCGAGGGTGACGTGGTCACGGTCGACGCCGCCTATGTCCACGACCGCCTGGCCGGATTGGCCCGCGATACCGACCTGTCGAAGTATATATTGTAGATGAGCGGAGGCGGAGCTTTGGCGACTCTCCAAATCCGTTCGTCCTGAGGAGGGCTTGAAGCGGCAGGCTGAAAGGCCGTCTCGAAGGACTGCGTCTGACGCCGTGGTTCGAGACGTGGCCTCAATCTGCGATTTCAGCCCCTCCTCACCATGAACGGAGGAGCGTTAGGAAGGCGCAAACAAGGGCACTGGCTTCGCGAGTTTCCTTATTGTATCCATCCCCCATGCAAACCCCGGAAGACCGTCCGATCTATCGCTTGCTGACCGGCAAGGATGACCGCGCCTTTTGCGAGCGCGTGTCCGAAGCACTGGCGCAGGGCTGGCGGCTCTATGGTTCGCCCAGCCTGGCCTGGGATCACGAGGCCGGGTGCATGAAGGCGGCCCAGGCCGTGGTCTGGCACGAAGCGGACGTGGTGAAGTAGCGGGCTACTCCGCCGCTTCGCCGTATTCCTCGATCGCTTCGGCCTGACGCGCCCACATCTCTGCATAGAGCCCGGCCTGGCGCAGCAGCTCTTGATGGGTGCCTTGTTCGGCCAGCTGGCCTTCGCTGAGCACCAGGATCATGTCCGCATCTGCGATGGTCGAAAGCCGGTGCGCGATCGACAGCGAAGTGCGCCCTTCCGCGACGCTGTGCAGGGTGGAGAGAATCTCCTGCTCGGTCCGCGTGTCGAGCGCGCTGGTCGCTTCGTCGAGCAGCAGGATCGGCGGGTTCTTGACCAGGGTCCGGGCAATCGCGACGCGCTGCTTTTCCCCGCCGGACAGTTTCAGCCCGCGTTCTCCCACTTCGGTGTCGAACCCCTGGGGCAAACGCTCAATCAGCGGCCACAAGGCTGCGCCCCGCGCGGCGGCTTCGACCTCGGCGGGACCAGCGCCGTCGCGGCCATAGGCTATGTTGTAGCCGATAGTTTCGTTGAACAGGACCGAATCCTGCGGGACGATCCCGATGTGCTGGCGCAGGCTGGCCTGGGTCACTGCGCTGATGTCCTGCCCGTCGATCAGGACGCGGCCGGACCACGGGTCGTAAAAGCGGAAGACCAGACGCGCAACAGTGCTCTTGCCCGCGCCGGAAGGGCCCACGATGGCGACCTGATGCCCGGCGGGAACTTCGAATGACAGTCCCTTCAGGATGGTCCGGTCCGGTTCGTAACCGAATACGACATTATCGAACACGAGCGTGGGACGCTTGACCACCAGGGCCGGAGCACCCGGTGCATCCTGCACTTCGATTTCGGTGTCGATCAAGCGGAACATGTCCGCCATGTCGATCAGGCCCTGACGGATCGTGCGATAGACCATGCCCAGCATGTCGAGCGGGCGGAACAGCTGGGTCAGATAGGTCTGGACGAAGACCAGCTGTCCGGCGCTGTATTCCCCGCGCACCCAGCCGCGCACGGTCAGCGCCATGGCCACGGCCATCAGCAGGTTGGTGATCAGCGCCTGGGCGATGTTGAGCAGGCCAAGGCTGTTCTCGCTTTTGACGGCGGCGGCGGCATAGGCGCGGGTGGCCTGGGCATAGCGCGCCTCTTCGCGCGCCTCAGCATTGAAGTACTTCACCGTCTCATAGTTGAGCAGCGAATCCACCGCGCGCGACAAGGCTTGTCCGTCGAGCCGGTTCATCTGCTCGCGCAGCTTGGTTCGCCATTCAGTGATCGCGCGGGTGGCCCAGATATAGGCGACCACCGCAACTGCGGTCGAAATCACCAATGGCCAACCGAAGTTGAGGTAGAACACCACCGCGACGCCGATCAGCAGGATGATCGTCGGGGCAATGTTGAACAGCATGAAATAGAGCATCGTGTCGATGCTCTTGGTCCCGCGCTCGATCACCTTGGTCACTTCCCCGGTGCGCCGGGCAAGATGGAAGCGCAGCGAGAGACGATGCAGCCGGCTGAACACATGCTCGGCCAGCTGGGCGGTCGCTTGCTGGCCGACCCGCTCGAACACGATGTTGCGCAGATTGTCGAACACCACGCCGCCGAGGCGCCCCGCGGCATAGGCCAGGACGAACAGCATCGCGAAGGTGATCACCCGCTCGCCCGTCACGCTCATCGCGTCGACTGCCCACTTCAGGAAATAGGGCAGGGCAAATTGCGTGGCGGTTGAGGCCAGGATCAGCGCGACCGCGCCAATGATCCGCCCGCGCAGACCCCAATCGTCTTGCGGCCAGAGATAGGGCAGAAAGCGGCGCAGGGTGCCCCAGCCGTCGTGGCGGGCATCCCGCGAAGGGGCGGCAGGAAAGTCGGGTGGCATGGCTCTCATTTAGGAGCCTTGCGCTGAAAGGAAAGCGCGTAGCCCTATTTTAGCGGATGGGAGAGCAATTCGCGGCGACCATTGCCGCTTCTCAGCGAAGTGGCTGGGAGGTCGAAGTAAATCCTGCGGCTGGCGAAATCGATCGCCACCCGATCAAGCTGGCGCAGGTCGCGCATGCCCAGGAACAAGGCAGGCTTTTGATCGAGCCCAAGGAGCGGGAAATGCGGTGAATCGGCATAGGCGATCAAAACGTTGCCGAAAGTCACATCGTCGATCTTGAGTGCGCGGGTGAAACCGATGTCCGCTACAATTTCCTGCCCTGTGACAGAGCGCAGCGTCATTTGCCCATTCTGACCGCGCCGCGACAGCGCGCGCTGCAAGGCGCGATTGCCGATCGAGGTATCCGATCCGGTGTCGATCACGACCTGAACCCTCACGCCATCGGCCACAGCGTCGGTCATGATCAGTTGACCGGAGCGCCGGCGTGCCGTGACGACAATTTCGAAACCGGTATTGCCGCCCAGCCCCTTTGCATCGGAAACGGCAAGCAATCCCTTGCGAAAGTCGAACTGGACCCGTTGTCCCTGCAGACTGTCCAGCCCAACGATGCCGTCGGCACCAATGTCCGAACGATCGAGCAGGGGGGCCAGCAGGCCATAGTAAGAGCGCTTGCCAAGGCTGATCTGGTCGAGCTCGACCGTATCGACCATCGCGCTACCCGCAACCCCGGTCAGTTTGGCCTTGCGGGCCAGTGGGATCCCCAGTGCGCCGGCCAGGCTGCCGGCCAGAACCGTATGCTGCGATCCGGTATCGATCATGAATTCAAACGGGCCAGCAGCACCAATACTGACCGGAACCGTCAAGCGTTGGTGGCGGTCTTCACCGGTCTGGATCAAGTCAACCTCACCGGACTGGTGGACCGACTCCTGCTGGGCGTTGGCCGGCAAGGTGGCCAGCATAATCGCATAGGGCAGTGCGAGACTGAACGGCATCGCGGCAGTCCTTTCCGGGTCTTGGCAATCTACAGGGCGGCGCGCCAACATGCCATGTCGTCGGTCGAGTAGCTGGCGCTGTTCTTATATCATCCGCGCGCGCGCGAAGAGGACCATTCAGCAGGTAACCAAGCCGCAAGCAAAGCGCCCGCGCCGTCGATCTGATTCGCCATTCGCCTCGACAGAGCTGGAAGCGGAGATGAATCAGATAGACGGAATGAATTTCGGCGGGTCAGAATTGCCTGAATGCGGGTGAATCGGCTGCCAACCAGGCCGGATTCGGTGTTTGGAATAGCGCCGAGGCAATGGAAAAGCGTGGACCGCTGCGCGGAGGAAAAGGAAAAAACCGCAGAAATCCGGGGTTTCGCGATTTTCTGAAATAAAATTGCAAAAAGCCGTTGACCGAATCAGAGGCCCCCTTTAGAGGCCGCTTCACCGGACGGGAACGCCGCTTCAAACGGCTCTCACCAACCGGTCGCCAACATAATCGGACAACAAGTCCCCCGAAGTAAAAAGCGGGGAACGATGGTTGTCCGCCTTATTTTGTCGGTGGCTCTTTGACATTGTCGGTTTAGATGAAGGGACATGTGGGCGACGGCGCCCCGTCCGGCGAGCTTCAGGCTCCGGGTACGGGTTGTTTAAGTCGTTACCTCATATGTCCTTCGTATCCATTAC
>JBKHWO010000015.1:0-15999 GCA_046566485.1 Alphaproteobacteria bacterium | reverse complement strand
TGGCGGCTGTGCGAGGCAAGGCCCAGCGCGATCGCGGCAGCTTCGCCATCCAGCGCGGCAACCACTGCCGCATCCGGTTCCGGCTTGCCCAAGGTAAGCGATCCGGTCTTGTCGAGCAGGACCCGGTCAACCATGGCCATGCGCTCAATCGCGCTGCCGTCCTTGACCATCACTCCTTCGCGCATCAGCGCCCCGCTGGCGACGACTTGCGCCACCGGCACGGCCAGACCCAGAGCGCAGGGGTAAGTGATGATCAGCACGGCAATCGCGATCACCGTGGACTGGTAGAACCCGGCGCCATAAATCATCCACCCGGCAAAGCTGAGCGCGGCAAGCGTATGGACCGCTGGCGCGTAAAGCCTGCTCGCCCGGTCGGCAATGCGGACATAGACCGAGCGCGGCTGCTCTGCCGCGTCCATCAGCCGGGCGATTTCAGCCAGCGAGGTATCGGCCCCGGCAGCGGTAACCCGCACATCGACCGGCGCATCGAGGTTGAGCGTGCCGGCGTGGACCGTGGTGCCGATGGGAGCGGGAACCGGCGCACTTTCGCCGGTCAGCAGCGACTGGTCGAACGCGCTGGTGCCGCTGACGATCTCACCATCAGCGGCGAGCCGTTCGCCTGCGGCCACGCGCATGATCATGCCGGGTTCCAGATCGCTGGCCTTGACCCATTGCAGCGAGCCATCGGGCGACAGCACGCTGGCCCCCGGTGCGGCCTGATTGAGCAAGGCATCGACCCCGGCGCGCGCGCGGTCGCGCATCATCGCGTCCAGCGTGCGGCCCGCCAGCAGGAACAGGATCAGCATCAGCACGCCATCGAAATAGGCGTCGTGGCCGTCCGTCAGTGTCTCGTAAAAGCTGAGGCCGGTGGCCAGCACGATCCCGATCGAAATCGGCACGTCCATATTGGTGCGCGCCCGTTTCAGCACGGCATAGGCCGATTTGAAGAACGGCATGCCGGAATAGGCAATCGCCGGAACCCCGATCAGGGCGGAAATCCAGTGGAACAGGCTGCGGGTCGAACCTTCCGCCCCGGACCAGACCGAGACCGACAGCAGCATCACGTTCATGCAGGCAAAGGCCGCCACGCCCAGCGGCGGGAGCAGCGGCTTGACTGCGGACGGAGCCTTGGTCAGCTCTTCCGTGCGCGGCTGGCTGGCAAAGCCGACGGCTTCCAGCGCCGCGATCAGGTCGGCGGTTTCCACCCCGGCGCCATGTTCGGTGCGGACCTGCTTGGCCGTCAGGTTGACGCGCGCGGCAGCCACCCCCGGCACGGCGGACAGCGCCCGCTCGACCTTGGCCATGCACCCGGCGCAATGCATTCCGGGCACGACCAGAACAGTCGTTTGATCAGCCGCGACCAGCGGAACAGGCGAGTTTGCGTTCACCGCACGTCCTGTTCGCTGCGCCAGCGCTGCGCGCCAGCGGTGGCATCAAAGCGCACCCGCCAGCGCCCGGCCGGCAGGGCCTCGCGCGAGAGGAACGAACCATCGGCCTGCCGGGTGAAGGCCAGCACCTTGTCCCGGTCATGGCCCAGCGGATGCCGGGCCACGGCGGTCAGTTCAACCTGGCTGGCCGGAGCGCCGTTCAGCCTCACGGCAACGCGGCCTTTGGCGTCACGCGTGGTCGTGGCGGTCCAGCCAAGGGCCTTCTCCTGCTTCGCTTCATCCAGCCACTTGTTGAAGTTCTGGCTGGCGACATAGGAGTTTTCGACCACGACCCCGCCAAAGGTGGCGCTGGCCTGACGGGCCATGAACACGTTGACCCCGATGACCACGGCAAAGAAGGCCACGATGATCACGGTAAAGTGCTTGCCGGTGAACGGTCCGGTGGTGAAGGCTTTCATTGGCTGGTTTCCTCTTCCTCGACCGGAGAATCGAAGCGCACTTCGGTTACGTCGTTTTCCTTTTCGCCATCCAGCGCCTGAAGGCGGAGCTTGAACGACTGTTCCCGGGTGCCATCGGGCGCGACGATATAGACGCGCAGCGGCTCAACCCGGTCGGCCGGAACGCTGATGGTCAATTCGCGCGCTGCCTTGTCGCAGGGCGTTTCGTCGGTCCAGAACTTGCCGCCCGGCAGGCCATCGAGGCTGACCTGCATCTGGCGCGGGCGGGCCTGCATGTTCAGCACCTTGACGGTATAGTCGTTGCGGATTTCGCCGCTCGACTGGACGGTATAGGGCGGGTTGCGGTCCTTCTGCACCTTGATGTCGATGCGGTCGCGGGTGCCCAGCGCGAACAGCAGGGCAAAGCCGATGGCCGCCCAGATCCCCGTGTAGATCAGGGTGCGGGTGTGGAACAGCGCCTTGGTGATCGGCCGGGGCGCTTCGCCACGGCGTTCCGCCTCGCAATCTTCCAGCGTGGCATAGTCGATCAGGCCGCGCGGGCGGCCAATCGCGGTCATCACCTTGTCGCATTCGTCAATGCATAGCGCGCAAGTGATGCAGCGGATGTCCGGCCCGTTGCGGATGTCATAGCCGGTCGGGCAGACGTTGACGCAGCCGTTGCAGTCGATGCAGTCCCCGATTTCCGGGTCTTTCAGCGCCTGCTTGACCGAGCCGCGCTTTTCCCCGCGCCAGTCCTTGTAGGTGACGATCAGGCTCTTTTCATCGAGCATCGCGGTCTGGATGCGCGGCCACGGGCACATGTAGACGCAGACCTGTTCGCGCATGAAGCCGCCGAGGATGAAGGTGGTGGCGGTCAGCACGGCCACCGTCGCATAGGCGACCGGAGCGGCCTGCCCGGTCCAGAAGTCGACGGTCAGGGTCGGGGCATCGGCGAAGTACATGATCCACGCACCGCCGGTCCAGAAACTGATGAACAGGTAGATCGACCACTTCAGCCCGCGCTTGAAGATTTTCTTCGGCCCCCAGGGTGCGGCTTCAAGGCGCATCTGGGCGTTGCGGTCGCCGTCGACCCAGCGGTCGACGTGCTGGAACAGGTCGGTCCAGACAGTCTGCGGGCAGGCATAGCCGCACCAGGCGCGGCCCACGGCGCTGGTGACCAGGAACAGCCCGATCCCGGCCATGATCAGCAGGCCGGCGACAAAATAGAATTCCTGCGGCCAGATTTCGATCCCGAACATGAAGAAGCGGCGGTGGGCCAGGTCCACCAGGACCGCCTGGTTCGGGGCATAGGGTCCGCGGTCCCAGCGGAGCCACGGGGTGATGTAGTAGATCCCCAGGGTAAGGATCATCACCGCCCATTTGAAGCGGCGGAAGCGCCCGTCTACCGCTTTGGGGTAGACGGGCTCACGCTTCGCATAGAGCGCGGTATCGATCGTATCAGGGCTTCGCATTTCCAGTTCCACTCGCAGGTGTGGCAGGGACACTCACCGTTTCTTCACCGCCCCCCAGCGAGTAGACATAAGCTGCCAGCATCTTGATCGTGACCGCATCCAGCTTCTTGCTCCAGGCCGGCATGACCCCGGCATGGGCCTTGTGGATCGAAGCCACGACCTGTTCCGGCTTGCCGCCATAGAGCCAGACCGCATCGGTCAGGTTTGGCGCACCAAACTGGCGCAGGCCCTTGGCATCAGGCCCGTGGCAGGCCACGCAATTGGCGGCAAAGTTGGCTGCGCCGCGCTGGGCTGCCGCATCCTTGGCATGCTTGCCCGACAGCGACAGGACATAGGCCGCGGTGTCGTTGACCTGGTCCGCCGTCAGAATGCCGTCCTTGCCAAAGCTGGGCATCAGGCTGGTCCGGGTGGCCGGATCATCCGCCGCGCGAATGCCGTGCAGCAGCGTGGTGTGGATGTCGTTGATCGACCCGCCCCACAGCCAGTCTTCGTCCTTCAGGTTCGGATAACCGATCCCACCGGCTGCACCCGATCCGTGGCACTGCACGCAGTTCTGCTTGAACGCGGCCGACCCGCCGGCCACGGCCAGCGGCATCAGCTGCTCGTTCTTGACCAGCTGTTCCAGCGGCGTGGCGGCGATCGCATCGGTCGCGGCTTTGCGCTTGGCCGCGCCTTCGGCCATTTCCTGCGCCAATTGGCCGCGGCTGGTCCAGCCCCACAGCCCTTCGGTGCCCTTGTTCAGCATCGGAATGGCCGGATAGACCACCATATAGCCGATCGCGAAGATGATCGTCAGGTAGGTCGTGATGACCCACCAGCGCGGCAGCGGATTGTTCAGTTCCTCGATGCCATCCCATTCGTGGCCGACGGTTTCAACGCCGGTCGGCTCGTCAATTTTCTTATTCGCCATTGTCGTCACCCCCAAGGCTGTCTTCGGCGAAGATCATGTTTGCGGCTTCATCGTTGGCCTTCCGCGCACCCGGGCGGAATGGCCAGGCGGCCAGCGCCAGGAAGGTCAGCACCATGGCGGCCAGTCCCCAGCTGTCGGCCAGATGGCGCAGCGTGTCATAGGTGGAATGCCCCGTCACCGCCCCTTCTCCTTGGCAAGGTCTTCCTGGGCGGCCGGCGCGTTGACGTCGACCATGGTGCCCAGCACCTGGAGATAGGCGATCAGCGCGTCCATCTCGGTCAGCTTGTCGGGCTGGCCATCAAAGTCACGCACCTGCGCCTTGGGATAGCGCTTTTGCAAGTCAGCGGTTTCCGCCATCGGATCGGCCTGCGCCTTAAGGTCGGCGTCGGCCTGCTTGATGTCGGTTGCGGTGTAGGGCACGCCCACCCGATAAAGCGCGGTCAGCTTGGCGCCCATGTCCCCGGCATTGAGCTCGCGCTCGGCCAGGAAGGCATAGGGCGGCATGACCGATTCCGGGACCACGGCGCGCGGGTCCTTAAGGTGCTGGACGTGCCATTCGTCGGAATACTTCAGGCCGACGCGGGCCAGGTCCGGACCGGTGCGCTTGGAACCCCACTGGAACGGATGGTCGTACATCGATTCCGCCGCCAGGCTGTAGTGGCCATAGCGTTCGACCTCGTCCCGGAACGGACGGATCATCTGGCTGTGGCAGACATAGCAGCCTTCGCGGACATAGATGTCGCGGCCAGCCTGTTCGAGCGGGGTATAGGGACGCATCCCCTCGACCTTCTCGATCGTGTTGTCGATCCAGAACAGCGGAGCGATTTCCACGATCCCGCCCACGGTCACCACCGCGAAGGCCAACACGCCCAGCAGGGCAACGTTCTTTTCCAGCTTCTTGTGCCGGGCCCAGCGTTCGGTTTTGGTATCAGCAGACATTTCGAATCCCCCTTATTCGGCCGGCACGGCGACCAGCGGGCGGTCGGCAGCCTGGTCATAGGCAGCCTGACGCAGCGGCTCTTCCTGGCGGAGGTTGCCGGCAATCGTCTGCCACACGTTCCAAGCCATGATCAGCGCGCCCGAAAGGTACAGCACGCCGCCAAAGGCACGGGCCAGATACATCGGGTGCAGCGCGGCGACCGTTTCGGCGAACGAGTTCACCAGGTAGTTGTCGGCGCCGTATTCGCGCCACATCAGGCCCTGGGTGATCCCCGCCACCCACATCGAGGCGGCGTAGAAAACGATGCCGATGGTCGCCAGCCAGAAGTGCCAGTTGATCATCCGCAGCGAGTACATCCGTTCGCGGTTCCACAGGCGCGGGACCAGGAAGTAGACTGCCGAGAAGGTGATCATCCCGTTCCAGCCCAGCGCGCCCGAGTGCACGTGGCCGATCGTCCAGTCGGTATAGTGCGACAGCGAGTTGACCGACTTGATCGACATCATCGGGCCTTCGAAGGTCGACATGCCGTAGAACGCGATCGACATCACCATCATGCGGATGATCGGGTCGGTGCGGACCTTGTCCCAGGCGCCGTTCAGCGTCATCAGGCCGTTGATCATCCCGCCCCAGCTGGGCATCCACAGCATGATCGAGAAGACCATGCCCAGGGTCTGCGCCCAGTCCGGCAGTGCCGTATAGTGCAGGTGGTGCGGACCGGCCCAGATGTAGAGGAAGATCAGCGCCCAGAAGTGCACGATCGACAGGCGATAGGAATAGACCGGACGTTCGGCCTGCTTCGGCACGAAATAGTACATCATCGCCAGGAAGCCGGCGGTCAGGAAGAAGCCGACCGCGTTATGGCCGTACCACCACTGCACCAGTGCGCCCTGAACTCCGGCCCACAGCGGGTACGAGGCCGACCCGAACGGGCTGACCGGCAGGTTCACGTTGTTGACCAGGTGGAGCATGGCCACGGTCAGGATGAAGCTGAGGAAGAACCAGTTGGCGACATAGATGTGCGGTTCGGTCCGCTTCACGATCGTGCCGACGAACACCGCCAGGTAAGCGACCCAAACCAGCGTGAGCCAGAGATCGACGTACCATTCCGGCTCGGCATATTCCTTGCCCTGGGTAATCCCCAGGACATAGCCAGTCGCGGCAAGAACGATGAACAGCTGGTAGCCCCAGAACACGAACCGCGCCAGCGCCGGGAAAGCCAGGCGGGCGCGGCAGGTGCGCTGGACGATGTAGAAGCTGGTCGCGATCAGGGCCGTTCCCCCGAAGGCAAAGATCACCGCCGACGTGTGCAGCGGCCGCAGCCGTCCGAAAGTGGTGTATTCCAGACCCAGGTTCAGCACCGGAAAGGCCAGCTGCAAGGCGATGTACAGCCCGGCCAGGAACCCGACGCAGCCCCAGAAGGTGGTCAGGATCACCCCGGCGCGGATCAGGTCATCGTCATAGCGCGATTGGTCGACGCTGGGCCGTAGCCCGGCCACGGCGAGTTTATAGTCGGCATTGCGCAGGCTGAACACCAGCCCGGCCAGCGCCGCCAGAGCGAAAACCGCCATGTGCACCGCGAAGCCCGTATCGAGCGCATTCGCGAACATGAACATGGCGAAGAGCAGCGCAACCAGCCACCAGCCAGCGCGGGCTACCAGAGATTCCATTGGCCCCTTCCCCTCAAAGATGGGTTAAATCATGAATTGCTAATGTAGCAGTCCAACACCCCTTTGAAGCTTTCATTGCAATGCGGCATTGACCGGGATCAAATTGCCCGATTCAGCAAAAAATTCCCGCAAATCAGCGCGAAATTGCTTTTGATCAATGTTTGCACCTGCAACATGAGCGCAATTATCCAGCGACGCCGCAAACAACCTGGGCTGCATGGGGCAGCCGCTGCGGCGCGATGAGGGATATTATGAAGAAGCTGACCATCGCCGCGGCGCTTGCTGCCGCCACCATGCTTTCCGCGCCCGCCCAGGCCGGCAATGCCGAGGGCAAGCTGCAGGTCAAGGTCATGGCCACCGGCGTCCTGCCCGACGGCAAGATCGACAAGATCAACTATGCCGCGCCTGCCGTCGCCACTGCCCTTGGCGCTACCCCGGACACCCAGGCTGACGACAGCTTTGTCCCGACCCTGGCGGTCGAGTACTTCGTCTCGCCCAACGTCTCGGTCGAAACGATCTGCTGCTTTACCCAGCACACCGTCACCGGAACCGGTTCGATCGCCGGGGCGAACATTGCCAACCACGTGCTGATTCTGCCGGCTACCGTAACATTCAAGGCCCATGCGAACCTGGGCGCGATCAAGCCCTATGTCGGCGTCGGCCCTTCGGTGTTCTTCTACTTTGACGAAAAGCCCGGCACCGTTCCTGCCAGCCTGGGCGCGACCAGCCTGAAGATGGACAACAAGTTCGGCCTGGCCCTGCAGGCGGGTGTCGACGTGCCGGTGAACGACGCGGGACTGGGCATCAGCCTGGACGCCAAGCGGTACTTCATGAAGACGACCACCCACTTCTATGCGGGTACGACCGAAGTGCTGTCCACCGATCACAAGCTGGATCCGTGGGTTCTGTCGGGCGGCGTCTCCTACCGCTTCTGACCTTGTGGCGGCCGCTGCGGCGGTCGCCACCCGGTTCCCCTGTCGCAAGACCGGGGTGGGGGGAGGGTCTGCCAGGCTTTCGCAGGCGGTGCAGGCTCTCCCCTTTCGCTCTAAACCGAGCGGGAGCGCCCTTTGTTCAGCCGGCTTCGGCGATCAAGGCGTCTCGGTCGACAATCGTGACTTCGCGCCGCGACGGCAAGTCGATGATCCCATCGGCCTTGAGCCGGGTGAACTGGCGACTGACCGTTTCGATGGTCAGGCCCAGCACGTCCGCCACCTGCTGCCGCGAAAACGGCAGGACGAAAGTCTTCAGCGGCAGGTCCGGCGCATCGACGCAGCCCGGTTCGACCAGCCGTTCCGACATTTCAAGCAGGAAAGTCGCCAGCTTTTCGCTGGCCGACTTGCGCCCCAGCAGCAGCATCCAGCGGCGGGTCCGGTCCAGTTCGGCCAGGGTGCGTTGCAACAGCTTGTGCTCCAGCCCGGGATGTTCGCGGGCAAAGGCATCGAAATCGCGGCGCGAGAACACGCAGACCTTGGATTCGGTCAGTGCGGTAACCCCGTGGCCGGAGGTGGCGCCAAACGGGCGGCCAATGAAATCGGACGGATAGACCACGCCAACGATCTGTTCGCGGCCATCTTCGGTGCCGGTGGAAAGTTTCAGCACGCCATCGATGACATTGGCGACAAGGACCGAATCCTCGCCTTCCCACATCAACGATTCACCGGGCTCCAGAATGCGGCGGCGGCCGATTGCATTCAGGGCTTTAAGTTCCTCGTTGTCGAGCGAAGAACAGATCGCACGGTTGCGGACTACGCAGGTATCGCAGGCGGACATATAGCCCCATTGCTCCTGCGACATGCAAAGTTCAAGTCAGATGATGTCGGCCACCCCTTCCAAAGCAGAGCGGAGCCGTTCAATCGCCTGCGCTTTCAATTGGTGGACCCGCGGTACGGAAACCTGAATGGTTTCAGCGATTTCAGAAAGATTGAGTTCTTCCAGAAAGTATAATTGTACAATCAATTGCAGACGATCCGGCAGAGTGGAAATTGCAATTGCAAGACGTTCGCGCAATTGTTCATCGGCGAGAATTTCGAAGGCATCGGGACGATCGTCGGCAAAGGCCGAGTCGCTGTCGGCATAGGCTTCGTCGAGCGGAGTGCTAATTGGCGCCGGGCCGCATCTCCATTCTGTTGATACGCTAGACCCAGCATGTTAGCCTGATCCGGTGCAGCTGGCATTCCTGCTTTTTCCGGGCATCACGCAACTGGACCTGACCGGCCCGGCCCAATTCCTTTCGCGCCTGCCGGATGCCAAGGTTGACCTGGTGTGGGAAAACCTCGATCCGGTCGCAACCGACGCCGGCTTTTCGATCCTGCCGACCGCAACCTTCGCGACCCTGCCGCAGGCCGACCTGCTGTGCGTGCCAGGCGGCATCGGGATTGCCTCGGTGATCGATCATCCCACTGCGCTGGACTGGGTACGCCGGGTGGGAGCAGAGGCACAGTGGGTCACCAGCGTGTGCACCGGCGCGCTCATCCTGGGTGCCGCCGGGCTGCTGCGCGGGTATCAGGCAACGACCCATTGGGCCTGGCACGATCTGCTGGCTGTGTTCGGGGCAGAGCCGGTCCACGCCCGCACGGTGTTTGATCGCAACCGGGTAACCGGTGGCGGGGTGACCGCCGGGATCGATTTCGCACTGGCGCTGATGGCCCGGATTGCCGGCGATGATACAGCGCGGGCGGTGCAACTGGCGCTGGAGTACGATCCCGCGCCACCTTTTTCAGCGGGCCATCCCGACAAGGCCGGAGCGGACCTGGTCGATGTCTATACCCGCCGCGCCGATCGGCTCGCTCCGCACCGCCGGAGCGATCTGCTGGCAGCTGCCCGCCGCCTGGGCTTTGCACCCACCTGATTGCATGGCACTGTCGCCTCAACAACAGGGAGAGGCAATTTCATCATGGCTGATCGCCACTACACACTATGGGGCACGCCGCATTCGCTGTTCACCGGAAAGGCGCGCAGTTACCTGCTAAAAAAGGGCGTGCCCTTCACCGAACTGCTTGCTTCGGATTCGCGCTTTCTGGGTGAAGTTGTCCCGCAGGTCGGGCACATGGTGATCCCCGTAATCGAGACGCCAGAGGGCGACCTGATCCAGGACACCACGGCGATCATCGACCATGTCGAATCCCGCTTTGCCGAACCGGTGCTGCATCCGGCAGGACCCGTGCAGGGAGTAATTGCGCAGTTCCTCGACGCTTTCGGCTCGAACTACCTGATGCCTGCGGCGATGCATTATCGTTGGTCCTACCGGGGTGATCAGGAAGCCTTCCTGCGCGCGGAATTCGCCCGCGCGGTGCCGCCACAGGTGCCTTATGACCAGCGTCTGGCGATGGCCGGCGCGTTGATGGACCGCTTCAACGGCTTCCTGCCCAACCTTGGGGTCAGCGCAGATACGATCGCGCTGATTGAAGGGGCCTATGAAGAACTGCTCGACGTGCTGGAGGCGCATTTCCGGCTGCATCCCTATCTGCTCGGCGGACGCCCCAGTGTCGCCGACTTCGGCCTGATGGGGCCACTCTATGCCCACCTTGCCCGCGATCCGGTTCCGGCCAAGCTGATGCGGACCCGGGCCCCCAACGTCGCGCGCTGGACCGAGCGGATGAACGTCGCCCAGATTGCCGATCCCGAATTCCCCGGGGCTGAAGAATTCCCGCAAGACGATGCCCTGCCCGAAACGCTGGAAGCCATCCTGCGTACCGCCTTTGCGCAATGGGAAGCCGGGATCGCCGCCGATGCGGCCTGTTTTGACGGCTGGCTGGCAGGACTGTCAGACCCGGCACCGGGCACGATTGTGGCGCTGAACGGCCAGCGTTCGGTCCACCCTCATGTCGGCATGGTCGAATACCCCTGGCGCGGGATGACGATGCGCCGGGCCAGCCACATCCATTCGCTGTGGCACCTGTCCCGCGCCCAGGACGCGGCTGGCGCGCTCGGCAGCGAGGCGGCTGAGCGCCTCGCCGCATTGCTGGCCCGGACCGGCGGCGAAAAGGTCATGGCGACCACGACCAGCCGCCGCATGACGCGGGCAAACAACGTGCTGGTGCTGGCCTAGGGCCAGGACCCGGCTTTCGCGGCTGCGGCTATTCGACCCAGTCGCGGCTGCGCGCCACGGCCTTGTTCCACTTGCCGTAAAGCGTGCTGCGCCGCGCCTCGTCCATCGCCGGTTTCCACCGCTTGTCCTCGCCCCAGTTGTCGGCGATCTGGCTCGGGCTGGCCCAATAGCCGACCGCTAACCCTGCCGCATAGGCTGCGCCCAGCGCGGTGGTTTCGACCACCTTGGGGCGGACCACCGGCACGCCCAGGATGTCGGACTGGAACTGCATCAGCAGTTCATTGACCACCATGCCGCCGTCGCTGCGCAGTTCGCGGATGGCGACCCCGGAATCGGCAGTCATCGCATCGAGCACCTCACGGGTCTGAAACGCGGTCGCTTCCAGCACCGCACGGGCCAGATGGCCCTTGCTGGCAAAGCGGGTCAGCCCGGCGATCACCCCGCGCGCGCTGGCATCCCAGTGCGGCGCGTAAAGGCCGGAAAAGGCCGGGACGAAATAGACGTCGCCGTTGTCGGTGACGCTGCCGGCCAGTTCTTCGATCTCGCTGGCGTGCTGGATCAGCCCGAGGTTGTCACGCAGCCACTGGACCAGTGCCCCGGCAATCGAGATCGATCCTTCCAGCGCATAGACCGCGGGCGCATCGCCCAGCTTGTAGCCCAGCGTGGTGAGCAATCCGGCCTGCGAGGGAAACGGCTTTTCCCCGGTGTTCATCAGCATGAAGCAGCCGGTGCCATAGGTGTTCTTGGCCTCGCCCGGAGCCAGGCAGGCCTGCCCGAACAGGGCGGCCTGCTGGTCGCCCAGGATGCCGGCCAGGGGCACGCCATCAAGCACGCCGGTGCACGGACCATAGACCTCGCTGGAGCTGCGGATCTGCGGCAGGCAGGCGCGCGGAACGTCGAAAGCGGCGAGGATTTCCTCGTCCCAGTCGAGCGTTTCGAGGTCCATCATCTGGGTGCGCGAGGCATTGGTGACGTCGGTCAGGTGCAGTCCGCCGGCGGGGCCGCCGGTCAGGTTCCAGGTCAGCCAGGTATCGATATTGCCGAACAGCAGTTCGCCTCGTGCGGCGCGATCCCGCGCGCCCGGAACATTGTCGAGCAACCAGCGCAGCTTCAGCCCGGAAAAATAGGTTGCCAGCGGCAGGCCGGTGCGGGCGCGGAAGCGGTCCTGTCCGCCGTCGGCTGCCAGACGGGAAACGAGCTGTTCGGTGCGCGTGTCCATCCAGACCAGCGCATTGTGGACCGGCTGGGCGGTCTGGCGGTCCCACAGGACCGTGGTTTCGCGCTGGTTGGTAATGCCAACTGCGGCAAGGTCGTGCGCGGCGATATTGGCATGGGCCAGTGCCGCGCCAATCACATCGCGGGTGTTGGTCCAGATTTCCAGCGGATCATGCTCCACCCAGCCGGGCCGGGGCATGATCTGCTCATGCTCGGTCTGGGCCGAAGCAATCATCTCTCCCTTGGCATCGAAGATGATGAACCGCGTGCTGGTAGTCCCCTGGTCAATCGACCCGATATAGCCTTGCATCTGCTATCCCTGCGTTTTCTTGACCCCGGCTATGCCATTTCCTCATCCGGCTTCCAATCGGGCAAGTGTGCGCCTGTTCCAGTTTGTCGGGGATTGTGCGAAAGTGGTCTGTCCAACCGGATGATCGGCGAGCGGCTGCGGATCAGCCCGCGCACGGTCGAGATTCACCGCGCCAATATGCTCAACAAGATGGGGGCAAGCCACACCAGCGAAGCCATCCGCATCGCGATTGAGGCCTCGCTCGTCGCCTGAACCAGCTGAGGGGTTTTGCTTAACGCAGCGTTACCCATGTTAAACCCCGGTGCATTAACCACGACCTGTGCGGTCCCAACCGCGCAGTTTCCTGTCTTGGCGCCCTGAGCGTCTCCCGTCATCGCCCCGGTCGGTCCTGATCGGCCGGGGCTCCCGGTTCCTGACAGAAGCCCTTCAGCACTCGATTTTCTTTTGCCCAAAAGAAAAGGGGCCCCGGACAAGTCCGGAGCCCCTGCATCCCCTCCCAGAGATGACTGTTTAGAACTTCATGCCCGCGGTCACACCGAAGCGGCGTGGTTCGAGGGTAAAGATGTTGGTGTAGTTACCCGACGACTGATCGGTCACGTAGAGACCAGTGATTGAGTCCTTGTCGAACAGGTTCTGGACCCAAACGCGGGCAAACCACTTCTTGTCGGCCCCGTCCAGCTGCAGCTGGGCATTGACCTGGGTGAAGCTGGGCACTTCGTTGACGGTACCGCCAAAGATGTTGCCCACCGACTTGCCGGTGTAGATGAAGTCCGCACGCGGGGTCAGGGTCATGTCACCCATCGGAGCAGCATACTGCACACCGGCCGAGAACTTGTAGTCCGGCGCGCCAGGCAGCTTGTTGCCCTTGATGTTGGTCGGAATGCCCGAGCTGTAGACTGCGATACCACCGAAAGCAGTGCCCACAGTGCCCTTGAGCGCATCAAGCGCGCCGCAGACGCTGAACGCACCGGTCGATGCGATACCGCTGCCAGCCGGGAACTCGGTGGTCGGCTGAAGGCCG
The DNA here is from genome assembly GCA_046566485.1 of Alphaproteobacteria bacterium. Lineage (GTDB taxonomy): Bacteria > Pseudomonadota > Alphaproteobacteria > Sphingomonadales > Sphingomonadaceae > Novosphingobium. The sequence continues at coordinate 2,591 of JBKHWO010000015.1, read as the reverse complement.
GCACCCGCTGCCAAGCCCGGGATCGCCCCGGCGTTGATCAGCGTGTTGACCTGGTTGACGAAGCCGTTGACGCCAGCCTTGCTGCCCGAGGTCGAAGCGACCGCGCAGTTTGCCCCGTTGGTGAGGTCCTTGATGATGACCGCATCTGCGCGGCCCGCACCAAAGTCAAGAGGATTGGCGAGCAACTTGTCCTGCGACACTTCGGTGTGCAGGTAGCTGGCGTTCATGTTGATCGTCAGCTCGCGGCTCGGACGCAGGATTGCTTCGGCTTCGAGACCATAGATCTGGGCACTGACGTTATCGTTGACCGAGGTGCGGGCAACGATGCGCGACAGCTGGAGATCCTTATAGTCATAGTAGAAGCCAGTCAGGTTCAGCTGGACATTCCCGAAGGTGTTCTTCGAACCAATTTCAAACGCATTCACGAATTCAGGCTGGAAGCTTTCCGGAACCGAGAACACCGGCGACAGCGGCGGGTTGATGCCGCCCGACTTGTAGCCGCGCGAATACGAGGCGTAGAGCAGGTTATCGGAAGTGACGTTCCAATCGAGCACCGCGCGACCGGTCCATTCGCCGAACTTCGCCGTGCGGATCTGCCACAGCTGATTGCCTGCGGTGCCCGCATCGGCGTCAAAAGCGGCAATATACGGCGACGAATAGGCATTGGTTGAACCGTACGGAGCCAGGAAGCTGGCCAGCGTCGTGCGCGCCTTGACGGTCTTTTCGTCGTTGTTGTAGCGAATGCCCACCGTCAACTTAACGGCATCGCTGAACTTGTAATAGGCTTCGCCGAACAGACCGTAGGTGTTGACCTTCAGGTCATCCGAGTTGTTCCGATAAGTCGGAGTGGCAAGATAGCTTGGCGGCAGCCCGGCCGCAAATGAGCGGAACGAACCGAGCACGCCAGTGAAGTAGTCGATGCCGAACGAATTCACATAGTAGCTGTTCTCGGTCAGGTGGAGCTTGCCGTAGATCCCGCCCAGCAGGAAGTTGAACGGACCGTCCCACTTCGAGGACAGGATCGCTTCAGCGGTCCAGCTCGTGGTGTTCCCGTTCGAACGGTCAAAGTCCTGCGGTGTCATCGAGCAAGTGCTGTGACCGCCATAGGCACCAGTGCCGGTTTCTTCTGCCAGCGAGGTACAGATCACACCCGCCGGACCGTTCGGAATCAGGGCCTTGGCGATCGGCGCAAAATAGGCAGCCGAACCAGGGACACCAATTCCATTGGTCGCGGCAGACTGCAGCGCGGCGAGAGCCGGGGCAAAGATGGCGCGGTTCTGAACCGAGTTGTTGTAGTCCTGGCTCGAGTCCAGATCGACCTTCTGATAGTTACCGCTGACCTTCAGGTTGAGTCCGCTACCCAGTTCCTGATCGATCGAGCCCTGCACAATCCATTCCTGGGTGTAATAGCTGGGCTTTGTATCGGTATTGACCGTGCGCATGTCGGCCGGGTTGACCACCCCGGTATAGGGATCCGGACCATAGATGTCGCCCAGCGCGAATGCGGTGGGAACACCCTGAGCCGCGAAGAACTGCTTCGATGACAGCACGCCGGCAATGGTCGTGTTGGAGTTCGTCGTCCCGAAATCACGGCGACCATTCAAGCAGCCCAGAACACCGGTCGGATCACGTTGGCACATCTGCTTCTGGATGCGCATGCGGCTGTCCCGCTCGTGAAAGTACTGCGCCATCAGGTCGATGGTCGTGCCGCTGGCCGGTTCGATACGCAGCGAGCCGCGCACACCGTACATGTCGCGATCGTCGATCTTCGTATTATCAAACAGGTTGGTCGTATAGCCATCACGGTTCAGATAGAAACCGGCAACGCGCACTGCGGCAATATCGCCGAGGGGCAGGTTGATCATGCCCTTGGCCTTGACGCTGTTATAGTTGCCGTATTCTGCTTCGGCGCTGGCTTCGGTGTCGGCCAGATTCGGACGAGCCGACCGGATGTTGACCACGCCCGAGGTTGCGTTGCGGCCGAACAGGGTACCCTGCGGTCCGCGCAGCACTTCAATCTGGGCCAGGTCGTAAAACTCACCTTCGAATAGGGGCGTGCTGAACAGCGGCGCGTCGTTCATGTGAATGGCGGTGGCGCTATCGCAGGTCACGCCGACGCAGAGGTCGCCGATACCGCGAATGGTAAAGCTGGAGCTGGTGAAGTTGGTCTTCGTGAAGGTCACGTTCGGCAGGGTCAGCTGCAGGTCAGACGTGTTCTTGATCTGCTGCTTTTCCAGTGCTTCCGAACTGAACGCGCTGACCGCGATCGGAACGTCCTGCAGACGCTGCGCGGTGCGCTGCGCGGTTACGACGATCTCGGTGCTATCGGTATCATCGTCCGCGCTTTGCGCGAAGGCAGGAAATGCGATTGCGCCGGCGCATACGCCAGCAAGCAGGGTCAGTTTTCCCCTCATTGGCCCACTCTCCTTGTTATGCCCGCCCCTTTGGTGGGGTGGTTGCAAGGTGGACACCCGCAACAACCGTGATTTTGGCGACTTGATTGGCCGCGGTGCGGCATGATGCCTACAGGATGACCGTTTGTGCGGACAGATTGTCCTTTTTGCGCTGGTTTTGATGGGCTTTTCATCCGC
>JBKHWO010000014.1:0-8074 GCA_046566485.1 Alphaproteobacteria bacterium | reverse complement strand
TTCCTCGCCGAGCCACGTACCTACGGTGTCACGGTGCGCGGCAAGTTCTGATTAGTCATCATCAGCTTCCGGGATGCTTCATTGTGTCCCGGAGGCTGCCTTGACTTGGCGTTATTAGTTTTTCAACCCTGATTAGTAATAGCTATCCGACAACTTCGACTACGGAACCATAACCGGCATTATCGGGAATCACGAGGAGACGTTTGCCATCGCGTTCTTCCAGCGCGGGGATAACGGTAACCAAGGTTCGCTCCTCCGCGCGCTTGATACAATCCGCCGCATCATTGGCTTCGGCCAGCAGTTGCACGTTCATCCGAGTCGGGAAGATAACCGTGCGCTCGCCGCATTTGGCCAGGCGCAAGACATCGCTTGGTGAGATCCATTCGGCATCGACGGTCTCGTGCCCATCGCAGGCAGCGACCTGGTTGGCGGGGGCGTGGACCACATAGAAAAAGGTGTCGAACCGCTTTGGCATGATCAGCGGCGTGATCCAACGGGCAAAAATGCTGAGCGCATCAAGCCGCAAAAGCACACCCAATTCACGCACCACGTCGATGAAGGCAATTTCGCCACGTTCGACGGAGGCACGCACATCTGGATCAGAAGCGGCCTCGAACAGGTCGCTGCCAGGATAGCGCGCCAGCAGAATGCCGGCCTCTTCGAAGACCTCACGGATTGCAGCTATGCGAAGGGAACGCTGAACAACGTCAAACTGATCCCATCCAGCGCAATGCTCCACCCAGGCCGGGTTCGAATCGCCTCGATGTAACTTTCCGCCGGGAAAAACGAGCGCACCGGAGGCAAAATCGACTTGCTGGTGGCGTCTAACCATCAGCACCTGGAATTCGGGATCATCGCGCAGCAACATGATCGTTGCTGCCGGTTTGGGCTCATGTGCTCCTTTATCATGGCGCATCTCGTCTTTCCTTTTGCTATCTAGCCAGCCAGTTTAATCATGCCGTTTGCGCCATGCAAACGCCAGCTTTAGAACCTAGCCGACATAGACACCCCGGCCACTCGCCAACAATTGGCCGTTGCCATCTTCGATCCGTAACCGCTGTTCGGCCCCCACCTTGCGCGGGTAATGTCCAACGTTGAGCTTGCGGGCCTGATTTGGGCTGAGGCGCTACTCCTATGATAATCCCGTGTGATGATCCTGTGAGCAAGGGCGCGCAGCGGTTCGAGATATTCACCGGTGCGGGCAAACGGCGCGATTGGCCACCGGAGGTCAAGGCATCGATTGTGGCGGAGTGCTATGCGGGCAACAGAGGTGTCGGCGCCGTTGCCCGTCGCCATGGTCTTGACCCTTCGTAGGTCTATGCTTGGCGGAAGGATTTGCACAAGTAACTGGCGGTCAAGGACCGGCACCTTTGCCGGCAGAACCGGCTACCACGGCGTTCGTGCCCGCAGTGGTCGAGTTGAGCCCACTGCCGGATCCGGCATCTGCGCGTCGAGCCCGGCACAGGCGGCGTGCTTCAACGGCTGCGGTGGAACTGGAGATTGACTGCGTAGCGGTAAAGATTGCGCGCGGTGCCAATGCCAGCGTGATTACCGCGGTGATAGAAGCACTCAAGGCCACCCGATGATCGGACCCGGCCCTGGCGCGCGCGTGATGGTGCCAACGCGACCGGTGGATTTCCGCAAAGGGCCCGACGCATTGGCGGCGCTAGAGCGTTTTCCACAGCTGCTGAATCGACGGGGATTCCTGTTCGGCTGAAAATCTGATTCATCCTGCCTGCTGGGCAGGAGGCCAGCATTGATGGCCAGAGCGTTATCTCAGGATTTGCGGGATCGAGTGGTTGCTGCGGTGGAGGGCGGCATGAGTTGCCGAGCCGTCGCAGCGCGTTTCGGTATCGGCGTGGCTACGGCGGTCCGCTGGCGTCAGATGGGGCTTGCGCATGGTCGGGCAGTTGCTGGCAAGCCGGGTGGTGACCAGCGTTCCTCCAAGACCGATGCTCACGCTGGGCTGATAATGACGATGCTCGACGACAATGGCGGCATTACCCTTGCCGAGCTCCGTTCCGGACTTGCCGCCCAGGGAGTCCTGGTCGGCATTGGTACGCTGTGGCGGTTCTTCGATCGTCGCGGAATTACGAGGAAAAAAAGACCGGCCACGCGATCGAGCAAGACCGCCCCGACGTCCTGAGCCAGCGCCGGCGCTGGTTCAACGGCGAAATCGATCTGGAGCCGGAGCGCCTCGTGTTCATCGACGAGACATGGACCGCCACCAACATGACCCGAAGCCACGGCCGCTGCGCCAAGCGTGATCTGCCCCCTTCTGAGTGGTCCAATTTCTATTTTAGGAATGGCCACGATGACCCTGTCCCGGATTTGTATCCGCCCAGAACGAGAGATCTGGCGCTTCATCGGCCGGGGTTAACCCCGGCCGATGAAGCAAATTCGGCAGGCGTCATGAACCCCAGAGATGTGTGAGGACGGCTCTCGTTAAAGTCCCGTCGCCACGCCTCGATCTTGGCCCGGGCATCGTCCAAAGACAAGAACCAATGCGTGTTCAGGCACTCGTCCCTGAACCTGCCGTTGAAGGACTCCACGAAGGCGTTGTCGGTAGGCTTGCCGGGGCGGGAAAAGTCCAACGTCACCTTGTTCATATAGGCCCACTGATCGAGCGCCCGGGAAATAAATTCCGGCCCATTGTCCACCCTGATCTTGGCTGGCGCCGTCCCGCGCCGGAACGTCAAACGCTCCAGCACCGTTGCTACTGCTTCGCCCTTTATGCCCTGGTCAGCGTGGATCGCTAGACCGTGCATGACAACAGCCTCGACGTGGACCTCTGCACCAAGGGACTAGGCCCTATCATTCATGACATGCTGGCGTCCCAGAAGGCTTCATGAGCACTGCGCAAGACACCCTGCGGGTCAGGATCCCACTCGCCCAACGGTCCCGTAATGGGCGACCGCGCATCCAGCCGCCGGCCGACTATACGCCGGAAACCGATGGCGGAACCGATCCGCACGTGCTGCGCAACTTTGCCCAGGCCTGGTCGTGGCGGCGCAAGCTCGAAAGCGGCGAGGCCAACACCATTGAGGATTTAGCGCGCTCAGGAGGTGTCACCCACCGCATGGTCGGCAGAATGTTGAAGCTGACTTACCTTGCTCCGGCGTTGCTCGAAAAGCTGCTGTTTGAGCGCGTGCCGCCGAGCGTACCGGTCAAGGAATTGACAGTCTTGGCTGATATGGATTGGACGGCGCAGGTTGCAAATCTGACCTCTGATTAGCCGAGTAAAAAATGCAGAATTCTATTCTCTTAAATGGCCTGCTTGATGCTTACCCTTTTTACCCCTTGCGTGGCTAAGAAAGGACGTGATCAGCCTTTGCGTTCTTTGCGCTGCCGCCAAATCCTGATCGCGAAGTTGCCACAAATTGCCAGTGCAACACGCTTCTTACCTTCGTTATCAATGATTTACAGCGCCCATCTGTAGAAGCTGAAGTTAGGCTTCAGCTTTGCGAAGCCGCGCAGAAAACGTGATCCCGGCAACCATCGCGATCATAAAGGCTGCCGCCTTGCCTGGCGCGAGGATCAGATCGACGACTGCCGGCCCTGGGCAAATACCGGCGAGGCCCCAGCCCAGTCCGAACAGAACCGCACCAATCAAGAGCTTGCGATCAATCGTCAGGCGTTCCGGATCATCATAAACCGCACCCACCAGCGGCTGTGCCCGCCGCTTGGCGAGCAGGAACAACGGCGTAGCGGTCAGCACCGCGCCGCCCATGACGAAGGCCAGGCTAGGATCCCAAGCGCCGGCAAGGTCGAGGAAGGACAGCACCTTGTCTGGGCTGCTCATGCCGGACACCAGCAGGCCGAAGCCAAAGGTTAGTCCTGCCAGGAAAGCGATCGCGATCTTCATGCCAAGCCTCCATGGCGAACCAGCCAGACGGTCAGAACCGCAACAGCCATGAACACGGCTACGGCCACCAGCGAGCGCAAGGAAAAGCGGGACAGGCCGCAAACCCCATGACCGCTGGTGCAGCCATTGCCCAGATCGGTGCCGATCCCGACGAGCAGACCCGCAGTGATCAGGACTGGAAGCGAGAGTTTCTCAAGCCCCGCCGTTGCCGCTGCGACGTCCGCCGTGGCCAGCCAGATCAGCGCCGCCACTATCATCCCGCTCAGGAAGGCAACCCGCCAACCGCGCTCAGGTCCGGACAGGGCGCGGCGGACCACGCCGGTAATCCCCGCGATTTCTCCAGCGAGCAGGTAAAACCCGCCAGAGGCAAGCCCGATCAGAACGCCGCCCATCAGGGCCAGCAACCACGTTTCGGGCATTGCCCAATTCCTCCCTAGAACAAGAAGCCCAGCGATGCGCCCACGGCGGTTTCCGCCAGGTGGACGTTCGCTTCGCCGCCGCCATAGCCGAGCGGGATCGAGCCCGCACCGCGTACATCATTGCGCGGCGCATGCATCACATAGCCGGTCAGTTCCAGCTTGTTCTTCAGCTTGACGGTGGCACCGGCGGTAAAGTGATCGGTGACCACGCCGGGAGCCAGCAGGTTGAGGAACGTCTGCGACTGCGGCACCGGATTGTCCGAACGGCCATAGCCAGCGCGCAGGGTCAGTTTGTCGCTGGCCTGATACACCGCGCCAAACTTGATCACGTCCACATCCTTCCAGCCGAAACCGGGGCCGTTCTCCGCGCCGAACGGGAGGTTTACCGCCAGCGGATTGCCGACCGCAGCAACGCCGGAATATTCGATCCGCTTGTAATCCGCGCCCAGCGTCAGCTTTTCCGTCGCCTTGATCGAGACGCCAGCGCCCCATGAAGCGGGAACGTCAAAATCCCCGCCATTGGCAAACAGACCGGCATAGCTTTCGAACGGCTTGGCCCAGACCTTGGTCTGGTAGAACGCGCCGAACTTCACCGCCGGGCCTAACTCGCCCAGGTAACCGACGCGCAGACCTGCGCCGGTCGACCAGTCATCGCCGTTGTTAGTCATCTTGGTCGGAGCAATGCTGGCCTGGGTGAACGGCTGGATGCCGGTCATCGAGAAGCTTTGCAGCATCAGGATCGGGGAAACGCCAATGCTGTGCCCTTCGCCCAGTTTCGCCGCCATGGTCGGCGTGACAAAGATCTGGCGCAGGTTCACCCCAGCCGGCCCCTGTGCGCCAAAGCTGGCAAACGGGTTCTGCTCGTACTTGGTGTTCATCCCGCCATTGCCGTTGATGACCAGGCCAAAGGCCAGCGTGTCGTTAAGCTGTCGGGTATAGCCCACTTCGGGAAGAATGAACGGGTTGGCCCCGTTGCCGGACCAGGTGCCATTCAGTCCGGCCTGATTGCCAGTGATCTCGGCACCACGGTTCGGGACGAAGACCTCGAAGCCTACGTCCAGCCGGTTGCCGACTTCCACAGCCGCCGCCGGATTAGCGGCAATAGCCACGGCATCGTCGGGCATGGCAATTGCCACGCCGCCCGCACCCTTGGCTTTGGCGCCCATGCCGTTCACAAAGTATCCGTCCGTCGCGTGAGCGACCTGCGGAACGGCCAGAACGGCGGCAGTGGCGGCGAACGCGGCAAGCGCACGGGTACGGTCAAGCATTGAAATCTTCCTCATCTATGTCCGGCCTGTTGCCGGGCACCCCTGTTGGAAGACCGCTCATAGGTTGCACGCCAAAACGGAAAACAAAGCTTTCCCTGTGACACTGAAAGCCGAGGTTGGCACGGTTTAACGAGGCTCGGCACACCAAGTTTGACGACTAAGCATCACCGAACGTTAAGCGGCTCAATCCTGGCGGCCTCTATTCCCCTTTGGGGGATTGAAGCGACAGCTTCCTCAAACTAGATTGATTCAGTCTAATTTCTGAAAGGCCCGATGCTGTGAACGGTTTCAAGACCATGTTGCTGCTATCAGCGCTTACTGCGCTGTTCATGGGCCTTGGCTATATGTTTGGCGGCGTGAATGGTGCGCTGATTGCCCTGATCATCGCAGCAGGCATGAACCTGCTTACCTACTGGAACGCTGACAAGCTCGTGCTGTCGATGCATGGCGCTCGGGAAGTTGATCAAACCAGTGCACCAGAGTTCTACACCTTGGTGGCACAACTCGCTCGCCGGGCGAACCTCCCGATGCCCCGCGTTTACATTGTTGACAGCCCCAACCCAAACGCCTTCGCGACCGGTCGCAATCCCGAAAACGCTGCTGTTGCGGCGACCACTGGCCTGCTGCGCATGCTGGACCGTGATGAAGTCGCGGCAGTCATGGCGCATGAACTCGCCCATGTCCGCAATCGCGACACCCTTGTGATGACCATGGTTGCGACCATTGCCGGCGCGATCTCCATGATTGCCAACTTCGGCATGTTCTTTGGACATGATGAAGAGGGCCGCCCCAACCCTGCCGCTGCAATCCTGGCCATGATCGTTGCGCCCTTTGCCGCGATGATCGTGCAAATGGCGATCAGCCGCACACGCGAATATGGTGCGGACAAGGCTGGTGCAGAAATTTGCGGCAACCCGGCGGCGCTTGCCTCTGCCCTCGCCAAGATCGCCGGTCCGGCCCAGCAGCTACCAAGCACCGCCAACAGCAATCCTGCTGCCGCCCAGCTCTACATCGTGCCCACCGGGATTTCGGATCTGTTCTCTACCCACCCGGCCACTGAAAAGCGCATTGCCGCTCTGCAGGCGATGAACAAGCGTGAGCCCCGTTCGGCATTAGATCCGCTGCGCCAGGGATAATCGGAGACCGTACCTTCAGTTTTTGAAACCTTGCACACCCAGAGACGGCCCCCAACGGTACGGCCTCCAGCAAAGTTCAATTATATGAAAAGGATCAGTAATTTCTGCCCGTACCTTTTCGCGCACGGTTCGGTCGAAAAGAGACAGGCGGGCTTCTGAGACAGATTTAACAGGAATTCGCGGTCTCAAAGGTTCGGTCGCCTACGCGAAAACGGCGCAGAACTGCGCCATTGCGAAGTCCTTATTCGGAATTATCATTTATTTTCGAGTGTATAATGGCGGTGGGAGAGAGCTTGCGGACGAACTCTCTCGTCGAAGGGCACCTAAGCAGGCAGTGAGCCAGCGAAAAGTTGCGGTCGGCAATTGCGGAAAGGCAATCGCAAGAGGCCTATGCGGCCTCCTTCCGATGCACCCTCTGCTTCAGAACTGAGAGGCCGGACGGATCCCTGTCGAGCAGCAGCAGGGCACTCATCACCGCATGACTGACAACCACGTCACCGCTCTCGTACTTCTGGAAGGCGTTGGGCCCGCCCCCGATCAAGCGGCCAGCATCCTTCTGGGTGAGGTGCAGGCGCTTCCTGATACGGCGCACCGCCTCGGGATCGAGCAAGCCCTCCACCTGGGCCTTGAGCCGGTTCAGAGCCCGATCGGAAACCTTCATGTCGTCACCGGTGTGAATGCTCTCGTCGCTTGCATCACAATACCAGCCGGGCATGTCGAAGGTGGCTTCGTGCCCCTTGTAGGTGATGGTCATCGGCCGAACGTCGCGGAACATCGGCTGGCCCGTTTCCGGGCAGGTGGGGTTAGTCATCGCCCTTCTCCTTGAACGACAGAAGCAAAAACTCGGTCACGGCATCAGCCGTGAACTTGACGTATAAAGCCCCCTGTTCCGAGGGAACGTGGTAGACATCCTGCCAGACCCGATGATCGGCATAGGATGTCATGGACTTATAAAAATGGCGTCGCTCGATCGTCTGTATGGTGGCGACGATCTCGCTTCGGCCAAAACCAAGCGAAGCCGCTCCTCTCAGAGCGGAACCTGTGACATTGAGCTTCTCGACCGTCGAGAAAACGGCTTTGACCGCTTCAATGTCATAGGTCGGCTTTCGCTTCTCGGTCATTGCCCTTGATAACACCACTGTGGTGTTTTTTCAAGAGTGCCGATTCCGTCAGCCCGCCGGTGGTCGCGCTCGGCTAGGTTTGTCGGCTTGCCACATAGAATCCCCGCCGATGGCGGCCCAGATATCGTATCAGCCCTCTGTCCTTCAGGTTGGCAATGTCGCGTTTCGCGGTGCGGCTGCTGACCTGCCAGTGCACGACGACGTCTTCAACCGTGCATCGGTCGCCCTGCGCGACTCGCGCCAGCAGCCACTCCTGACGCTCGTT